>NZ_JBHVGZ010000092.1:0-35395 GCF_042800355.1 Streptomyces sp. NPDC057623
GAGGTGGACGTTCCGCGCTGTGTCGTCCCGGGGGCCGACCCCCGGACCCCCAGCCGAAAACGGGGTGAACGCCCTGCAAGGGAAGTCGCCCTGAGGTGGACGTTCCGCAAAACCGCCCCGCGAGCCCTTGCGGCCTGCTCAACTTTGTCTCAGGGACATTCCGTGCGACCACCGAGTCGGTCACTGCGTAGAGGAGGCCGTCGTGAGACGAGTGCGACCTGGGACGGCGTCCCGCAGTGCCGGCGGGGCCTCGTCCCGCGCGGCCGGTGAGGAGCGCGCCTTGACGAGCGTCGCGGCCGGCGAGCGGTACGAGGAGCCCAAGGACCTGCCCCGCCTGTGGCACGTCACCCTCAGCGTCTCCGGCCAGGAGGCCCCGCTGAAGGAGGTGCGGCGCGCCCTCGAACAGCTCGCCCACGACCACCCCTTTCTGCTGACCAGCCGGTATGCCAACGACCACGCCGAGATCCGCTACTGGGAAGAGGCCCGCGACCTGCACGACGCGGCCGCCGTCGCCCTGCGCCTGTGGGGCGAGCACCGGCAGAGCGCGGGACTGCCGCCCTGGGAGATCGTCGGCCTGGAGGTCATCGACCGCGAGACCTACCACCAGCGGATCGCGGAGGGGTACGGGCCGCCGCCGGCGACCCCGGTGGGCGTCCACCCCTACTGACCGGAGGGGCGCTTCGAGCGTCCTGGCCGCCTTGAGTTTCCTGCGTTTCCTGCGTTTCCCGAGTGGTCTGTGGGGCTTGCGGGGCCTGTCTCGGGGTTTGGAACGAGCGCTGGACCGGCCGCGCAGTCGCACTACCCTTCTTTCATGACCACGCTCTCGCCGTACGACTCCATGTCCCCGGTCAACCGGGCCGCCTACCGCGCCAAGTCCGCCGCCGCCGACCTCGCCCCGCTGCCGCGGGCCGAGAAGGACGACGCGCTGCTCGCCATCGCGGACGCGCTGGAGGTCCGTACGAGCGAGATCGTCGAGGCCAACGCCAGGGACATCGCCAAGGCCCGTGAAGCCGGCACCAGCGAGGCGATCATCGACCGGCTGACCCTGACTCCGGAGCGCGTGCGGGCCATCGCCTCCGACGTGCGGGACGTCGTCGCGCTGCCCGACCCCGTCGGCGAGGTCGTCCGCGGCTCGACCCTCCCCAACGGCATCGACCTGCGCCAGGTCCGCGTCCCGCTGGGCGTCGTCGGGATCATCTACGAGGCCCGCCCGAACGTCACCGTCGACGCCGCCGCCCTCTGCCTGAAGTCCGGCAACGCCGTGCTGCTGCGCGGCTCGGCCTCGGCGTACGAGTCGAACAGTGCCCTCGTCCGGGTGATCCGCGACGCCGTGGGCGGCGCCGGGCTGCCCGCCGACGCCGTGCAGCTGGTGCCCGGGGAGAGCCGCGAGAGCGTGCGCGAGCTGATGCGCGCCCGCGGGCTCGTCGACGTGCTGATCCCTCGCGGCGGCGCCTCGCTGATCCAGACGGTCGTCACCGAGTCCATCGTCCCGGTCATCGAGACCGGCACCGGCAACTGCCACGTCTACGTCGACGCCCACGCCGACCTCGACATGGCGATCGAGATCCTGATCAACTCCAAGGCCCACCGCGTCAGCGTCTGCAACGCCGCCGAGACCCTCCTGGTCCACCAGGACATCGCCCCGGAGTTCCTGCCGCGCGCCCTGGACGCCCTCGCGGAGGCCGGAGTGACCGTGCACGCAGACGAAAGGGTGCTGGCGTACGCCAAGGACTCCAAGGCGACCGTCGTGGAGGCCACGGCGGAGGACTGGGAGACCGAGTACCTGTCCTACGACATCGCCGCCGCGGTCGTGGACTCGCTGGACAAGGCCGTCGAGCACATCCGCCTGTGGACCTCCGGCCACACCGAGGCCATCGTCACCACCTCCCAGCAGGCCGCCCGCCGCTTCACCCAGCTGGTCGACTCGACGACGGTCGCGGTGAACGCCTCCACCCGCTTCACCGACGGCGGCCAGTTCGGCTTCGGCGCGGAGATCGGCATCTCCACGCAGAAGCTGCACGCCCGAGGGCCGATGGGGCTGCCGGAGCTGACCAGCACGAAGTACATCGTCACCGGGGACGGGCACGTACGGCGCTGAGGAATCCTCCGTCGAGGGCGCGCTCGCTGCTGTCGGGGGGCGCGTCGGGGGGCTCGGCGGCGCAGGGCGCGCGGCCGGGGCATATGCATCCGACACGCGCCCCCCGCTGCCTCCGTGCACGCACCCGAGATGTCTCACAAGCCGGATGAATTTCCATACCGTCTGCCCAAATTGACCCCCCAGGACTACTCTGGATCCGTGCCGGAGGACGTGGGGGGCACGCCGTTCCCTGACGGCTGGGAGCCCGACGACGACCACGACCGCGGGGTGTCGGACGAAGAGTTCGCCTCCGTGGTCTTCGACGAGGCCTTCGTACAGGCGGCCGTGGTGCACGAGCCGACCGCCGTCGAGCGCCTCCTGGCCGCCGCCCAGGCGAGAGCGGAGGCCTCCGAGGCGGAGGCCCGCCGGGCTCACGGCCGGGGTGAGCGGTACGACGAGGGGTACGGCCCGGAGCGCCGCGCCGCTTTCGGCCATGATCCGGAACTGGATGATCTGGACGACCCAGACATTTTCGAGGATCGCTACGGCGCCCCCGGGACCTATGGCAAGCAGGTCCGCTGGCACCGTCCCGTGGCCTGGATGCTCGCCCTCGTCATGGGCATCGGCATGGTGGCACTGGCCTTCGCGGCCGTCTACCGGGGTGCTTCCTCGAACAGCAGGGACCAGGTCCCGCCGCCGGCGTCCACAGGGCTCGAACAGGGCACCGGAGCGTCTCCCTCGGTATCCGCCGACTACTCGCAGCCGGCTGCCTCGGCGACGCCGCGCACGCCCTGACCGGAACTCGACCGAGGGCCTGAGCGCTACGGAGAGCGGCCTCCCCTTCCTGGTGAGAACCTGTCAGAACTTGTCGTGTAGCAGGGCGTTTACCTGGCCTCCCGGCGACCTACCCTGAAGGTATGGGAGGGCCAGGAGACCCACCTGAGGGGACACCCGAGGGCGGTCCCGGAGGTGGCGAGGAAGAGTACCGATCCGTCGTCTTCGACGAGTCGTTCGTCCGTGCTGCCCGCCTCCAGGAGTTCTCCGCGCAGGAGCGCCTGGCCGACCACGCACCCGCCGTACGCCGCCGTCCACCGATGCGCCGGGGCCTGTCCCGGCAGGCGCTGATCCTGGTCCTGTTGATCGCCGTGGCCTTCGGTACGGCGATCTACATGGGTGTACGGCACCCCTACCAGACGCCCGCGAACTCCGGGCCGCCCGCCGAACCCCTCCGGATGACCGTCATCCCGCTCGCCCCGCCGGGCAAGGTGCCCGGGGCGACCGACACGGCGTACCTGTACGAGCACAGCCCGGCCGCGCAGTTCCGCATCGGCGCGGAGGGCATCCCGCTGCCGGCCGCCCGCCGGACCGCGCACTTCTCCGACAGCCAGGTGACGAACGCGCTGAGTATCGCGAAGGACTACATCGTGCGGTCCTCGTTGTATCCCGAGGTGCTGACCGGCGACCAGATCCGTGCGGTCCGGGTGCTGCTGGACCCCGACCAACTGGATCAGTTCGACCAGAGCTTCGGGCATCCGGCCGCGGACGGGCGGCATGCGCCGACCGGATGGCTGGTTCGCTTCGACGCCACCCAGGCCGAGCTGGCCGACCGCAGGATCCGGGTGCAGGGCACGCTCCAGGCCGCGGAGACCGACTCCTCCACACTGGAGGTCATGGCCGATCACACGTTCGTGTACGCCCTGCGGGCGGCGAAGGCGGGGGAGAAGGCGGCCGAGGCCTCGCTGTTCACCGTGCGGCGGGAGCTGCACTTCCGCTTCGACCGTGAGGACCTGCGGCTGCACCAGGCCCAGCTGGTCGTGTCCTATGTCCAGGCGGGACCGCTGTCCTGTGCCGAGGACTCGACGAACCGGCTGCACCCGCTTCTGGCGGGACAGACGGCCAAGGAGGGCGGTCCTGCGGGGACCGACCCCTATGCCACGGGTGGGGCCACGGCGCTGTGCGGGTCGCTGGCTGCGGGGTCCCAGCCGAAGGTGTGAGCGGGGACTTTTCCCGCCCCCGCCGCCCCTACCCGTCCCATTCCTGAGGGCTGCGCCCCCAGACCCCCGCTGTCGGCCCTGCGGGCCTCGTCCTCAAGCGCCGGACGGGCTGAAGTACTCAGCCTCTCCGGCGTTTGAGGAGCGGGGTCTGGGGCGGAGCCCCAGAAGGATGGGACGGGTAGGGGCGGCGGGGGCGAGGAACCGCTGCAAACAGCCACAGGCGGCCGTCAGGCGTTGTCCCCGCCGTCGTCCCGCCTGTCGTCGTCCCGGCGCGGCTCCTCCCTGGGAGCAGCACCCGCGAAACCGCCGAAACCGCGTCGTACCCGGCCGCCCAGATCTCCCGCGCCCCCGGCGATGTCCGTGACCAGCTTCATCAGAGGGTCCTTGGACGACTTCACGTGGGTGGCGTAGTGGGACGCCGACTCACGGAAGGAGTCGGTGACCGAGGTGTCCTTGTCCTCATCGCGGCGCGGGTAGTGGCCGTCCATGATCCGCTGGTGGTCACGGGACTCGGCCCACTTCTTCAGCTCGGCCGCGCGGACCGTGGTGAAGGGGTGCGAGCGGGGCAGGACGTTCAGGATCTTGAGGACGGAGTCGCGCAGGTCGCCGCCCGCCTCGTACTCCTCCGCCTGCTTCAGGAACGCGTCCACGTTCATCTCGTGCAGATGGTGGCCGCCCGCGAGCTTCATCAGGCCGCGCATCGAGGCCTGGAGGTCCTGGCCGACGAGCAGGCCGGCCCGGTCGGCGGACAGCTCCGACTTGCGGAACCACTCCCGCAGCGCCGTCACGATCGCCATGATCGCGATGTTGCCCAGCGGGATCCAGGCGACCCGGACCGCCAGGCTGGTCAGGAACAGCAGGATCGTGCGGTACACCGAGTGGCCGGAGAGGGCGTGGCCCACCTCGTGGCCGACCACCGCCCGCATCTCCTCCTCGTCGAGCAGCTCCAGCAGCCCGGTCGTGACCACGATGATCGGCTCGTCCAGGCCGATGCACATCGCGTTCGGCACCGGGTCCTGGTTGACGTACATCGGCGGGACCTTCTCCAGGTCCAGGATGTAACAGGCGTCCCGCAGCATGTCGTTGAGGTGCGCGAACTGCTGTTCCGAGACCCGCACCGAGTCGGACAGGAAAAGGAGCCTGAGGCTGCGCTCGGGCAGGAGGCCGCTCAGGGCCTTGAAGACGGTGTCGAAGCCGCTGAGCTTGCGCAGGGCCACCAGGGCCGAGCGGTCCGCCGGGTGTTCGTACGCACGCGAGGAGATCCCGGGGAAACGCCTGCGCTGCCTGCTCGGTACGTGCTCGTGCCCGTGCTGCTCGTGGCCGTCGGACATGTCTTCCCCCATGTGCGTCTGGATGGCTCTCTATGGCTCTGTGCGGCCCTTTGCTGAGCCTTGTTCCGACCTTTGCGCCCCCGAAGCAGAGCCCAGCCTAGGCGGAGTTACCGTGGACGGGCACTACAGCGAAGGAGTTCCGCGTCATGGAGCACAACCCCGCAGCCGCTTGGCTCACCGAGGCCGCGAGCGCGGCCGGGCAGCAGGGGGCGGGGAATCTGCTCCGGGTGGTGCTGATCGTGATGGTCGTGGGCTGTGTGCTGACCGCGTGGTTCCTGTTGCGGGGCTACAGGCAGAAGGACGACTGAGCCCCTGGGAAGGTTCCCCACCGGTCGTCCCGGGCGCCCCAACGGAGGAGTCGGCGTGATCCCCGTCATGGCACCCGCTTACGATGGGCCGACATCTTTATCCCGCCCACACCGATAGGTCACGCCGAAGATGAGCTTCCACAGCGCCGCTGCCCAGTTGGTCACCCTCGCCGCCGAGGGCGAGGAGCACGGTGGCCACCACAACAGCATCAGCCCGTTGCTCACCGGGGGTGGCGCCTTCGTCATCCTGCTGCTCCTGCTGTGGATCACCACCCGCTTCAACCGCGACCGCTGAGCCACGGACAGGCCTGGGCCCTCGGGCGGGGCCGGTAGGGTCTGCACGCATGGGAGAGCAGGACATGCCTACCGGCCCCGGAAACGGCCCGTCGAACCCCGGCAAGCGCCGTCTCGGCGTCATGGGCGGAACGTTTGACCCGATCCACCACGGCCACCTCGTCGCGGCCAGTGAGGTCGCCGCGCAGTTCCACCTCGACGAGGTCGTGTTCGTGCCCACCGGCCAGCCATGGCAGAAGAGCCACCGGCACGTCTCCCCGGCCGAGGACCGCTATCTGATGACGGTCATCGCCACGGCCGAGAACCCGCAGTTCTCCGTCAGCCGTATCGACATCGACCGCGGCGGCCCGACGTACACCGTGGACACCCTGCGTGACCTGCGCGCGCTCAACCCCGACACCGACCTCTTCTTCATCACCGGCGCCGACGCCCTCGGTCAGATCCTGACCTGGCGGGACTCGGAGGAGCTCTTCTCCCTCGCGCACTTCGTCGGGGTCACCCGGCCAGGCCACGACCTCACCGACGCCGGGCTCCCGGAGGGGGGCGTGTCGTTGGTCGAGGTTCCCGCGCTGGCCATCTCGTCCACCGATTGCCGCGCGAGAGTCGCAAAGGACGACCCCATCTGGTATCTGGTGCCGGACGGAGTCGTGCGCTACATCGACAAGCGCGAGCTGTACCGCGGCGAGTGAGGCGAGTGAGCCGAGAGGGGCGACCGGTGAACGACCGATACGACGCGGGGGCCGCGGGATACGAGGCCGACCAGTACGAACTCGTCGGCTACGACGAGTACGGGCAGCCGGTGTACCGGCAGATCCCGGCGCGGCAGCAGCCGCCCCAGCAGCAGTACGACCCTTACGCGCAGCAGGGCTACGGCTACGACCCGTACGCGACTGGCCGGCAGCAGCCGGTCCCGCCGTACGACCCCTACGCGACCGGCGACACCGGCCAGCAGCCGCCCACGCCCTCCTACGACCCGTACGGCACCGGCACGCACCCCCAGCAGGGCGGGCCCCAGCAGGGCGGGGCGCATTCGCCGCCGTACGACCCGTATGGGCGTACCGCCACCAGCGGACAGCAGCACCGCGTCGCCGAGCAGACCGCCTACATCCCGCAGCAGGCCGGGCCGGTCGAGGAACCGCAGCCCCAGGAGCGGGGCGACCGGGTCGACCGGGACTACCGCACCGAGCAGTTCGCCTTCGTCGAGGAGCCCGACGGTGACTCCGAGGACGTCATCGACTGGCTGAAGTTCACCGAGAACCGCACCGAGCGCCGCGAGGAGGCACGACGACGGGCACGCGCGCGTGTGATCGCGCTCGTGGTCGTCCTGGCGGTCGTCGCGACCGGCGGGGTCGGCTACCTCTGGTACGCCGGGAAGCTGCCCGGCCTGTCGTCGTCCGACAGCAAGGAGAGCACCGCGACGGCCGTGGGCGCCCAGAAGCGTGACGTGATCGTCGTCCACCTGCACAACACCGCGAAGGGCGGCACCTCCACGGCGCTGCTCGTCGACAACACCACCACCGATCAGGGCACCACCGTCCTCCTGCCGAACTCCCTCGCCCTGACCGGTGACGACGGCACCACCACCCTGGCCAAGTCGGTCGACGACGACGGCTCATCGGGGACGCGCGACGCGATCGACACCGCCCTCGGCACCGAGATCCAGGGCACCTGGCGCCTGGACACCCCGTATCTCCAGAACCTCGTCGACCTGGTCGGCAACATCGAGGTCGACACCAACGCCGACGTGCCCGACCCGGAGGCCAAGTCCAAGGGCGCCGCACCCCTCGTCCGCAAGGGCAAGGGCCAGACCCTCAGCGGCAAGATGGCCGTCGCCTACGCCACCTACCAGGGCTCTGGCGAGGCGCAGAACGCCCAGCTGGAGCGGTTCGGGCAGGTCATGCAGGCCACCCTGCGCAAGCTCACCTCGGACACGCAGGGCGCGACCGTCACCGTGCAGACGCTCGGGATGATCATCGAGCCGCCGCTGACCGACAAGGACCTCGGCGCCTTCCTCGCCAAGCTCGCCGAGCTCGCCAAGGGCGGCGACTACAAGACGGCCATGCTGCCCGTGCAGACCGACGGCACGCTCAGCGCCCAGGCCAGCGCCGCCGTCGTCAAGGACGTCCTGGGCGGCACCGCCAAGAGCCCCGACAAGGACGCCGCGGTCCGCGTGTCCATCCGCAATGCCACCGGCGTCAAGGACAACACCGAGAAGGCCCGCGTGGTGCTGCTGAACGGCGGCTTCACCTTCCTGGAGGGCGGTACGGCGTCGGCCGCGGCCACGTCCGAGGTCGTCTACGCCGACGCCGCCGACAAGGACAACGCCACCGAGGTCGCCAAGACCCTCGGCCTGTCCGCCGGAGCGGTCAAGAAGGGCGAGGTGTCCGGAAACGCGGATGTCTCGGTGGTGCTGGGGCAGGACTACGAACCGTCGTCCTCGTAGCCGCAGCGCGCACATCACCGCAGGCCACCCCACGGGAGCCGGTAATCACGTGGGGTGCTGTCACCGGTCCGTGAGACCCTTGAGGTCGAGTGAAGCCAAGTGTCCGCCGACCGAAAGCCTTGCAGTGACCGCTACCGACCGTTCCATCGAGCTCGTCCACACCGCCGCCCAGGCGGCCGCCGACAAGCTCGCGCACGACATCATCGCCTACGACGTCAGCGACGTCCTGTCGATCACGGACGCCTTCCTGCTGGCTTCCGCGCCCAACGACCGCCAGGTCAAGTCCATCGTCGACGAGATCGAGGAGCGCCTCCAGAAGGAGCTCGGCGTCAAGCCGGTGCGCCGTGAGGGTGACCGCGAGGCCCGCTGGGTGCTGCTCGACTACGTCGACATCGTCGTCCACGTCCAGCACAGCGAGGAGCGCGTCTTCTACGCGCTGGAGCGGCTCTGGAAGGACTGCCCCGAGCTCGAACTGCCCGAGGACGCCAAGGCGACCCGCGGCAAGGCCGCGGAGCACGCCAAGCTCCAGGCCGCCGAGGAGGCGGCAGAGCTGGACGGTGAGTGGCGGTGAGCGCCTTCAGTGAGGCCGCCAGGCCCGGCCGGGGCCGCCGCGTCATCCTGTGGCGGCACGGCCAGACCTCCTGGAACGTGGAGCGCCGCTTCCAGGGCTCCACGGACGTCGCCCTCACCGAGGCCGGTGTCTCCCAGGCCCGCCGCGCCGCCAGGCTGCTCGTCAACCTCAAGCCGGACGCGATCGTCGCCTCCGACCTCCAGCGCGCCGCGAACACGGCCGCCGAGCTGGCCACGCTCACCGGGCTGGAAGTGACGCACGACGAGGCTCTTCGCGAGACCTACGCGGGCGTCTGGCAGGGGCTGACGCACGAGGAGATCATCGACCGGTACGGCGAGGAGTACGCCGCGTGGAAGCGCGGTGAGCCGGTGCGCCGCGGCGGCGGAGAGCTGGAGACCGAGGTCGCCGACCGCGCCGCCCCCGTGGTGCTCCGGCATGCCGAGAAGCTCCCCGACGACGGCACACTCGTCGTCGTCAGCCACGGCGGCACGATCCGTACGACGATCGGCCGCCTCCTCGGTCTGGAGCCCCGGTTCTGGGAGAGCCTCGGTGGCCTCTCCAACTGCTGCTGGTCGGTTCTGGGCGAGGGCGCTCGCGGCTGGCGTCTGCTGGAGCACAACGCCGGCACCCTGCCGGAGCCGGTGCTCGGCGACGACGACTGACGCGCCAGGGCTCGCCGGGGCGACCCGCGACCCGGATTTCACTTTCCGGCAGGTCGCAGGCTAAAGTTCTTCTTGTTCGCCCGCCGAGCGGGGAACGAAACAACATGCGGCTTACGCCGCGTGTCCAGGGGCTATAGCTCAGTTGGTAGAGCGCCTGCATGGCATGCAGGAGGTCAGGAGTTCAATTCTCCTTAGCTCCACAGCGAGACAACAAGATCCCGCCGATCGCTTTGATCGGCGGGATCTTCTGGTATCCACGGCGGGCGTCCGGATCAACGGCCGGGTCGGCGCGGCCGGTTCGCGCGCGGCAGCGGTCTTCGTCGAACTGTTCGGGTCCGGCTTGAGTCACTCGGGCCTCGCCAGGCGTATACCTCTCACGAGGCGCTTTGCGGTGCATGTGTGCACGGTCCGTACGGCCGCGATGGCTGCTGTGTCCGGACTGGTACTGAGGCGTCGCTGACCGTATTGGTCCGGCCGTGGCAGAATCAAACGGCCGGAAGGGGGCGCGGCCCGACGGGAGGAGTAGTGATGCCTGCGAGCATCTTCGAGGAGGTCGGTGGCCTCTTCGAAGCAGCTTTGACACGGGATACGATCACCCGCCTCAGCTGCCCTTCCTGCGGCTCCGCCCATGTCGCTCAGCTTCTCGGCGACAACGGCGGAATTTCCTACGTGTGCACGGCCTGCGGCCACAGCTGGAGCTGATCGATGGGTGCACACAGGCGAAAGTGCGACTGGTGTGGCAGCGGGACGCCGATCGTCCGTGACATGGAACCGGTGAACCCCGACTACCAGTACTGGTGCGAGGAATGCGCGCGGGCGCTGATCATAAAGGGCGACCCGATCGAGACCTACCGTGAACTCGAGGGCGAGCCGATCTATGGCCGCCTCCTCGAAGAGCACTGCACGCTCAAGCGCTTCTACTCCTTCGTCACGGCTTGAGGCCGTCCGGGTAACTCGGCGCTGTCTCGGTGCGGTTCGTGCCGTCCCGGGGCGTCCTGGGCGTCTGGTGCTCAGGGGTGGGCTCCGGGCCACGCGATCACGGTCACGGAATCCGACATTAGTGTGCGTATCGGTGTCGAGTGGAAACGATTTGGTGCTGCACAGGGTCGCCCGGTAAAGTTGGCGTCGCCGCCGGGGAAACCGGGCGGAACAAAGCAAGGGGCTATAGCTCAGTTGGTAGAGCGCCTGCATGGCATGCAGGAGGTCAGGAGTTCAATTCTCCTTAGCTCCACAGCAAGATCCCGCCGGATCGGTCCGATCCGGCGGGATCTTTTTCGTTTGCGGACACCGTTGGTTTCAGCGGCGGTTGACCAAAGCCCGCAGACGCGTGGAGGGGCCGTCCGGTGCGGACGGCCCCTCCACGCGTGCGTGCCCGAGCGCAGGGCCTCAGCGGCCCAGGGCGCGCCTGCCGCGGCCCTGGGAGAGGACCGGCAGGTTGTTGCGGGACGAGTCCTGCGCGCGGGTGTCCTCCTCGATGCGCAGGGCGAGGGCGGGGCAACGGCGCACCGCGCGCAGGGCCTTGGCCTCGGCATAGCGCGGGACCTTTGCCTGGGCGACGGTCGGGAAGCCGTCGGCGCCGAGCTGGAAGACCTCCGGGAGGATGTCCGCGCACAGGCCGTGGCCCCGGCACAGCGTCCAGTCGACGTAGATCTTCTGGCGGCTGGGGCCGTTCTCCTCCGACTCGGCGCCGCCCGGGATGCCCGACGGGGCCCTGCCGCCCTCGAAGAGTGGCAGAACGCCCTCCACGGGCCGTCCGCAGCCGTTGCCCAGGACGTGCGCCGCGAGGTCGTCGGTGAACGCCTTGATGGTCGATTCCAGGAACATCGCGGAGCCGTCCGGGTGCGAGCACGCGCCGCGCCGCTTCACGTTCTTGGCGACCTGCTTGAGCGCCTCCAGGGCGGCCGGACCGCCCCCGTTGAGGATGTCCTCCAGTCCGCGCGCGGCGGCCGGCAGGCCGAGGTAGCAGGGGCCGCACTGGCCCGCGCTCTCCTCGGCCAGCCACTGCGCCACCCGTAGCGACTCGCCCAGCGGGCAGGTCTCCTGAGTGATCGGCAGGATCGCGCCCGCCCCGAGCGCGCCGCCCACCGCGTCCAGGGAGTTGCGCGAGACGACCGCCTCGTTGACCGTCGCCGCGTCGATCCACTTGCCGTGGTAGCCGCCGGTCAGCACGCCCTGGGGGACGGGCGGGGCACCGGCGAGCTGGAGGACGTAGCGCAGCGGTACGCCCGTGGGGACCTCGATGACCATGGGGCGGGCTACCGCGCCGGAGACCGTGAGCATGACGGTGCCCGGCTCGTCGTACAGGCCGGTGTTGCCGTAGCGCTCGGGGCCGATGCGGGCGGCGATCGCGAGCTGCGCGAACGTCTCGGCGTTGGAGAGCAGGGTGGGGGCGCCGCCGACGCCGTTCTGCGATGCGCTGACCTTGCGGCCGGCCGGGATCGCCGGGCCGCCGTCGATGGAGCGGATCAGGGAGGCGGCGGCGCCGGTGACCATGCGCACCGGGTTGCGCTGCACGAACGCGCGTAGCGCGGACCGGCGGCTGTTGCTGAGGCCGCGCTCGGCGAGGGCCGCCTCCATGGAGCGCTGGGTCGATTCCCGGGTGACCCCCACCACGAGCGTGCGGGCACCCAGGGCTTCGGCGCACAGCAGCGCGCCGTCCAGGATGAGGTGCGGGGCACGGTTGATCATCACCGTGTCCTTGCGGCAGGCCGGTTCGTCCTCGCTGCCGTTGACCACCACGACCGGCCGTACGCCACGCTTGATCGCGGCCTCCGCGACCGAGCGCAGCTTCCTGTGGAAGGGGAAGCCCGCGCCGCCGCGGCCCTTCAGATTGATGTTCTCGGCGAGCTTCGCGAGCTGCTCGCCGCCCATCGGTTCGAGCGGCCCGTGCACCTTGAGGTGCATGGGCAGATCGAGTCTTTCGACAAGGTCGAAGCCCGACGTGAGCTGGGGAAGTCCGACCACGCGGACTTCGGGTACGTCGGGCAGGGCCTCGTTCACTTAAAGCCTCCGGAAGGCGTGTTCCAAGGTTCGCCCGAACCCGGTGCGTCGAAGTCGTAGGAGGCACCGGGCAGTGATTCAGTGGCGGGACCGCTGTTGTTGTACGTGTCGTTCTGGTTGTACGTACCGAAGACGGCGTTCGTCTCAGCGGTGTCGTACACATCACTCGAGCCGTAGCCCGAAGCGCCGGAGTCGTAGCCCTGGGCGCTCGCATTGCCATAGACGGGGATGTTGTATCCCGTGTCGTTGAGCGGGTCGTAGGACGACGGGGGCGCCTCGCCCACGGGCGGCGGGGACGGGATCGGCCAGCTGCCCGAGGTGCTGCCGCCGCCGTCGACGCGCGGGATCGCCTCCGTCGGCTGCATGTCCAGGGGCAGGTCCATGCGGGCGGTCTGGTCGGCCGGGTAGGGCTGCTGTTGCCCGCGGGAGCGGGGTGAGACGGCGCGGTAGGCGGCGGCGAAGCCCGAACCGGACGCCTGGGCTGAGGGAGCCTGGTACAGGGGGTCGGAGGAAGGCGTCGCCCGGGGCTGGGATCCCGTCGTCGGGTCGGCCCGCCTCGACCGCCTTCCCCTCCCCTCGGAGCCGGGCAGCGCGGACTCCGACGACCGGGCCCTGCTCAGGTCCAGTTCCTCGCGGCTCGAGGGCTGCCCGTTGCCGATGAGCTGGGCGATCCGGTCGGCGACCTTGCGCTTGAACGGGCGCGGCGCCGCACGCAGGGCGAGGGCGGCGGCGACCGCCACGACGCACAGCTCGTAGGACACCATGAAGAACGTCTTCGCCGGACGGCCGGCGAACAGGCCGTGGATCAGTGCCGCGCACCAGGCCGGGTAGGCCAGCATGTGCATCGCCCGCCAGCGCGCCGCGACCGGCGCCGGGGACGCGAAGCGGTTGCGCAGCGCACCGGTGACGCCGACGAAGATCATGAGCATGGCGGCCAGGGAGCCCAGGCCGACGAGGAAGGCGCTGCCCGGGATCTCGGTGCCGCCGGCGAACACCAGGCCGAAGGGGATCAGCGCGGCGATCGGGCTGGCGTGGTCCAGGGCCAGCTTGACGCCGATGTGCACCAGGAGGAACGCGATCGACGCCACAGCGGTCACTCGGTGGATGGCCTGCGCGATGAGTCGCTGCCGGGTGTTGAGGATCATCCGGTCCTGGGCGACGAGCCCCCAGAGCACCGAGCAGGTGAGACAGACGAGGGACAGCACGCCGGCGCCGAAGTTGAGGAATTCCAGGAAGGCGTCGTCCGCCACGCTGTCGTTCGGATCCGTCGTCACGGCATGCCTCCCGAAAGCGCGATGAGGGGTATGGGCGACCGAGTGTCAGCGACCGACGCCCCCCGGGCCGGGAGATCCGTCCTGGGGGGCGGGCTGCTGTGGGGACGAGGGTTCATGGGGGCAACTCCGAACGGTTCGGGAAGGCGGTCCCGCTGCCGCACTCTAAGTGGCTCCATACCGGGGGGTACGGCGTTTGAGTTATTGCGTTGTTATCTACGGGCTGCGAGGGGCGGGCGATGTCCCTTAGCGACTGTTACGCCAGGTAACAATTGAACGTTGTTCAGCTTTTCGAGGTCTTCACAACTCTCTGGTACGGAACCAGGGGCGTGGTTGTTCACGCATGCACGCCGCATGCACGCCGCATGCACGCCGCATGCGCTCCCGCGTGCGCGCCCCTCCGCCGGAAGCCCGTCGCGACGCGCTCGGGCGCTGCGGTACCCTGACGCCATGCGTGCCGTACGCCTTCTGCTTAGCGGGCCGCGCTGATCAGTCCCGACCACCGGGTGAATCGGATGGTCGGAATCGGCGCGGCGTCCCCTCCTGTGCGAGGGGATTTTTCGTTTCCAGAGAACCGCAGCCGCTGGCAGAGACGATCGATGGAGCTTTGAGGATCATGAGCGAGACGAACCCCGCTGCCACCGCCGAGGTGGCCGCGCCGCACCGCTACACGGCCGCCATGGCGGCCGACATCGAGGCACGCTGGCAGGACTTCTGGGACGCCGAGGGCACCTACGCGGCGCCGAACCCGAAGGGGGACCTGGCGGGTGACCCCGAGCTGGTCGCCAAGCCCAAGAAGTTCATCATGGACATGTTCCCGTACCCCTCCGGTGCGGGCCTGCACGTCGGTCACCCGCTGGGCTACATCGCCACCGACGTCTTCGCGCGCTTCCAGCGCATGACCGGCCACAACGTCCTGCACACCCTGGGCTTCGACGCCTTCGGCCTGCCCGCCGAGCAGTACGCCGTGCAGACCGGCACGCACCCGCGTGTCTCCACCGAGGCCAACATCGAGAACATGAAGGTCCAGCTGCGCCGGCTGGGCCTGGGCCACGACAAGCGCCGGTCGTTCGCCACGATCGACCCGGACTACTACAAGTGGACCCAGTGGATCTTCCTGCAGATCTTCAACTCCTGGTACGACGACGAGGCGAACAAGGCCCGCCCGATCTCCGAGCTGATCGCGGCCTTCGAGTCCGGTGAGCGTGCCGTACCGGGGCACACGCGCGCGTGGAGCGAGCTGACCGCCGCCGAGCGGGCCGACGTCCTGGGCGGGTTC
This sequence comes from Streptomyces sp. NPDC057623, assembly GCF_042800355.1. Taxonomy (NCBI): domain Bacteria; kingdom Bacillati; phylum Actinomycetota; class Actinomycetes; order Kitasatosporales; family Streptomycetaceae; genus Streptomyces; species Streptomyces sp. NPDC057623. Next base: position 15,231 of record NZ_JBHVGZ010000092.1, read on the forward strand.
CGGCTGGCGTACGCCTCGGACGCGCCGGTCAACTGGTGCCCCGGGCTGGGCACCGTCCTGGCCAACGAGGAGGTCACGGCCGACGGCCGCTCCGAGCGCGGCAACTACCCGGTCTTCAAGGCCAAGCTGCGCCAGTGGAACATGCGCATCACCGCGTACGCCGACCGGCTGCTGGACGACCTGACCGAGCTGGACTGGCCCGAGGCCATCAAGCTGCAGCAGCGCAACTGGATCGGCCGCTCCGAGGGCGCCCGCGTCGACTTCCCGATCGACGGGGAGCGCATCACGGTCTTCACCACGCGGCCCGACACCCTGTTCGGCGCCTCCTACATGGTGCTGGCGCCGGAGCACCCGCTGGTCGAGAAGTTCACCCCGGACGCCTGGCCCGAGGGCACGCACGACGTGTGGACCGGCGGCCACGCGACCCCGGCCGAGGCCGTCGCCGCCTACCGCGCGCAGGCCGCCTCCAAGTCGGACGTCGAGCGCCAGGCCGAGGCCAAGGACAAGACCGGCGTCTTCATCGGCTCGTACGCGACCAACCCGGTCAACGGCGAGCAGGTCCCCGTCTTCATCGCCGACTACGTCCTGATGGGCTACGGCACCGGCGCGATCATGGCCGTACCGTGCGGCGACCAGCGTGACTTCGAGTTCGCGCGCGCCTTCGAACTGCCGATCCGCTGCATCGTCGAGCCGACGGACGGCCGGGGCACGGACACCTCGACGTGGGAGGACGCCTTCGGGTCGTACGACGCGAAGATCATCAACTCCACCGGCGAGGGCGTGTCCCTGGACGGCCTGGGCGTCGCCGAGGCCAAGGCGCGCATCACCGAGTGGCTGGAGCGGTCCGGTGTCGGCGAGGGCACCGTCAACTTCCGGCTGCGCGACTGGCTGTTCAGCCGTCAGCGCTACTGGGGCGAGCCCTTCCCGATCGTCTACGACGAGGACGGCATCGCCCACTCCCTGCCCGAGTCGATGCTGCCGCTGGAGCTGCCCGAGGTCGAGGACTACTCGCCGCGCACCTTCGACCCGGACGACGCCGACACCCAGCCCGAGACGCCGCTGTCGCGCAACGAGGACTGGGTCAACGTCACCCTGGACCTGGGCGACGGGCCGAAGCGCTACCGGCGTGAGACCAACACCATGCCCAACTGGGCCGGTTCCTGCTGGTACGAGCTGCGCTACCTGGACCCGAACAACAGCGAGAAGCTGGTCGACCCGGAGATCGAGCAGTACTGGATGGGCCCGCGCGAGGGCCAGCCGCACGGCGGCGTCGACCTGTACGTCGGCGGCGCCGAGCACGCCGTGCTGCACCTGCTGTACGCGCGCTTCTGGTCCAAGGTCCTGTTCGACCTGGGGCACGTCTCCTCGGTGGAGCCGTTCCACAAGCTGTTCAACCAGGGCATGATCCAGGCCTACGTCTACCGCGACAGCCGTGGCATCGCGGTGCCGGCCGCCGAGGTGGAGGAGCGCGACGGCGCCTACTACTACCAGGGTGAGAAGGTCTCCCGGCTGCTGGGCAAGATGGGCAAGTCCCTGAAGAACGCGGTCACCCCGGACGAGATCTGCGCCGAGTACGGCGCCGACACGCTGCGTCTGTACGAGATGGCGATGGGCCCGCTGGACGTGTCCCGGCCGTGGGACACGCGCGCGGTGGTCGGCCAGTTCCGGCTGCTGCAGCGGCTGTGGCGCAACGTCGTCGACGAGACGACCGGTGCCGTGACGGTGGTGGACGCCGAGCCCGACGAGGACACGCTGCGTGCCCTGCACAAGGCGATCGACGGGGTGCGCGGGGACCTGGAGGGCATGCGGTTCAACACCGCGATCGCCAAGGTCACCGAGCTGAACAACCACCTGACCAAGGCGGGCGGTGCGGTGCCGCATTCGGTCGCCGAGGCGCTGGTGCTGATGGTCGCGCCGCTGGCCCCGCACGTCGCCGAGGAGCTGTGGCGCAGGCTGGGCCACGAGGACTCGGTCGTGCACCAGGACTTCCCCGTCGCCGACCCGGCGTACGTCGTGGACGAGACCGTGACCTGTGTCGTGCAGATCAAGGGCAAGGTCAAGGCCCGCCTGGACGTCTCGCCGGCCATCTCCGACGCGGACCTGGAGAAGGTCGCGCTGTCTGACGAGAAGGTCGTGGCGGCGCTGGACGGCGCTGGGATCCGCAAGGTGATCGTGCGCGCGCCGAAGCTGGTGAACATCGTTCCGGCGTAGGCCTTCGGTGATCGGGCCGGGGAGGGCTGCCGGGGGTGCGTGCGGCGGGTGGTGCAGGGCTGTGCTGGGAGCGCGGCTGCCGGTTCGGTATTGCTGTGAGTGTGGCTGCCGATTCGGTACTGCTGTGAGCGTGGCTGCTCGATTGGGTACTGCCGTGAGCGTGGCTGCACTGCCGGCTCGGCGTGATCTTCTCTCGGGGTGATCCCCTACGGGCAGGTTCGGGGTTCTGCTGGAACTCCGGGCCTGCCTGCTGCGTTTACCGTTGAAGAGTGACGCGGTGTGTGTCGCGACCGGCCTGAGGAGGAGCCCGTGGAAGCAGCGATCGCAGTCGTGGCCCTGCTCTTCGTGCTCTTCGTCGTGCTCGGCGCCTACGCCACGGTGAAGGTGGTCGGCGCCGCCAAACGCCGCGTCGACGACACCATCACGCATGCCCGGCGCACGGTCGAGGACCACACCCTGCGGGCCAAGTCCTTCGCCCAGCCGGGCGCGGCCGGCGAGCTGGCCCAGCTGAGGCTGAAGCTGCGCACCTCCATGCGGGCCACCCAGGACGCTCTGCACGCGGGCGCGACCGAGGACGAGTCCCTCAAGGAATCCCTCGGCCTCTTCCAGCGCCTCAGCGCGCACGGGCACGAACTGGACGCGGAGCTGAGGCGCCTGGAGTCCGAGCCGGACCGCGCGACGCTCGCCGAGCGGCTGCCCGACCTGCGAGAGCGCACCGAGCGCATCGTCCATGCCGCCGACTCGCTGCGCTGGGCGGCCCGCGACCGGGCCCGCCGCTTCGCCGACGACGACCTGGACACCCTCAGCGCGCAGATCGACGTGGAGACCGGCGCCCTGCGGCACTGGCAGACGGAGGAGCCCGCTTCGTCATCGGCCTCGGCGTCATCGGCCTCGTCCGCGACGCCCCCGCCCCCGTGGCCGGAGGCCCCCGCCACCCACGCCGAGCCGGCGGCCGGGCAGACCTGGCCGGACACCCCTCAGACGCAGCGGGCCGAGGAGCCCACGAGGCCCGCCATCACCCCGCCCGGCCCTCGCCCGACATACCCCTGGCAGAAGAAGGCCCGCCCCGAGAGCACCACTTGAGCCCGGGGGAGCACGAGTTGATCCGGTCAAGGCATTCCCAGGTGAGCGGGGTCGGGCTGCCGCCCGGGCGCTACGCCAGGTAACCTCCAGCTCATGTCCCGCCATGTCGCGATCGTCACCGATTCAACGGCCTACCTGCCGCCGCGGACGATGGAGCGCCACGGCATCACTTCAGTACCGCTGACCGTGGTCCTCGGCGGGCAGGCGCTGGACGAGGGCACCGAGATCTCGACCCGTTCCCTCGCCCAGGCGTTGCAGAAGCGACGCTCCGTCACCACCTCGCGCCCCAGCCCTCAGGTCTTCGCTGAGCACTACCGCAGGGTCGCCGAGTCCGGCGCCAGCGGCATCGTCTCGCTGCACCTGTCCGCCGAGCTCTCCGGCACCTACGACGCGGCCGTCCTCGCGGCGCGCGAGGCGCCGGTGCCGGTGCGGGTGGTGGACACCGGGATGGTCGCGATGGCGCTCGGGTTCAGCGCGCTCGCCGCAGCGGAGGCGGCGGAGACGGGCGGCACGGTGGACGAAGCCGTCACGGCCGCGGAGAAGCGGGCGGGGGCCACCGCCGCCTACTTCTACGTCGACACCCTCGACTATCTCCGCCGCGGCGGCCGCATCGGGGCCGCACAGGCCCTGCTGGGCTCGGCGCTAGCGGTGAAGCCGCTGCTCCAGCTGGAGGACGGGCGGATCGGCCCTCTGGAGAAGGTACGGACGGCCTCCAAGGCCATCGCCCGCCTGGAGGAGATCGCGGCCGACCGCGCGGGCAGTGCGCGGGTCGACATCGCGGTGCACCATCTCGCCGCCCCCGACCGGGCGTCGGCACTGGCGGACCGCCTGCGAGCGCGGGTGCCGGGGCTGGCCGACCTGCATGTGAGCGAGGTCGGGGCGGTGATCGGGGCGCATACGGGGCCTGGGTTGTTGGGGGTTGTGGTTTCGCCGCGGTGACGGGGCCTCAGGGGTGGTTCCCGGGGACGAGCTCTAGGTCAGGTCCGCAGGCGGGCCCTCAGAGATGGGCCCTCAGAGATGGGCCCTCAGGGATGGGCCCTCAGCGGGGAGCCACTCGTGTGGGTGGCGGAGTTATCCACAACTGAGCGGTAATCCCCGGGAATTGAGCAAGATCATCGCGAGGGCGTCGAGGTGTCCGATCCTCGTCGCATGGCACTTCGATCACGCACACGCACCGCGACGGTAAGCAGCGGCCCGGGCCGCGGCCCCCACTCCGATGGCCGCACCCGCCATCGATCACGCCTGTATGTCCGGGGGCGGGCACGGCAGCGCCACGCGTCGGCAGCGGAGCTGCGGCGCAGGGCTGAGGTGATTTTCGCCGAACGGGCCGTGGAGTGGCGGGAGTCGGGAGCGGGGCCGCCACCGGGCGAGGAGGGGCATGCCCCGGGGGCCGGGGTGAGGGAGACGCCTGCCAGCCCTGTAGGGGTTGGGGAGTCGGGGGAGGATCTGAGCGGCGGGCGGCGCGTGCGGCCGGATGTGCGCGTGGGCGACCGGTATGGCGACTGGTCCGAGGGCTTGGACGTGCCGGAGGCCGACATCGGTGCTGGTGCTGGTGCTGGTGCTGGTGTCGGGAGCGGGACCGGTGACGCGGATGCCGGGGTCTGGCGGTCGAGGGCCGGGTCGGCTTTGCGGGAGCGGATGCCGGTGTGGTTGCAGGCGAGGTGTGGACTGGAGCGGCGGAGCGTGGTCGCGCTCACTGTGGTACTCGTCCTCGCCGCCGGGTTCGCCGTGCAGCACTTCTGGGCCGGCCGGGCGCAGTCCGTGCGAGCGCCCGAGGTGGTGCGGGCGGCGGCCGCGTACGGCGGAGAGCAGCAGGGCGGGAAGACCGAGCCGGGGATGTCGACGGGCGGTGCCTCGGGTGCGTCGGGCACGGCCGCTCCCGAGATCGTGGTGGACGTCAGCGGCAAGGTGCGCGAGCCGGGCATCCACCGCCTGCCCGCAGGCTCGCGGGTCGCCGACGCTCTGCGCGCGGCCGGCGGAGTGCGTCCCGGTACGAAGACCGACAGCCTCAATCGGGCCCGGTTCCTGGTGGACGGCGAGCAGGTGATCGTCGGAGACCCGGCCGCCGTGCCCGGAGGCGCTCCCGGTACGGGAGCGGGCGCTGGCGCGATCGCGGGGGCGGCGCCCACCGCACCGGTCTCCCTCAACACGGCCACCGTGGACCAGCTCGACACACTCCCGGGCGTCGGCCCGGTGCTGGCCCAGCACATCATCGACTACCGCACCCAGCACAGCGGCTTCCGCTCGGTGGACGAACTGCGCGAGGTCAACGGCATCGGCGACCGCCGATTCGCCGATCTACGGAATCTCGTACGGCCATGAGGCGCGACGTTCGCGCACACGACCGCGCACCTGACCTCGCGCCCTCCCGCGCCGCCGTTCACGCCGCGTCCCGAAGTCGGCTGGGCGCGTCCCACCCCCGTCAGGAAGGACCGACGGACCTCCGACTCGTTCCGCCGGCGCTCGCCGCCTGGGCGACGGCGGCACTGATGCTGGACGCCCCACCGGGGTGGGCAGCCGGTGTGGCGGTGGTGGGCCTGGTCGCGGCGGGGGTGCTGCTGCTGGTGCGGCGGGGTGAGGTGGGCGATGGAGGGCTCGGTGGTGACGAGGCCGGCGACGGTCGGGTCGGTGGTGTGGAGGCTGATCACAGCGAGGCGGGCAGTGGCTCACCAGCCGGGCTCAGGCGTTCGGTCGGTCTCGTGCGCCCGGCCGGTTCCAAGCCTCCGGCCGGTTCCAAGCCTCCGGCCGGGCCGAAGCCTCCGACCGGGCAGGAGCGTCCGACCGGCCCCGAGCCGGATTACCCGCCGGAGCAGCGGACCAGGTCGCGAAGTCAGTGCTCCGCCGCCGTGCGCATCACCTGGCCGCGCATCTCGGTCGCAGCTGTACTGCTCTGCGTCGCCGCGGCCGCCGTGTCCGCAGGGCTGCACGGGGCCGATCTGCGGCGTGGGCCGGTGCCTGGGCTGGCGGGGGAGTACGCCACCGTGACCGCCGAGGTCGAGCTCACCTCTGATCCCCGGCTCACCCGGCCCAGGGTCAGCGGAGATCACATGGCGCCGACCTCCGTGCTGATCAACGCGGACGTACTACGCGTGGAAGAGGTGGACGGCACTGCGGTCGCGACCCGGGCGCCGGTGCTGATGGTCATCGACGGTGGGCGGGGGCCCTCCGACGGCCGGCCGGCTCCCTGGCTGAGCCTGCTGCCCTCTACGCGATTGCGGGTGACCGCGGGGCTCGCGCCCGCGATGGCGGACGGGGACCGGGTCGCGGCCGTGCTGCGGGTGCGGGACCCGGCGGTGCCGGAGATCGTGGGGGAGCCGTCGGCGGCCCAGCGGCTGGCGGGGCGGCTGCGGGCCGGGCTGCGGGAGGCGACCGACGGATTGCCGGCGGACGCGCGGGCGTTGTTGCCGGGGCTGGTCGTGGGCGACACCTCGCGGATCACCCCGGAGTTGGACGAGGCGTTCAAGGAGACCGACCTCGCGCACACGCTCGCCGTCTCCGGCAGCAACCTCACGATCATCCTCGCCCTGCTCATCGGCCCGCCCGGGATGGCCCAGCTGGCCGAGCGCCGTGGCCTCGCGTCCCGCCTCGGTATCTCCCTGCGGACGACCGCGCTGCTCGGCGGGGCGCTCACCCTGGGGTTCGTCGTCGTGTGCCGGCCGGACCCGAGCGTGCTGCGCGCAGCGGCCTGCGGGGCCGTCGTGCTGCTCGCCTTGGCGACCGGACGCCGCAGATCGCTGATCCCGGCGCTGGCGACGGCCGTACTGCTGCTGGTGCTGTACGACCCGTGGCTGGCCCGCAGCTACGGCTTTCTGCTCTCCGTCCTGGCCACGGGCGCCCTGCTCACCCTCGCGCCCCGGTGGAGCGCGGCGTTGCGACGGCGCCGGGTGCCGTCGAGGTTGGCCGAGGCCCTGGCGGCCGCGGCTGCCGCGCAGGCCCTGTGCGCGCCGGTCGTGGCGGTGCTGTCGGCCCGGGTGAGCCTGGTGGCGGTGCCGTGCAATCTGCTCGTGGAGTTCGCGATCGCACCGGCGACGGTGCTGGGCTTCGCGGCGTTGGCTACGGCACCGCTCGCGATGCCGTTGGCCAAGGCGATGGCCTGGGGCGCGAGTTGGCCGACCGGGTGGATCGCGGATGTCGCGCGGACGGGCGCCGCACTGCCCGGGGCGGGGGTGGACTGGCCCGGCAGCTGGACCGGGGCGGCGCTGCTCGCCCTCGTCACGGTGCTCGTTCTGATGGCCGGCCGGCGGATGCTGCGGCACCCCTGGTGGTGCGGGGTCTGCGGGGTGCTGCTCCTGCTCGTGGTGGTGCAGCCGCCGCCGCTGACCAGGGTGGTCACGGGCTGGCCCCTGCCCGGGTGGCGGTTCGCGATGTGCGATGTGGGGCAGGGCGACGCGATGGTGCTCGCGGCGGGCGAGGGGACGGGCGTGGTCGTGGACGCCGGCCCGGATCCGACGTTGGTCGACCGGTGTCTGCGCACACTCGGCATCACCAGGGTCCCGCTCGTCGTCCTGACCCACTTCCACGCCGACCATGTGGCGGGCCTGCCCGGCGTTCTGCGCGGGCGCGCGGTGGGCGCGATCGAGACGACGGGGCACGAAGCGCCCGTGGACCAGGTGGAGTTCGTGCGCAGGGAAGCGGCGGCCAGGAGCATTCCCGTGACCCGGGCCGCCGCCGGGGAGGAGCGGCGCACCGGGGCGCTGAGCTGGCAGGTCGTCTGGCCGCCGCCCCAACCGTCGCACTCCGCGATGGCTCCGGACGGTCCGAACGACGCGAGTGTCACGCTGCTCGTCCGGTCGGCAGGGCTGCGGCTCCTGCTGCTCGGGGATCTGGAACCCCCGGCCCAGCGGGCGCTGTTGAGATCCCCGGCGGGGGCTCTGCTGGGCGGTGTGGACGTCCTCAAGGTCGCCCATCATGGCTCGGCGTACCAGGATCCGGAGCTGATACGCCGGGCGGCACCGAGGTTGGCGCTGATCAGTTGCGGTGCGGACAACACTTACGGGCACCCGGCTCCCGGCACCGTCGCGGCGCTGCGGGCGCAGGGCGCGGTGGTGCTGCGGACTGACGAGGACGGGGCGCTGGCGGTCGCCGGTTCGGGCGCGGAGCTGCGGGTGGCGGGAGACTGAAAGCATGGATTCCGTTGAGGTTGATGCCTATCTCCGACTGCTGGGAGTCGAGCACCCGGCGTGGCCCACCGTGGATGTGCTGCGTGAGCTGCATCTGCGCCATCTGCAGACCGTGCCCTTCGAGAACCTGTCGATCCATCGTGGCGAGGAGATCGTCCTGGAGGAGAAGAGGCTGCTGGACAAGGTGGTGGGGGCGAGGCGGGGCGGGTTCTGCTACGAACTGAACGGTGTGTTCGGGGCGTTGCTCGGCGCGCTGGGCTTCGATGTGACGCTGCTGGCGGCGCGGGTCCACGCGAAGGAGGGGAAGCTCGGGATCCCCTACGACCACATGGCGCTGAAGGTGCGGACGGTGGACGGCGGCACATGGCTGGCGGACGTCGGCTTCGGGGCGCACAGTCACCATCCGCTGGCGTTCGAGGCGCGGGGCGAGCAGCAGGATCCGGCGGGCGTGTTCCGGATCGTCGAGGCCGGGCCGGACGAGGCCGGGGTGCGCGGCGGGCACGACGCGGCGGAGGCGGCGGACCTGGACGTCGTCATGGACGGCCGACCGGAGTACCGGCTGGACCGGCGGCCCCGGGTACTCGGCGACTTCGTGGCCGGGGCGTGGTGGCACAGCACCTCGCCGGCCTCGCACTTCACGCAGTCGTTGGTGTGTTCGCGGGTGACGGAGGAAGGGGGACGGATCACGCTCAGTGGCCGCACGTTCAAGACGACGGCGGCCGACGGGACACGTGAGGAGCGCGAGCTGGGCACGGACGAGGAGGCGCTGGCGGTGTACCGGGAGCTGTTCGGGATCGAGCTGGAGCGGGTGCCGACGGTGCGGAAGCCCGACCGGGACGGCTGATTCGGCGCTGATTCGGCAGGGGCTGTCGGGCGGGGGCGTGTATGCGGACCCGGCACGTGTGCGTCACTTGCGGTGCCTGAGAATTGCTCCGTGAGCGATGTGAGACATGTGCTGGTGCTGCCCGACCGTGACGCGGCGGAGGAGGTCGCCGGGGCGCTCGGGGAGCGGTTCGGAATCGATGAGGAGCCACGACTGGTGCGGGACGCGCTGGCCGGGGAGGACGATGCCGAGGACGCGCAGTGGTTGGTGCTGGTGCGGGACGAGGAAGGGCGGCTCGATCCGGGGGAGCTGGATGAGTTCGCGGGGGAGTGGGACGGCTGGCGGGAGGAGCCGTAGCCTGCCCGGCACCCGGCACCCGGCACCCGGCACCCGGCACCCCCGTACTTGCCCCGCACCCGGCCGCCAGCCCCGTAGGGCCCCTCGCCCGATGCCTCGCCCGGCACCCTGGCACCCGGACCCTGAGGCTCGGCATCCCGGTACTCGCCCAGTACCCGGCCACCCGCCCCGTGCGGCACCTCGCCTGGCGTCCCGCCCCGCGCGGCACCTCGCCTGGCGTCCCGCCCCGCGCGGCACCTGGCACCGGGCTCCCCCGCTTCCCGGTAGCCGCCCTGCCCGGCCCCTCGCCTGGCGCCCCGCCCCGCGCGGCACCTCGCCTGGCGCCCCGCCCTGCCCGGCAGCCCCGCTACCCGGTAGCCGCCCAGCGCGGCTCCTCGCCCAGTACCCCGCCGGGCACCGTGCCCATGCCCCAGCCCCCGCACCGGCCCCCCCGCCCCAGCACCGTGCCCCCGCCCCACCACTCCACCCCCGCCAAACCTTCCCGTCAGCACCGACTGTCAGTGGCCCGTGCCATGCTTGGCGCGATGGCCAGGAAGAGTGCGAACGACGATCCCCTCGCCCCCGTGACCCTTGCCGTGGGTCAGGAGGAGCTGCTGCTCGACCGTGCTGTGCGGGAGGTGGTGCTTGCCGCTCGGGCCGCTGATGCCGACACGGATGTGCGCGACCTGGCCCCGGAACAGTTGCAGCCCGGCACGTTGGCCGAGTTGACCAGTCCCTCGCTGTTCGCGGAGCGCAAGGTCGTGGTCGTGCGCAATGCGCAGGATCTGTCGGCCGACACGGTCAAGGACGTGACGGCGTATCTGGGGGCACCGGCCGAGGAGATCACCCTCGTGCTGGTGCATGCGGGTGGCGTCAAGGGCAAGAAGCTGCTCGACGTGGCGCGCAAGGCGGGGGCGCGGGAGGTGGCGTGCCCGAAGATGACCAAGCCGGCGGACCGGCTGGCGTTCGTGCGGAGCGAGTTCCGGGTGACCGGGCGGTCCGCGACGCCCGAGGCATGCCAGGCGCTGGTCGATTCCATCGGGAGCGATCTGCGGGAGCTGGCGTCCGCGGTGAGTCAGTTGGTCGCCGATGTCGAGGGGACCATCGACGAGGCGGTGGTCGGGCGGTACTACACCGGCCGTGCGGAGGCGTCGAGTTTCACCGTCGCCGACCGGGCGGTCGAGGGGCGTGCCGCGGAGGCGCTGGAGGCGCTGCGGTGGTCGCTGGCGACGGGCGTGGCGCCCGTCCTGATCACCAGTGCGCTCGCCCAGGGCGTCCGAGCCATCGGGAAGCTCTCCTCCGCGCGCGGCGGCCGCCCCGCCGACCTTGCGCGCGAGCTGGGCATGCCGCCCTGGAAGATCGACCGCGTGCGGCAGCAGATGCGCGGGTGGACCCCCGACGGGGTGGCGACGGCGCTGCGGGCGGTCGCCGAGGCCGACGCCGGGGTGAAGGGCGGCGGGGACGACCCCGAGTACGCGTTGGAGAAGGCGGTCGTGGCCATCGCGAGAGCGGCTCGGTCCAGGGGGCGGGGCTAGGCCCTGTCGTTTGGATCACCCCGGGGCAGCTGTCTGGCACCGCTCCCCCTGTCTTAAGGGCGAGGGGCCACGCCCCATCGCCCCTGTTCACCCCGGAGGCGGCTTCTGGATCACGCAGGCGTCGCCGAGGCCGTCCGCGCATCACGTCCGCCTGCCCTGAGTGTGCTGCACCGGCATCCCCGTCGCCCTTGCTGGCGTGGGACGCGGAGGAACCGTTTCCTGAAGCCGGCCTGATCCAGAAGACACCTCCTGGGGCGAGAGGGGAGAATCGGGTGTATCGGCCGTATGTGCCGTATCTGTCGTGTATCGACCGATTGGGAAAGGCGGCGACCACCACCATGGCTGAACACCCGCACGCTGCTCTCGTCCGCAAGGGCTATGAAGCCTTCCAGCGCGGAGACATGGAGACGCTGCGCTCGATGATGACCGGGGACTGTACGCACCATGTGCCCGGCTCCCACCCGCTCTCGGGGGACTTCAAGGGGATCGACTCGATCCTCGACGGGTACTACGGGCGGCTCTACTCGGAGACGGGCGGGTCGTTCCAGGTCGAGCTGCGCGACATCTTCGTCGACGGACGTGGGCACGCCATGTCCGTGCACCGCTTCACCGCCGACCGGGGCTCCAAGCACATCGACGAGAGCGGCGGCATCGTCTTCAGGATCGTCGGTGACAAGATGACCGACCTCGACGAGTGCGTCGCCGACATCGACAAGACCAACGACTTCTGGACGTGACACGGCTCTGAACGCGGACATGCCGAAGGCCCCGGCTCCCGCCCTGGGGAAGAGCGGATGCCGGGGCCTTCGGGGTGAGGCTTTGAAGCTGCTGAGCCCGTACCCGCGTGGCGAACGCAGGCCGCGTACAGGCTCGGGGGCCGGACGGGAGCGGATGAGAGAGGGCCCGCTCGATTCCCTCCGGCGGTCAAATCAAGTGTCAGCCCTTGAGGGAAGCGACCTTCGAAGCAAGCGCCGACTTCTTGTTGGCGGCCTGGTTCTTGTGGATGACGCCCTTGGAGACGGCCTTGTCGAGCTGACGCGCGGCAGCGCGCTGGTACTCGGTGGCCTTCTCGGTGTCACCCGCGGCAGCGGCCTCACGGGCCTTGCGGATCGCGGTCTTCAGGGAGGACTTGACGGCCTTGTTGCGCAGCCGAGCCTTCTCGTTGGTCTTGATCCGCTTGATCTGGGACTTGATGTTCGCCACGAATGAGCCTTTTCAGGTTCAGGCACGGGGCCAGGAGCCTCACAAGGAGACCGGGTCCCGTGCCAGGTGATTTCTTGAGGACGTGTCTCGTGCTGAGAGGGCATGAGACACAGCCACCCAGAGTACCAGTGGCCCAGCGGACGGCCCAAAACGGTCCCCGGTCGCCGCCCGTGGGACCATGGAACCTACGTATCGATCCGACCCGAGGCATAAGGCGCCTCAAGAGACAGGACCCTGCGTGCCCGCGACCCCTAACAATGTGCCCGAGCCGAGCCGTACCGACCCGGCTCTGATCCGCAACTTCTGCATCATCGCGCACATCGACCACGGCAAGTCCACGCTCGCCGACCGGATGCTCCAGCTGACCGGTGTGGTCGAGCAGCGGCAGATGCGTGCTCAGTACCTCGACCGGATGGACATCGAGCGCGAGCGCGGCATCACGATCAAGTCCCAGGCGGTGCGGCTGCCGTGGGCCCCCACCCACGAACCCGGCAACACGCACATCCTCAACATGATCGACACCCCGGGGCACGTCGACTTCACCTATGAGGTCTCGCGGTCGCTCGCCGCCTGCGAGGGGACCGTCCTCCTCGTCGACGCCGCCCAGGGCATCGAGGCCCAGACCCTCGCCAACCTCTACCTGGCGATGGAGAACGACCTCACGATCATCCCCGTACTGAACAAGATCGACCTGCCGGCCGCGCAGCCCGAGAAGTTCGCCGAGGAACTCGCCAACCTGGTCGGCTGCGACCCGAGCGACGTGCTGAGGGTCTCCGCCAAGACCGGTCTCGGCGTCGACGGTCTGCTCGACAAGGTGGTCAAGGAGGTCCCGGCGCCGGTCGGCGTCAAGGACGCCCCCGCCCGCGCGATGATCTTCGACTCGGTCTACGACTCCTACCGGGGCGTGGTCACGTACGTCCGTGTCATCGACGGCCAGCTCAACAAGCGCGAGCGCATCAGGATGATGTCGACGGGCGCCACGCACGAGCTGCTGGAGATCGGGACGAACTCGCCCGAGATGCTGAGTGCCGACGGCCTCGGCGTCGGTGAGGTGGGCTACCTCATCACCGGTGTGAAGGACGTCCGCCAGTCCAAGGTCGGTGACACCGTCACCAGCCAGCACAAGGGGGCCACGGAGGCGCTCGGGGGCTACAAGGACCCCAAGCCCATGGTCTTCTCCGGGCTCTATCCGCTGGACGGCTCGGACTACCCCGAGCTGCGCGAGGCCCTGGACAAGCTCCAGTTGAACGATGCCGCGCTGGTCTACGAGCCGGAGACCTCCGCCGCGCTGGGCTTCGGCTTCCGCGTCGGCTTCCTCGGCCTGCTGCACCTCGACGTGATCCGTGAGCGGCTGGAGCGCGAGTTCGGGCTCGATCTCATCGCCACCGCGCCCAACGTGGTCTACCGCGTGGTCATGGAGGACGGCACCGAGGTCACCGTCACCAACCCGAGCGAGTTCCCCGAGGGCAAGATCAACGAGGTGTACGAGCCGGTCGTGCGCGCCACGATCCTCGCGCCGACCGAGTTCATCGGCTCGATCATGGAGCTGTGCCAGACCCGGCGCGGCACCCTGCTCGGCATGGACTACCTGTCCGAGGACCGGGTCGAGATCCGCTACACGCTGCCGCTCGCCGAGATCGTCTTCGACTTCTTCGACCAGCTGAAGTCGAAGACGCGCGGTTACGCCTCGCTGGACTACGAACCTACGGGTGAGCAGACCTCCAGCCTGGTCAAGGTCGACATCCTGCTGCACGGCGACAAGGTGGACGCCTTCTCGGCGATCACCCACAAGGACGCGGCGTACGCGTACGGTGTGCGGCTCGTCGCCAAGCTGCGCGAGCTCATCCCGCGGCAGGCCTTCGAGGTGCCGATCCAGGCCGCCATCGGCTCGCGCGTCATCGCCCGCGAGACCATCCGTGCCATCCGCAAGGACGTCCTCGCCAAGTGCTACGGCGGCGACATCTCCCGTAAGCGCAAGCTGCTGGAGAAGCAGAAGGAAGGCAAGAAGCGGATGAAGATGGTGGGTTCCGTGGAGGTTCCGCAGGAGGCCTTCATCGCCGTACTGAGCAGTGATGACAGCGCGGGGTCGGGCAAGGGCAAGAAGTAACCGCTGGTAACAGGCGGTGAACCGGCAAACCGGTGCAACAGGGGCTCGTCGTGCGCAAGTGCGGCGGGCCTCTGCATGTACGGGCTCGTACAGGGGGTGACCATCTGGTGGAAGTGACAGGCCGCGGACCCTTACGCGGCGGCCGGTCGCCCTTTACTCTGATCCCTGCTCGATAGTTACTCGCGAGTTAAACAACGGCACGCGAGTGAAGACCGCCGTAATGAGCCGGCCGTACCAGCCGGCTGTTGAGCCAGCCGCACAGTCGCGGGCCCCCGGAGGATGTCGTGAGCGACACACAGACACTGATCGAGAACCGTCCGCCGAGCGTGGCGACCCTCTTCCTGGAGCGCGTGGCGGCCACACCGGACGCCGAGGCATATCGCCATCCGGTGGCCTCCGGTGAGGGTCCGGACGAGTGGAAGTCGCTGAGCTGGGCGCAGGCAGCCGAGCGGGTCTACGCGGTCGCCGCGGGACTCATCGAGCTGGGAGTCGAGCCCGAGCAGCGGGTGGCCCTCGCCGCCTCGACCCGGATCGAGTGGATCCTCGCCGACCTGGGCATCATGTGCGCCGGCGCGGCCACCACCACCGTGTATCCGCAGACCAACGCCGAGGAGTCGGCGTTCATCCTGGCCGACTCCGAGAGCCGGGTGCTGATCGCCGAGGACGCGGCGCAGCTGGCCAAGGCCAAGGAGAAGCGCGCCGAGCTGCCGAACCTCACGCATGTCGTCGTGATCGACCCGGCCGGCGTCGAGACCGCCGACTGGATCCTCACCCTCGACGAACTGGAGAAGCGCGGCGCGGCCCGGCTGGAGAAGGACCCCGGGCTGATCAAGCAGCGGGTCGGCGCGATCACCAAGGACCAGCTGGCCACCGTGATCTACACCTCCGGCACCACCGGCCGCCCCAAGGGCGTGCGGCTGCCGCACGACAACTGGGCGTACATGGCGAAGGCGATCGCCGCGACGGGCCTGGTCGGCCCGGACGACGTGCAGTACCTGTGGCTGCCGCTCGCGCACGTCTTCGGCAAGGTGCTGACCTCCGGCCAGATCGAGGTCGGGCACGTCACCGCCGTCGACGGTCGCGTCGACAAGATCATCGAGAATCTGCCGGTCGTGCAGCCGACCTACATGGCGGCCGTGCCGCGCATCTTCGAGAAGGTCTACAACGGGGTCGCCGCCAAGGCCCGCGCTGGCGGCGGCGCCAAGTACAAGATCTTCCAGTGGGCCGCCGAGGTCTCCCGCGAGTACGCCAAGGTCACCCAGGACAACTTCCGGCGCACCGGCACCCACTCCGCGCCCTTCGCCCTCGCCGCCAAGCACAAGGTCGCCGACACGCTCGTGTTCGCCAAGATCCGCGAGGCCTTCGGCGGCAATCTGCGGGCCTGTGTCTCCGGCTCGGCCGCCCTCTCCCCGGAGATCGGCTACTTCTTCGCCGGCGCAGGCATCCACATCCTGGAGGGCTACGGCCTCACGGAGTCCTCGGCCGCGTCCTTCGTGAACCCCGGCGAGGCGTACCGCACCGGCACGGTCGGCAAGCCGCTGCCCGGCACGGAGGTCCGTATCGCCGACGACGGGGAGATCCTGCTGCGCGGCCCCGGCATCATGGAGGGCTACCACGGGCTGCCGGACAAGACCGCCGAGGTGCTGGAGAGCGACGGCTGGTTCCACACCGGTGACATCGGTGAGCTGTCCCCCGACGGGTACCTGCGCATCACCGACCGCAAGAAGGACCTCATCAAGACGTCGGGCGGCAAGTACATCGCGCCCGCCGAGGTCGAGGGGCAGTTCAAGGCGGTGTGCCCGTACGTCTCCAACATCCTGGTGCACGGCGCCGACCGGAACTTCTGCACGGCGCTGATCGCGCTGGACGAGCCCTCGATCCTGGCGTGGGCCGAGGAGAACGGGCTCGCCGGGAAGTCGTACGCGGAGATCGTGGCCGCGCCGGCCACCGTCGAGATGGTCGACGGCTATGTGAAGCAGCTCAACGCAGGGCTGCAGAAGTGGCAGACGGTCAAGAAGTTCCGGTTGCTGCCGCGGGATCTCGATGTGGAGCACGGGGAGATCACGCCGAGCCTGAAGCTGAAGCGGCCGGTGGTGGAGCGGGAGTACAAGGGGCTGATCGAGGAGATGTACGCCGGTACGCGGGAGGCGTAGCGCCTTGAGGGAGGGGTTGGCGGGGGACCGTCGGCGGCTGCGGGGGTAGTACGTGGTCGCTCGCGCGGTTCCGCCCGCCCCTTGAAGCAGGCCGGCTCACCCTTTGCCGATAAGTCGACGTATCTCGTGGACCCTGACGCGTAGGTCGTTCATGTCCGGAGGCGCGTCGGCGGAGAGCCGTTCCTCCAGGGATGCCACCTGTGCGCTCAGCTCCTTGCTGTGGTCGTGCTCTCGGCTCAGCAGGCGTTCCAGTTGCCTGTTCTTGCGGTACAGATCCAGGAAGACTGTCACCTTCGCCCGTAACACCCAGGGATCGAACGGCTTGGTCAGGTAGTCCGCGGCGCCGGTCGAATAGCCGCGGAACGCGTAGGCAGGGTCGTCCTCCGCGCCGGTCAGGAAGATGATCGGGACGTCCTTGGTCTGGTCGAGTCGTTTGATGTTCGTGGCGGTCTCGAAACCGTCCATGCCCGGCATGCGGACATCGAGCAGGACCAGGGCGAAGCGTTGCCGGAGCAGCGCCTTCATCGCCTCCTCGCCCGAACGCGCGCGGACGAGCGGTTCGTTGAGGGACCCCAGTACGGCCTCCAGCGCGATCAGGTTGTCCTCCATGTCGTCGACCAGGAGGATGCCGGCACGCTCGTCGGTCGATGCCTCAGCGCTCATGATGAAGTGGCCTCATTCGGTGATGGTCGGCGGGACCTCTTCCTCCTCGGAAGTGCTCTGTCCCGGTCCTGCGGTGTTCTCCGGCTTGGCGCCCTCGGGGTCCAGGAGGTCGCAGACGACGGTCAGCAGCTGATCCACGTCCACCGGTTTCGGTACGTAGTCGTTGGCGCCCCGCGCGATGGACTTCTCCCGGTCTCCGGGCATGGCCTTCGCGGTCAGCGCGACGATGGGCAGGTCCGCCCAGCGCGGGGTGCGGCGGATGGCGGAGATCGTTTCGTATCCGTCCATCTCCGGCATCATGATGTCCATCAGGACGAGTTCGACGTCCGGGTTGCGCTCCAGTGTCTCGATGCCCTCGCGGCCGTTCTCCGCGTACAGGACCGGCATGCCGACCCGGCCGAGGACATGGGTGAGCGCGAAGACGTTGCGGATGTCGTCGTCCACTATCAGCACCCGTCGGCCGGGCAGGACCTGGCCCGCCCGGCCCGTCTGCCACGCCTCCAGCTTGGTCGGCGTCGGCCATGACTCGTCCGCGTCGTGCGCGGTCGGGTACGTCTCGGCCGACAACTGCTCGGGTGCCGGCAGCGGGCGGTCGTCGGTCGTCGGGCCGGTGGCGGGGTGGCCGGGGCTGACGACGGGGACGTACAGCGTGAAGGTGGAGCCCTGGCCGGGCTCGCTCTCGGCGACGATACGGCCGCCCAGCAGGCCCGCGATCTCCCGGCTGATGGACAGGCCGAGGCCGGTGCCGCCGTACTTGCGGTTGGTCGTGCCGTCGGCCTGCTGGAACGCCTCGAAGATCACCGGCAGTTTCTCCGCCGCAATGCCGATCCCGGTGTCCGACACCGAGAACGCGATCACCTCGTCGCTCTCGCGCACTCCCCCACTCTCGACTTCGCTCGAGCGGGGGGACCCCCATCGGTGCTCCGGGTCCTTCACCCGGCTCACCCGCAGCTCGACCCTGCCGGTCGCGGTGAACTTGATCGCGTTGGAGAGAAGGTTGCGCAGGATCTGCTGGAGGCGCTGCTCGTCCGAGTACATCTCGCGCGGTACGTTCTCGCCGACCGACACCTCGAAGGCGAGCCCCCGGTCCAGGGTGAGCGGGCGGAACGTGGCGTGGACGTAGTCCAGCAGCTTGATGAGCGGCAGCTTCTTCGGGCGTACGTCCATCCGGCCGGCCTCGATCTTCGACAGGTCCAGGATGTCGTTGATCAGCTGGAGCAGGTCCGAGCCCGACCTGTGGATCGTCGTCGCGAACTGGACCTCCTGGTCGGTGAGATGGCCGTCCGGGTTGTCCGACAGCAGCCTCGCCAGGATCAGCAGCGAGTTCAGAGGCGTCCGCAGCTCGTGCGACATGTTCGCCAGGAACTCCGACTTGTACTGGGACGACGTCGCCAGCAGGGCCGCCTTCTCCTCCAGCTCCGCGTTGGAGCGCTGGAGCTCCGCCTGCTGCATCTGGAGTTCGTCCGAGCGTTCCTGGAGCTGCATGGCGAGGCGCTGGGACTCGCCGAGCAGGGACTCCGTGCGGGAGTTGGCGATGATCGTGTTGATGGCGACGGCGATGGTGTTCACGAACTGGTCGAAGAACGCCAGGTGCACGTCGGAGAAGCGGGAGAAGGACGCCAGCTCGATCACGCCGAGGAGCTTGTCCTCGAAGAGGATCGGGATGATGACGACGCTGGTCGGGGCCGCCTCGCCGAGCCCGCTGTTGATCTTGATGTAGTCCGGCGGGGCCTCCTCGACGAGAATCCGCTTCTTCTCGCGGGCCGCCTGCTGGACCAGTCCGTGCACCGGGAGACCGCCGGTCTCGACGGTCGCGCCCTGAGCCGAGCCGTATCCGGCGATGAACGCGAGTCCCTTCGCCGGCACGGTCGTGCGGAGCGAGGCGCTCTCCTCGTCCGGGTCGGCCAGGAAGAACGCCCCGTACTGGGCGTTGACCAGTGGCGTCAGCTCGCGCAGCAGCAGGTCGGCGACCTCCATCAGGTCGCGGTGGCCCTGCATCAGGGCGGCGAGGCGGGCCAGGTTCGATTCCAGCCAGTCCTTGGCGCGGGTCGTCTCGCGCAGGTTGGACACCATCAGGTTGATGTTGTCCTTCAGCTCGGCGACCTCGCCACGCGTCTCCACGGTGATCGAGCGGGACATGTCGCCCTGGGCCACGGCGGAGGCGACCTCGGCGATCGCGCGGACCTGGGTGGTCAGGTTCGACGCGAGTTCGTTCACGTTCGTCGTCAGGCGCTTCCAGGTGCCGTACACGCCCTCCACCCGCGCCTGGCCGCCGAGCTGGCCCTCGGAACCCACCTCGCGGGCCACGCGGGTGACCTCGGAGGAGAAGGAGGAGAGGGTGTCGACCATCGTGTTGATGGCGGTCTTCAGCTCCAGGATCTCGCCGCGCGCGTCCACGTCGATCTTCTTGGAGAGGTCGCCGTTGGCGACGGCCGTGGTGACCTGGGCGATGTTCCGCACCTGTGAGGTGAGGTTGTCGGCCATGTAGTTGACGTTGTCCGTGAGGTCCCGCCAGACGCCGGAGACACCCAGCACCTGCGCGCGGCCGCCGAGCCGGCCGTCCGTGCCGACCTCGCGGGCCACCCGGGTGACCTCGTCGGCGAAGGCGCGCAGCTGCTGCACCATCGTGTTGACGGTGTCCTTCAGTTCGAGGATCTCGCCGCGGGCGTCGACGGTGATCTTCTTCGACAGGTCGCCGTTGGCCACGGCGGTGGTGACCTGGGCGATGTTGCGGACCTGGGAGGTCAGGTTCAGCGCCATGAAGTTGACGTTGTCGGTGAGGTCCTTCCAGACGCCGGAGACGCCTCGGACCTGGGCCTGACCGCCGAGGTTGCCTTCGGTGCCGACCTCGCGGGCGACCCTGGTCACCTCGTCGGCGAAGGCGGAGAGCTGGTCCACCATCGTGTTGATGGTCGACTTGAGTTCGAGGAT
>NZ_JBHVGZ010000093.1:0-35330 GCF_042800355.1 Streptomyces sp. NPDC057623
CGCTCCTCAAACGCCGAAGGGGCTCTGGGCATTTCAGCCCGTCCGGCGTTTGAGGACGAGGCCCTTTAAGGGCCGAAGCGGGGGTCTGGGGGCGGAAGCCCCCAGGGATGGGACGGGTAGGGGCGGCGGGGGCGAGGAAAGCAAGCGCTTAGAAAATTGCGGCAAGGGTCACACCTCCCCACCCGTGACCTCACCGCTACGTACGGGTAACTTCCCACACAGCCCTGCCCGACCCCTTGGTTTGCCACTGGAGCCGTGATGCCCGAAGCCGTGATCGTCTCGACCGCCCGCTCCCCCATCGGCCGCGCCTTCAAGGGCTCCCTGAAAGACCTGCGCCCCGACGACCTCACCGCCACGATCATCCAGGCGGCCCTGGCCAAGGTCCCCGAGCTGGACCCGCGCGACATCGACGACCTGATGCTCGGCTGCGGCCTCCCCGGCGGCGAGCAGGGCAACAACCTCGGCCGCATCGTCGCCGTACAGATGGGCATGGACCACCTCCCGGGCTGCACCGTCACCCGCTACTGCTCCTCGTCCCTCCAGACTTCCCGCATGGCCCTGCACGCCATCAAGGCCGGCGAGGGCGACGTCTTCATCTCGGCCGGCGTCGAGACGGTCTCCCGGTTCGCCAAGGGCAACTCCGACAGCCTCCCCGACACCCACAACCCCCTCTTCGCCGAGGCTGAGGCCCGCACCGCCGAGGTCGCCCAGCAGGAGGGCACGACCTGGCACGACCCGCGCGAGGACGGGCTCGTCCCGGACGCGTACATCGCCATGGGCCAGACCGCCGAGAACCTCGCCCGGATGAAGGGCATCAGCCGCCAGGAACTGGACGAGTTCGGCGTCCGTTCGCAGAACCTCGCCGAGGAAGCCATCAAGAACGGCTTCTGGGAGCGCGAGATCACCCCGGTCACGACCCCCGACGGCACGGTCGTCGCCAAGGACGACGGCCCCCGCGCCGGCGTCACCCTGGAGGGCGTCCAGGGCCTCAAGCCGGTCTTCCGCCCCGACGGCCTCGTCACCGCCGCCAACTGCTGCCCCCTGAACGACGGCGCGGCGGCCCTCGTCATCATGTCGGACACCAAGGCCCGCGAGCTCGGCCTCACCCCGCTCGCCCGCATCGTGTCGACCGGCGTCTCCGGCCTCTCCCCCGAGATCATGGGCCTCGGCCCGGTCGAGGCGAGCAACCAGGCCCTGCGCCGCGCCGGTCTCACCATCGACGACATCGACCTGGTCGAGATCAATGAGGCGTTCGCCGCCCAGGTGATCCCCTCCTACCGCGACCTGGGCATCGACATCGACAAGCTGAACGTCAACGGCGGCGCCATCGCCGTCGGCCACCCCTTCGGCATGACCGGCGCCCGCATCACCACCACGCTGATCAACTCCCTCCAGCACCACGACAAGCAGTTCGGCCTGGAGACGATGTGCGTCGGCGGCGGCCAGGGCATGGCGATGGTCATCGAGCGGCTGAGCTGAAGCCCGCCACGAGAGCCCCTGAGTAGTCGGCTCGGGACCCAGCGTGAGCCTTCGGCCCAGAACCCGGGAAACTCCTTGGTTCTGGGCCGATTTGTGATCCAATCTCCGTCAGGATGTGACCTATCTCCCTCTGCGGAGGGATTCACGCAGCTCAGAGCCGTTGCACCACCAAACCCCAGGCCGAAAGTCCTGCCCGTTTCGTGACGTTACGCACTGACAGCTGGATAGTCCGCCCTTCAAGCTGATGTAGGAAGTCGGGGGTCGACTTTGAACCGGGAGTACGTCAGTGAGCGCCATGCCGATCGCCTTGCTGCTCACCACGGCCGCCACCGGCGCCGTGGGCGTCGCCGTCCTGCGCACCCTCATGGTGCTGCGCCGACAGGTCGCGGCCCTGCACACCGAGCTGGCACAGAACAACGCCGCCGAGGCCCGCGGCCTGGTTCCGCAGGCCCGCCTCTCCGCCGAGGCGGATGAGATACGCGCCGCGGTGGCCGAGGCACTCGCCGAGGAGCGCGAGCGTGAGCTGGCCGAGGCGCGTGCCTTCTGGGCCGCCCAGGAGTCCCGTGACGGCTCCGACGGGCCCACCCTGCTGGGCCTGTCGGACAGCGAGCTGTTCCTGCCCCGCCAGGCCGATTTCGCGGGTCTGGAGCATCTGGAGCCGGTGACCGAGCCGACCGCGGACGCGGACGAGTTCGCGGGCGAGTCCCCCGAACTGGCCGCGGCCCGCCGCCGCCACCCCTCCCACCCGGACTTCGTCCCGGTCTCCTCACCGGTCGTGAACGACCATGAGCGTACGGTGTCCACCCTGGAGGACCTGGCCGCCTCCGCCACCGAGCTGACCGACGTCCGCCCCGGCCCGCTGGGCACTCTCGACGTCTACGTCTTCGCCGACGGCACCACCCTGTGCATGACCCCGGGCCACCGCGAGACGGCGGAGCGCCTGGCGGCGGCCCTGCGCGCCGGCGAGACGCCGGTACTGCTGGGCGGTTCGGGAGTGTCAGGGGCGTACACCCTGACCTTCGCGTGCGGCGAGGAGAACGTCTACATCCTGGCGGACCGGGTCATAGCGTCCCTTTAGGGGCGCCCTCCCGCAGCCACCGTCAGACGCCCGCCCTCTTCTGCGCCTCCTCCACCAGCCCCACCGCTTCGGAGACCTGGTCGTCGCTCTCGAGAACCACCGCCAAGTCATGTGCGGCGACGGTGATCTGATCCGCCACAGCGAACATCCCGGCGTCGGGCATCACCCGGGGCTCCTCCGCGGGCGCCTCCAGAATCTGCGCCCGCCGAGCCAACTCCCTGGCCAGCGCCAGCGCCTCGGTGGCCCCGTTTCTCTGCAACCGGCTCTGCGGCGCCGCCCTCAGACGGTCGGCGAAGTGATCAACGGCTCGGGTCAGACGCGTCGTATCAACCACGCCGTGAGCGTACGCGACTGTTGCCAACGGGCGAACGCTCAGGCACGGTGACCTGAAGGACCGGCTTACATCCCCTTTGCGTCCGGAGGCGCCGATGTCCCACGTCCTCTCCGAGGAGACCCACCGCAACATGCTCGCCCGCATCCCCCACTGCACCGGTCGTGAAGTCTCCGACTGGCTCCGCACCGTAGAAGAAGGCCCGGCCCTCGTTCGCTTCGAGGAGAAGGTCAGCTGGCTGCGCCACGAATACGACCTCGCCTACGGCCACGCGAAGGCGATCGTCCACGAGTACGACCTGAGGAGGGCGGCGCGCAAGTTCCTCTAGGAGCGCGCACAGACGACGAAGGGCCCCGGGACGAACCCGGGGCCCTTCGCTGTACGACTACCGCACGACCGTCGGAGACTAGTCGCTGCTGTTGAGGATCGAGATGAGCCTCAGGAACTCCATGTAGATCCACACCAGCGTCATGGTGAGGCCGAAGGCGGCGAGCCAGGCCTCCTCGCGCGGCGCGCCGTAGGCGAGTCCGTCCTCGACCTGCTTGAAGTCCAGGGCGAGGAAGCAGGCGCCGAGCAGGATGCCGACGACGCCCATGATGATGCCGAGCGGGCCGCTGCGGAAGCCGAGGCCGTCACCGCCGCCGAAGACCGCGAACAGCAGGTTGACCGCCATCAGCAGGATGAAGCCGAGCGCGGCCGCCATCACGAAGCCGACGAAGCGGCGGTTGACGCGGATCCAGCCCGCCTTGTACGCGACCAGCACCGCGGCGAACACCGCCATCGTGCCGAGCACCGCCTGCATGGCGGCACCGCTCGCGATGCGGTTGTCCACGACGTTGGAGACCACGCCGAGGAAGACACCCTCGAACGCGGCGTACGTCAGGATCAGCGCGGGCGCGGCCTTGCGCTTGAAGGACTGGACGAGCGCCAGGACCATGCCGATCAGACCGGCGACGATGGCGATGCCGTACGACCGGCTGATGTTCGCGTCGTCGACCGGCAGCAGCGCCCAGGCGAGCGCGGCCGTGACGATCAGGGTGCCGAGCGTGGTGCCCGTGCGCAGGATGACGTCGTCCATCGTCATCCGGCCGGTGGTGGCCGGGGCCTGCGGCGGTGCGCCGTGCTGAAGGTCCTGCTGGGCGTAAGGGTTCTGCGCGTACGGGTTGCCGGCCTGCGGCTGGGCGTACGGGTTGCCCTGCGTGCCGACAGCGGCGCCCCCGGCCTGCGGCGCGGTGTTGAAGCCCGCGTAGCCGTTGTCGCGGCTGAACCCCCGTCGCGAGAAGACCGGGTTGCTGCTCCTCATTTCACTCCTCCATGGCCACCGTGCGTGGCCTTGGCTCAAGAGTAATAGGTAGGCAAAGGATTGACCCTAGTGCTTGGGGAGGATCTTTCCCTTGTCGTGCTGGCCAACACGGTACGCGGCCGAGTGATTCCCGGCCACGGAGGGGATCATTCATGACCAAGCTGCGACATGGCCGGAACCGACCGGAGATCACTCCCCTGGCCCGCGCCCACGCGCCCGCCCCCGCGCTCACCCGAACGGGAAGCCCGTGTACCCCTCGGCCAGGTCCGTCCCGGCCGCGGCCGACGACGCGATCCGCTCGAGTCGCGCCAGTTGGAGCCGGTCCTCGAAGGGGTCGGCGTCGGGGGCGCGGTGCAGCATCGTCGTCATCTCGTACGAGAACCGCTCGGCCTGCCACACGCGGCGCAAACAGGTCTGGGAGTAGGCGTCGAGGCGCTCGGCCGACCCCGTCTCCCGCTGGTACGTCAGGGCCCGCGCGAACGTGACGACGTCCCCGACGGCCAGATTCAGCCCCTTGGCGCCGGTCGGCGGCACGATGTGTGCCGCGTCACCGGCCAGGAAGAGGCGGCCGTGCCGCATGGGCTCGTGGACGTACGACCGCATGGGCGTGACCGACTTCTGCGTGATGGGGCCGCGTTCCAGCCGCCAGTCGTCGTCGGTCTCGAAGCGGCGTTCCAGCTCCGCCCAGATCTCGTCGTCGCCCCACGCCTCGGCGTCCGTGCCCTCGGGGACCTGGAGGTAGAGGCGGGAGACGGACGGGGAGCGCATGGACAGCAGGGCGAAGCCGCGGTCGTGGCGGGCGTAGACCAACTCGTCGTGCGAGGGGGCGACATCGGCGAGGATGCCGAGCCAGCCGAAGGGGTACGTCCGCTCGAAGACCCGGGTGAGCTCGGCGGGGACGGCCTTGCGGGCCACGCCCCAGAAGCCGTCGCAGCCGACGACGTAGTCGCATGTGAGGACGTCCTCGACGCCCTCGTGCCGGAAGCGCACGCGCGGGCTGTCCGTGTCCGCGCCCTCCACCGCCAGCGCCTCCGCCTCGAAGAGCAGCGGGCCGCCCTCCTTGAGCTGGAGGGCGATGAGGTCCTTGCAGACCTCGGTCTGGGCGTAGACCATCACGGACCGGCCGTCGGTGAGGGCGGGGAAGTCGACGCGGTGGCGCCTGCGGGCGAAGCGGAGCTCGATGCCGTCGTGGCGCAGGCCCTCGCGGTCCATGCGCTCCGCCGCGCCGGCCGCGCGCAGTACGTCCACCGTGCCCTGCTCCAGGATTCCGGCGCGCTGGCGGTGCTCGACGTAGGCGCGGTCGCGGCTCTCCAGGACGACCGAGTCGATGCCGGCGTTGTGGAGCAGCCGGGCGAGGAGGAGGCCGGCCGGGCCCGCTCCGATGATGCCGACAGTGGTGCGCATCGGTCGCTTCCCTTCACTGTTCGTCGCTCGTGGCGGAAGTTCGCATAGTGAAGCTTTATTCACCACTTCCTGACGGGAGTCTCCGACCATGCACGCCCGCTGTCAACGGTTGTGCGTGAACTCTTGAAGGAAGGAGGGACTCGGAAGTGCCCAGAGCCGGACTTGAACCGGCACGCCCGCGAAGGGGCAGCGAGGTTTAAGCTCGCCGTGTCTGCATTCCACCATCTGGGCAGGCCATGGGCTCCGCATCGAGGTTCCGAGCCTATCGGGATACATCCCCCGAACAGCGGACGGGCGGACCGATGTTGTCTTATTTTATTGACGCCT
Source organism: Streptomyces sp. NPDC057623 (assembly GCF_042800355.1). Lineage (NCBI taxonomy): Bacteria > Bacillati > Actinomycetota > Actinomycetes > Kitasatosporales > Streptomycetaceae > Streptomyces > Streptomyces sp. NPDC057623. The sequence goes on from NZ_JBHVGZ010000093.1 coordinate 5,923, forward strand.
GAGGGTGCATCAGCCCACGGAACACGCCATCCGCACTTGCCAATAGCCTTACGTGCGACCGTCGGCCGCGCATACGGAATGACGGAATTTCACCGTCCAAACAAGGACGCTCCACCTGTTCCAGACGCGAACACCCGTCAGGGGTCGCCGTCATCCTCAGGTATGACACGGCGGTGTCCCGTCCATCCGCAGTCTGTCTTCGGAACCGGAACAGCGACTGACTACACGGCGCTCTTCGGCCGGGACGATGGATGACGTCCCTTCGAACACACCGTCGTCCCTCAGGAGCGCCTTCTCGTGACCACCGCATCCATCGCCGGCCGGGCCACCACCGTGGCCGCGCGTGCCACGGATCTGTCGAAGATCTACGGACAGGGCGAGACCCAGGTGGTCGCCCTGGACCGGGTCACCGTCGAGTTCCGGCAGGCCGAGTTCACCGCGATCATGGGCCCCTCCGGCTCCGGCAAGTCCACGCTGATGCACTGCGTGGCGGGCCTGGACACCTTCTCCTCCGGGTCGGTGCGCATCGGCGACACCGAGCTGGGCTCCCTGAAGGACAAGCAGCTCACCAAGTTGCGCCGGGACAAGATCGGCTTCATCTTCCAGGCGTTCAACCTGCTGCCCACGCTGACCGCCCTGGAGAACATCACCCTCCCGATGGACATCGCGGGCCGCAAGGCCGACAAGCAGTGGGTGGACTCGGTCATCCGGATGGTCGGCCTCGCCGACCGCCTCAGCCACCGCCCCGCCCAGCTCTCCGGCGGCCAGCAGCAGCGCGTCGCCGTGGCCCGCGCGCTGGCCTCCAAGCCCGAGATCATCTTCGGCGACGAGCCGACCGGAAACCTCGACTCCCGCTCCGGCGCCGAGGTGCTGGGCTTCCTGCGCAACTCCGTACGTGAGTTGGGACAGACCGTGGTGATGGTGACCCACGACCCGGTGGCCGCCGCGTACGCGGACCGCGTGGTGTTCCTCGCGGACGGACGGATCGTCGACGAGATGTACAAGCCCACCGCGGACAACGTCCTCGACTTCATGCGGCATCTTCCTGGGGGGAACCCCCAGACCCCCGAGTTCGACGCGAAGGGCCGCACCAGCTGATGTTCCGCACCGCCCTGCGCAACGTGTTCGCGCACAAGGCCCGGCTCCTGATGACCGTGCTCGCCGTCATGCTCGGCGTCGCGTTCGTCTCCGGCACCCTTGTCTTCGCCGACACCCTCTCCAACGCCTTCCGCAACCAGTCGGCGAAGAGCTACGACAACGTCGCCGTCGCCATCACCTCGTACGCCGACTCCGACAACGCCAAGGAGGAGCCCGGCCTCTCCCGGAAGACCCTCGACAAGATCGCCGCGGTGGACGGCGTCGACGCCGCGTACGGCCGCGTCGAAGGCTTCGCCGGGGTCGCCGATCCCGACGGGAAGCTGATCGGCGTCGGCTGGTCCAACAAGGGCTCCAACTTCGACCCCGGCAAGGACGGCAAGGACCCCGCCTACACGTTCACCGACGGCTCCGGCCCGGTGAAGGACGGTCAGATCGCCCTGGACAAGGAGTCCGCGGCCAAGGGCGAGTACCAGGTCGGCGACCGGGTCCGGGTCGCCACGAACGGGCCGGTGAAGGAGTACACCCTCAGCGGCGTGTTCACCACCGAGGACGGCGCCGTGAACGCCGGCGGCAGCCTCGTCCTCTTCGACACCGCCGTCGCCCAGAAGCAGTACCTCAAGCCGGGCTACTTCGACAGCGCCACCGTCACCGCCGCCCCCGGCGCGGACGACGCGAAGATCCTGGCCGCGGTCGAGCCGCTGCTGCCGGACAGCGCCGAGGCCCAGACCGGCCAGGCACTCGCGGACGAGCAGGCCGAGCAGATCGAACAGGGCCTCGGCTCGCTCAAGCAGGTCCTGCTCGGCTTCGCGGGCATCGCGCTCTTCGTCGGGATCTTCCTGATCTCCAACACCTTCACGATGCTGGTCGCCCAGCGCACGAAGGAGATCGCGCTGATGCGCGCCGTCGGTGCGTCGCGCCGGCAGATCACCCGCTCGGTGCTCGCCGAGGCCGCGGTGGTGGGCCTGGTCGCCTCGGTGATCGGCTTCGTCCTCGGCATCGGTCTCGCGGTCGGTCTGCGATCCGGAATGGCCGCGTTCGGCATGAAGATTCCGGGCGGCCCGCTGATCCTCTCCGTCACGCCGGTGCTCGCCGCGGTCGGCGTCGGTGTGCTGATCACGATGTTCGCCGCCTGGCTGCCCGGCCGCCGGGCCGCGAAGATCCCGCCGGTGGCGGCCATGAGCAGCGTCCACGCGGCGGCGACCACCAAGTCGCTGGTGGTGCGCAACTCCATCGGCGCGGCCATCACCGCTCTCGGCGCGGTCGGGATCGTGCTGGGTGCCTCGTCCGGCGGTGACGACGGCCGGATGTACATCGCGGCGGGCGCGTTCTTCGCGCTGGTCGGCGTGATCATCCTGATCCCGCTGCTGTCCCGGCCCGTGATCGCGCTCGTCCGTCCGCTGCTCGTCGGCCCCTTCGGGGTGGCGGGCAAGCTGGCCGGCCAGAACGCGGTCCGCAATCCACGCCGTACCGGCGCCACCGCCTCCGCGCTGGCGATCGGGCTGACGCTGGTGACCGGCCTGTCGGTGCTCGGGGCCACGGTCGGTGCGGCCATCGACAAGATGACCACGGACAACATCAAGGCCGACTACATGGTCTCGATGGCGAACGGCGGGGCCCTCGACCAGTCCGCGCTGACGGCGCTGGAGAAGGCCAAGGGCGTCTCGGCGGTCTCGCCGCAGCAGAGCGTCTACTTCGAACTCGGTGACGAGGACTTCGTGTCCGCCTCGGCGGTCACGCCGGGCGACATCGAGCGGGTCCTGAACGTCGACGTCGTCAGCGGCGACATCGGTTCGCTCGCCGAGGGCCGGATCGCGGTCGCCGAGAAGACGGCCAAGAACAGGGGCTGGAAGCCCGGCGACAGCATCCCTGTCACCTTCAACGACGAGAAGAAGGACACGCTGACGGTCGGCGCCGTCTTCAAGGACAGCGAGTTCCTCTCCCCCGTCCTCATCGACACGAAGGTCGTGAACCCGCACGAGGTGCAGCCGTCCATCCAGCAGATCTTCGTGAAGGTGGACGGCGGCCAGTCCTCGGCGAACGAGCAGGTCCTCACGGACGCGCTGGGCGACAACCCCGCGATCACGATCATGGACCAGCAGGACATCCGCAACGAGTTCGGCGGCGTCATCAACACCCTGCTGAACATCATGTACGGCCTGCTGGCGATGGCCCTGATCATCGCCGTGCTGGGTGTCGTCAACACCCTCGCGATGTCCGTCTTCGAGCGGCAGCAGGAGATCGGCATGCTGCGCGCGATCGGTCTCGACCGGCGCCGGGTGAAGCGGATGATCCGGCTGGAGGCCGTGGTCATCTCGGTGTTCGGCGCGGTGGTCGGCATCGGTCTCGGCTCGTTCCTCGGCTGGGCGATCGGCGAGACCTTCGCGGACCAGATCCCGGGCTACGCGCTGGTCCTGCCCTGGGACCGGATCGGGATCTTCCTGGTGCTGGCCGGTCTGGTGGGCGTCCTGGCCGCACTGTGGCCGGCCCGCAACGCCGCGAGGCTGAACATGCTGAACGCGATCAAGGCGGAATAGCCGTACGAGCACAGGGGCCCCGTTCCCGGGAGGGAGCGGGGCCCTGTGGTTTCAGCTCCAGGTGCGGGACCGCAACGGCATCCCGGAGGCACCGGAGTCGGGTGTTCTGATCGCCAGCACCTGGTTGACGCCGATGCTGTTGCGTTCGAAGGCGAGCGCGCAGGCGGCCATGTACAGCTGCCAGACGCGGGCGCGCCCCGGGCTGGTGAGCCTGACCGCCCGCGCCCAGTCGGCCTCCAGACGGTCCACCCAGCGGCGCAGGGTCAGGGCGTAGTGCTCCCGGATCGACTCGACGTCGCGCACCTCGAAACCGGCCCGCTCCAGCTGGGTGACGGTGACTCCGATGGGCTGGAGCTCGCCGTCGGGGAAGACGTAGGCGTCGATGAACTCGTCGACCCGGTACGAGGATTCGTCGCGCTGCGGCCGCCGCCCGATCTGGTGGTTGAGCAGCCGTCCCCCGGGCTTGAGGAGCCGGTACAGGACGTCGGCGTACTCCAGGTACCGGTCGGCGCCGACGTGTTCGGCCATGCCGACGGAGGAGACGGCGTCGTAGGGCCCGTCGTCGACGTCCCGGTAGTCCTGTACGCGGATCTCCACCTTGTCGGTGAGCCCTTCGTCGGCGACGCGCTTGCGGGCGTAGGCCGCCTGTTCCTGGGAGAGGGTGACCCCGACGACGCGCACGCCGTACTCGCGGGCCGCGTGCATGGCCATGGAGCCCCAGCCGCAGCCGACGTCGAGCAGCCGCTGGCCGGGTTCGAGGGCGAGCTTGCGGCAGACGAGGTCGAGCTTGTCGTGCTGGGCGTCTTCGAGGGTGCCGACCGGGGGCGGGGCCGACCAATAGGCGCAGGAGTACACCATGGACGGCCCGAGGACGATCTCGTAGAAGTCGTTGCCGACGTCGTAGTGGTGGCTGATGGCGCGTCTGTCGGTGCGCTTGGTGTGCAGATGGCCGCGGGTCCGGCGCACCTCCTCGGGAGGCGGCGCGGGCGGCAGCGGCAGTCCGCCGAGCCGGACGAGACCGCGGACGGCGGCGCGCACCTCGGGATCCCGGAGCGCCCGAGCCAGGCTTCGGGTGTCCTCCCCGCGCTCCCACACGAGGCCCGCGAGCAGATCGAGGGCCGCGTAGCGATCCCCCTCGATGTCGAGGTCCCCGGCCACCCAGGCCCGGGCCAGGCCCAGTTCGCCGGGCTTGAACAGCATCCGCCGTACGGCACGTCGGTTGCGTACGACGAGGGTCGGCGCGCCCGGCGGCCCCGCCTGCGAGCCGTCCCAGGTACGGATGCGCACCGGGAGCGGAACTCCCAGCAACTGTTCGAGAAGGCTCTTCAGCCGCACCGCGGCGTCTGCCATGGCGCACACCTCCGTGATCTGATCCCGGAATGTCCCAACACCACGTAAACACCTGGGAGCCCTGTGCGCAGTCCCCCACGCGCGTTACGGCTGGGCAAACAACCGTGACGGAGGCGGAACAGCCGAAGGACCTCCCGCACCACGGATGGCGGGAGGTCCTTCGGGTGGTTCAGCGACCGGAGAGGGTCAGGAGGCCTTGGCCTTCTCGCCCTTCTCGGCCTTCTTGCTCGCGGCAGCGACCGGGGCCGGCTTGGCGGCCTCGTAGAACTCCTCGCGCGGGTGCTCCATCGCACCGAGGGAGACGACCTCGCGCTTGAGGAACATGCCGAGGGTCCAGTCGGCGAAGACGCGGACCTTGCGATTCCAGGTCGGCATCGCCATGCCGTGGTAGCCACGGTGCATGTACCAGGCGAGACGGCCCTTGAGCTTGATCTTCATCTTGCCCATGACGATCATCGCGACGCCCTTGTGGAGGCCGAGGCCCGCCACCGCGCCCTTGTTGGCGTGCGAGTAGTCCTTCTGCGGGAAGCCCCGCATACCGGAGATCACGTTGTCGCCGAGGACGCGCGCCTGACGCAGCGCGTGCTGGGCGTTGGGCGGGCACCAGGCGTTCTCGTTGCCCGCCTTGCGGCCGACGAGGTCCGGGACCTGGGCGTTGTCGCCCGCGGCCCAGATGTAGTCGGTGCCCTTGACCTGGAGGCTCGGCTCGCAGTCGACGTGACCGCGGGGACCGAGGGGCAGGCCGAAGCGGGACAGCGCCGGGTTCGGCTTGACGCCGGCGGTCCACACGATGGTGTTGGAGTCGACCTCGAGCCCGTTCTTCAGCACGACGTGGCCGTCGACGCAGGAGTCCATCGAGGTGGAGAGGTAGACCTCGACCCCGCGGGCCTCCAGGTGCTCCTTGCCGTACTGGCCGAGCTTGGGGCCGACCTCGGGCAGGATCTTGTCGGCGGCGTCGACCAGGACGAACCGCATGTCCTCGCGGGAGACGCTGGTGTAGTACTTGGCCGCGTCGCGGGCCATGTCCTCGACCTCACCGATGGTCTCGGCACCGGCGAAGCCGCCGCCGACGAAGACGAAGGTGAGCGCCTTGCGGCGGATCTCCTCGTCGGTGGTGGAGTCGGCCTTGTCCAGCTGCTCCAGCACGTGGTTGCGCAGGCCGATGGCCTCCTCGATGCCCTTCATGCCGATGCCCTGCTCGGCGAGGCCGGGGATCGGGAAGGTGCGGGAGACCGCGCCCATCGCGATGACCAGGTAGTCGAAGGGCAGCTCGTACGCCTCGCCGACCAGCGGGGCGATCGAGGCGACCTTGCGGTCCTGATCGATGGTGGTGACCCGGCCGGTGAGGACCTCCGCCTTGGGCAGCACGCGTCGCAGCGGGACGACGACGTGGCGCGGGGAGATGCTGCCGGCGGCGGTTTCGGGGAGGAAGGGCTGGTAGGTCATGTACGACCGGGGGTCGACGACCGTGACGGTCGCCTCTCCGTAGCGCATCTTCTTGAGGATGCGCCGAGCTGCGTACAGGCCTACGTACCCACCGCCTACTACGAGGATCCTGGGACGCTCCGTGGTGCTCATGCCATCGAGTATCCACCCGCCTCAGGGGGGTCGCTCGTGCGCCCCTTCACAAGCTCTTGCAGGCCCTGTGCTACACTCCCCGGCCCGCGTGACCCAGGTCATGGTCACGATGGGGAACCGGGAAGCGCTACGCCCCGTTGTCAATGCCGCGTGAGCTGCCTCTCTGACTCTCCGGGCCCTCTGTGAGCGGGTCGGAACATCATCCGGAGAGAGCCTCTCCAAGCATCTTTACACCGGCCATCTGAACATGTTCAAGGCCCTGTTCACCCCTCGGAAGGGTCAACCGGCGCCCATCCGTGCTTCTCCAGGGCCCAATTCCTTGTGAAGAACTTCACGAACTTTCTCGGACAGGCACCGTCGGGGGCTCCCCGGCGGCCCCGAAAGGCCCCCTCGGGGGCGCTCATACGCTAGCCGACCTGCTCAGTCGACGGCTACCAACCAGTAGCAAACGGGACCCGGACCACCCCGCCGACGCGACCCGGGTCACCGTTCCCGCATGGCCGTCACTCGGTCGGCCACACTCCGCGCGAAATTGATCAGAAGGCCACATAACGTGCAGCCATGATCACCTCACAGAAGGCCCTCCAGCGGGCCACCTCGCGAATAGTCACGGTCGGCGCTGCCCTCGGCATCGCCCTCGCAGCGGGGGCGGCCACGGCCGCGGCCGCCACGCCCTCCCACCCCGCCGCCACGAAGGCCACCGCCGTACAGGCGACTACGGCCTACGGGGGCGACGACGGAGGGTGCAGCGGCCTCCTCGTCCTCCTCTGCAACTGACGGACAAGCCCGCAAGGGCGGTCACACGACGGCCCCGGTTCCTCGACGAGGTTCCGGGGCCGTTCCGTGTTCGCCGCAGGTCAGTCGCTGCGCCTGCCCGCTTCGGCGTCTTCCGCCACCTGGAAGGCGATGCCGTCGAGGATGTCGTGCTCGCTGACGACGACCTCCTCGGCACCGATCCGCTCCATGATGGCGAGCAGCACCAGCGCGCCCGCGGCGATGACGTCAACTCGCCCCGGGTGCATGGAGGGTACGGCCGCGCGCTCGGCGTGGGTGGAGTGCAGCAGCCACTCGGTGATCCGGCGGACCCGGTCGTGGGTGATCCGGGAGTGGTGGATGCGGGCCGAGTCGTACTCGGGCAGGTCCTGCGCGATCGCCGAGATCGTGGTGACCGAACCGGCGAGCCCCACCAGTGTCTTCGCCTCGCGCAGCGGCACCGTCTCCTCGGCGAGATCGAGGGCCGCCTCGATGTCGGCCCGCATCGCGGCGATCCGCTCCGCGGAGGGCGGGTCGCAGACGACGCCGTCGCGGACCAGGTGGCGCTCGGTCATCCGCACGCAGCCGACGTCCACGGAGCGTGCCGCGCGGACCCGCTCCTCGCCGACGACGAACTCGGTCGACCCGCCGCCGATGTCCACGACGAGGTAGGGCCGGTGCAGGTCCTCGCGGCCCACCAGCTCCTTCGTCGCCCCGGTGAAGGAGAACTCGGCCTCCTGGTCCCCGGTGACGACCTCGGGCTCGACGCCCAGGATGTCCATGACCCCGCGCACGAACTCGTCCCGGTTCTCGGCGTCCCGGGAGGCGGAGGTGGCGACGAAGCGGAGCCGCTCGGCGCCGTGCTCCTTGATGATCGCCGCGTAGTCCCGGCAGGCGGCGAAGGTGCGCTCCAGCGCCTCGGGGGCGAGCCGGCCCGTGCGGTCGACGCCCTGCCCCAGACGCACGATGGTCATACGGCGGTCCAGGTCGACGAGTTCCCCGGTACCCGGGTCGACGTCGGCGACGAGGAGCCGGATGGAGTTCGTGCCGCAGTCGATGGCGGCGACGCGGGTCACCGGCCGCCTTCCTCGGACTCGTCGGGCTTCGCGGACTCCTCCGGGAGCGTCACGCAGGCCCCCTTGCTCCACCACTCCGGCAGCATGGCGATCGCCTCGTCGCCCAGTGGGTTGACCCCGGGCCCGGCCGCCAGCGAGTGCGCGACCAGGACGTGCAGGCACTTCACCCGGTCCGGCATGCCGCCCGCGCTCGGGAAGCCCTTCAGCTCGTCGATCTCGTCGCGGCGCCGTACGTAGTCCTCGTGCGCGGCCCGGTAGGAGGCGGCCAGCTCCGGGTCGCTCTCCAGCCGGGCCGTCATCTCCTTCATCACGCCGTTCGCCTCCAGCGTGCCGATCGCCGACGACGCCTTCGGGCACGTCAGGTAGTACAGCGTCGGGAAGGGCGTGCCGTCGGGCAGGTGCGGGGCCGTCTCGACGACGTCCGGCTGGCCGCACGGGCACCGGTGCGCGATCGCGCGCAGCCCGCGCGGGGGACGCCCGAGCTGCTGCTTGAAGGCCTCGACGTCCGCGTCGGTGGGCTCGGTACGCGGGGTGGGCGGCGGGGGCGTGTGCATGCCTGTCTTTCTATCGGGTCTCGCTGGGCTCAGTGGTCGGCGGCGTCGGCCTTGTCGACCCCGTCCCAGATGTTCGCGTACCAGGGGCGGTCTGCCGCGCTCTGGTCGGTGCGCGCCTGCTTGGCCGCGTCCGGGTCGACGACGACGTAGCCGGTCTCCCCGGGCAGCACATAGTGCAGCCGCAGCCGGATCTGCTGCTCGGCGTACGCGTCGTCCTGCCAGCGTGCCTTGAGGTCGCGCAGCTGCTCGACGCGCTGGGCGGCCTCCTCCTTCTGCCGCTGCATGTCGGCGATCTCGGCGCGCTGGGAGACGTACTGCCTTATGGGGTAGGCCAGCGCCACGACCATGGAGCAGAGGACCAGCGCGAGCAGCGCGGCGCGTCCGGTGAGCCTGGAGCGCCGGGCCTGCCGCTTCGTCTGGGAGCGGTAGACGCGGGCCGCCGTCTGCTCGCCGAGCAGCCGGATCCTGGTCGCGGTGGAGAACCGGTCCCGGTCCTTGACGGCCATGTCCCGCCTCCCGTTTCACACGCGTACGTCCCCGCACACGGTACGGGACCGAGTACGGGGACGTACGTACGACTGGCTAAGGCTCACCCCAGGTGGGGGTCAGCCGGTCAGCCGGGGTGTGCCTTGCTCAGCCCTTGAAGCGCGGGAAAGCGCTACGGCCGGCGTACACCGCGGCGTCGTCGAGGATCTCCTCGATGCGCAGCAGCTGGTTGTACTTGGCGACGCGGTCCGAGCGGGCCGGGGCGCCGGTCTTGATCTGGCCGCAGTTCACCGCGACGGCGAGGTCGGCGATGGTGACGTCCTCGGTCTCGCCGGAGCGGTGGGACATCATGCACTTGAAGCCGTTGCGCTGGGCCATCTCGACGGCGTCCAGGGTCTCGGTCAGCGAGCCGATCTGGTTCACCTTGACGAGCAGGGCGTTGGCGGAGCCCTCCTCGATGCCGCGGGCCAGGCGCTCCGGGTTGGTGACGAAGAGGTCGTCGCCGACGATCTGGACCTTGTCGCCCAGCTTCTCGGTGATGACGTTCCAGCCGGCCCAGTCGTCCTCGAACAGCGGGTCCTCGATGGAGACGAGCGGGTAGGCCGCCACGAGCTCCTCGTAGTACTCGGTCATCTCGGCGGCCGAGCGGGACTTGCCCTCGAACTCGTACGCGCCGTCCTTGTAGAACTCGGACGCGGCGACGTCGAGCGCGAGCGCGATCTGCTCGCCGGGGACGTAACCGGCCTGCTTGATGGCCTCGATGATGAGGTCGAGCGCGGCGCGGTTGGACTCCAGGTTCGGGGCGAAGCCGCCCTCGTCGCCGAGGCCGGTGGACAGGCCCTTGGTCTTCAGCACCTTCTTGAGGGTGTGGTAGACCTCGGCGCCCCAGCGCAGGGCCTCGGAGAAGGACTCCGCGCCGATGGGGGCGATCATGAACTCCTGGATGTCCACGTTGGAGTCGGCGTGCGAGCCGCCGTTCAGGATGTTCATCATCGGCACTGGCAGCAGGTGCGCGTTCGGGCCGCCCAGGTAGCGGAACAGCGGCAGGTCGCTGGCCTCGGAGGCGGCGTGGGCCACGGCGAGGGAGACGCCGAGGATGGCGTTGGCGCCGAGGGAGCCCTTGTTGTCGGTGGCGTCCAGGTCGAACATGGCCTGGTCGATCAGGCGCTGCTCGGTGGCGTCGTAGCCGACGAGCTCCGGGCCGATCTGCTCGATGACGGCGAGGACGGCCTTCTCGACACCCTTGCCCAGGTAGCGGTTGGGGTCGCCGTCGCGGAGCTCGATGGCCTCGAAGGCACCCGTGGAGGCACCGGACGGAACGGCGGCACGACCCGTGCTGCCGTCGTCGAGGCCGACCTCGACCTCGACGGTGGGGTTGCCTCGCGAGTCGAGGATTTCCCGGGCTACGACGACGTCGATGGACGGCACGAGCATCTCCTTCTTGGGATGTGACGCGGGTAAGCGGTCCGCGGTGGGTACTGCGAGACGAGCCTAACCGGCTCCGGGCGTTCAGCCAGCGGTCGACCGCCCCGTGGACAGAACCGAGAGTAAATTGTTTCCGAACGGAACAAAGACACCGGCACAAAAAAGCCCCGCCCCGGTGCGTACGGGGGAAGACGCACCGAGGCGGGGAGTTCGCGGGGACGGGGGTGACCCTCACGACGCCTTCACGATGAGGTCCACGGCTGTGAGGGCGCTGTGGTTCAGCTGTTTCCCGCGTATTACTTCAGGTGCAGCTGCTGACCGGGGTAGATGAGGTCGGCGTCCTCGACGATGTCCTTGTTCAGCTGGAACAGCTTCTCCCAGCCGCCCTTGACCTTCTCGGCCTCGGCGATCGAGCTGAGGGTGTCGCCCTTGACGACCTTGTACTCGCCGTCGCCCTTCTTGACCTTCTTGCCGGTCGGGGTGGTGACGGTCTTGGTCGACTTCTTCTCGGCGGCCGGACGCTCGGCGGAGCGGGAGGCCGGCTGCTCCTCGGTGGCGCGAGGGGCGGTCCCGGTGCTCTGCGAGGAGCCGGAGCCGCTGTACGCGGCGCTCGACAGGCCGGTGCCGCAGTTCGGCCAGGCACCCTTGCCCTGGCCCGCGAGGACCTTCTCGCCGATCTCGATCTGCTGGGCCTTGGTGGCCTGGTCGGCGGTGGCGGCGTACGCCGTGCCGCCGTACGCGGCCCAGGTCGAGGCGGAGAACTGCAGACCGCCGTAGTAGCCGTTGCCGGTGTTGATGGACCAGTTGCCGCCGGCCTCGCACTGGGCGACGGCGTCCCACTCGGAGGCGGTGGCGGCGGAGGCGCTGCCGGCCGCCATCAGCGGGGCGGCGACCGCGGCGGCGCCGGTGACGCCGACGACGGCTATGGCGCGAGCGGCCTTGGACGGACGACGGTGCTTGCCCTTGCTGGAAAACAGCATGGAGAGATCCCCTCACCGACGCCTACGAGGTGAGCTGTCGGGTTCGGGCCGGTTGAGTTGCCCGGCCGCGCACGCTCGCCTCTCGGCTGCTGTTGCGCGACTTCACCCCGAGCCGGTTCCGGCCGTGCGGCCCCGAAGAGCCTCAACTGCCGGACCCGGCGCTTACCTTGGGTCCCCCGCTCCTGCCTACGGCGCTTGACGCGACGACTGTTCCCGCACGGCCGCCGGCAGGATTCGGCGTGACGGCTGTCGGGGCTCGCACTGGTGGCGAGCGGTCATGACCGTAGACATGCGATTCCGGGTTTTACAAAGACGATCAGGGCTTCTGAGATCTATCTCTCACCGCCCTCAAAACGGACATTCAGGTGCGAATAGTGACGCGAACTCGCGCTGTTTTTCGCCCTGTTCGACCGTTATTCGACGGGGACGTCCAGGGTCTGACCGGCGAAGATGTGGTTCGCGTCAGCGCCGATGGCGTCCTTGTTCGCGTCGTACAGCGCACGCCACCCGCCCTCGAGGTCAAGGGAGTCGGCGATGGAGGCGAGAGTGTCGCCGGCGCGGACGTCGTAGGAGGCGTGACGGCCGGAGGACTTGGCGGACTTGTCGGCACCGTCGACGGCCTTGCTCTCGTCGGCACTGGGGCCCCGATGGCGCCCCGGGCCGGACGTCCCGGCGTCGACCGCTCCGGTGTCGACAAGGCTCCAGGAGCCTACGTCTTGCACCACATTGTCCTGATTGTCACCCTCGAAGTCCTCCACGGGAGAGCCGTCGGACGACTGCGACGCCTTGGTGTCGGGCGACGCGTCGGACGCGTCGGCGTCATCCGCCGAAGGTGATGAAGGGGACGAAGAGGGCGAAGGGGAAGAATCCCGGGACGAATCAGACGCAGCGTCCGAGGAGTCACTCGACGCGTCAGAGGAGTCGTCCTTCTGGTCCGACTTCCCGGACGAGTCGGATGAGTCCGATGAATTGGATGAGTTGGACGAGCCGGATGAATCGAGCAAGCCGGACGAGCCGGACACCTCGGAGGGCGAGTCCTCACCCACCCCTGTGTCGAGGTCGAGAGCCCCGGACTTCTTGGTGAGTCCGTTGAGCACCGCACAGGTGCCCCAGGGGCTGGTACCCCGGTCCGCGAGGATGTCCTGGGCCACGGCGATCTGCTGGGAACGGCTCGCCAGGTCGGGGCTGGAGGCGTAGTCCAGGCCGCCGTACTTCTCCCAGTCGTCCTGGGTCAGCTGCAACCCGCCGTACTGGCCGTTGCCTTCGTCGGCGCTCCAGGAGCCGCCGCTCTCGCATTCGGCCACCTTGTCCCACACGGTGCCGTCGGCGGCGCTCGCGCTGGTGGCGCCGAGCAGCGGGATGGCGATGGCGGACCCGGTCACTCCGGCCGCGACGAGGAGAGCCGGGGCCTGACGGGGGCGACGGTGACGACCGTTCCCGGAGAGCATGCGGGGACCTTTCGCGAGACAACGGTGACCGCGGCGCGTGAAACCTGGGCGCCGTCGTTGATGCGTGAAGGTATAGGCAGACGATCACTTGTCACAAGTTAATGCCGCGCAGATCACGTGAAGATCACAGACTTGAGCGCGTGTCACGTTTGCCAAGGGGGACGCACTCACCCAACTGGGGTGAACTCCACCGGAAGCGTGCGCAGCCCGCGCATGATGAGTCCGCCGCGCCATCTCAACTCGCCCGGGTCCACGGCGAGTCGGAGGTCCGGGAGGCGGGTGAGCAACGTGCCGAGGGCGGTCTGGCCCTCCAGCCGGGCGAGCGGGGCGCCGAGGCAGTAGTGGATGCCGTGGCCGTACCCGAGGTGCTGGTTGTCTCGGCGGGCGAGATCGAGGACATCGGGGTCGGCGAACCGTGCCGGGTCCCGGTCGGCGGCGGCCAGGACGACGAGGACGGGATCGCCGGCCGCGATGTCCTGTCCGCCGAGGGTGAGCGGCTCGGTGGCGAAGCGCCACGTGGCCAGTTCCACGGGGCCGTCGTAGCGGAGGAGTTCCTCCACGCCGGTTTCCAGGAGGCCCCTCTCCTCGGCGGCCAACGCCGCCTGGAGACGAGCGCGTTGCTCGGGGTGGGTGAGCAGCGCGTAGGTGCCGTTGCCGATGAGGTTGACGGTCGTCTCGAAGCCGGCGAACAGCAGGATGAAGGCCATGGCCGCGGCCTCGTTCTCGGTGAGGTGCTCACCGTGGTCGGAGGCGCGGATGAGGCCGGAGATGAGGTCCTCGCCGGGGGCGGGGGTCTCGGGGAGCGCCTCGCGCTTGCGGTGGATGAGCTCGGCGAGATAGCCCCGCATCTTTTTCACGGACCGGGCGACTCCGCCCCTCGGGCCGCCCTGGTGCCGGATCATCATGCCCGCCCAGTCACGGAAGTCGTCCTGGTCCTCACGCGGAACGCCGAGCAGGTCGCAGATGGCGTAGATGGGGAGCGGGAAGGCGAAATCGTGGATCAGATCGGCGGTTCCCTCGGTGGCGAACCGGTCGATGAGCTGGTCGGTGAGCTCCTGCACCCGGGGGGCGAACTCGGCGACCCTGCGGGGCGTGAAGGCCTTGGCCACGAGCCTGCGCAGCCTGGTGTGGTCCGGCGGGTCGATGTTGAGCAGGTGCGTCATGAGCTCGGCCTTGCGTTCCCCCGGGATACCGGTCTTGCCCTTGGCGTGCGCGGGCTCGTGGTGGTGGGCCGGGTTCTTGGAGAGCCGGTTGTCGGCGAGGGTCTGCTTGGCGTCGGCGTAACGGGTGACCAGCCAGGCCTCCACGCCGCTGGGCAGGCGGGTCCGGTGAACGGGCGCGTGGTCGCGGAGCCAGGCGTAGGCGGGGTAGGGGTCGGTGGCGAACTCCCAGGTGAAGAGGTCGGGGGCTTCGGGGGTGGTGCTCGTGGGCGTGGCCCCGCTGGGGGTACTGCTGCTGGGAGCGGTGCTGCTGGAGGCGGGCTGGTCTGTCACTCCTCGACGGTATCCGGAGCCGTCAGCCCCTCAGCGGCCCGCACGGCATCGCGGTAGGTCCGAGCCGCGACCCGCAGAGCCGCCTCCGGATCCACCCCGGCCGCCTCCGCCCGGACCGCCAGCGCGAGCAGCTCGTACCCGAGGCCCTCCCCCGTCGGCAGCGGCACCTCCAGCCCCGCCGTTCTGACACGCGACGCCAGCTTCGCCGCGAGGGCGAGGCCCGGCTGGCCGAGGGGGACGCCCTCCGTCACCGACTCCCGCCGCTTCTCCACCGCCTTCGTGCGCAGCCAGTGCTCCTTGACCTCTTCGGGGGTCGTCGCCGTCTCGTCGCCGAAGACGTGCGGGTGCCGGTGGATGAGCTTGGTGACGATGCCGCCGGCCACGTCGTCGATGGAGAAGGGGGCGTCCGCGTCCTCCTGTGCTATCCGGGCGTGGAAGACGACCTGCAACAACACGTCGCCCAGTTCCTCGCGGAGTTCGTCGCGGTCGCCGTCCTCGATCGCCTCGACGAGTTCGTACGCTTCCTCGATGCCGTACTTCGCCAGGCCCTTGTGGGTCTGCTGGGAGGACCACGGACACTCGACGCGGATCCGGTCCATGACCTGCACGAGGTCGAGGAGGCGGGCACCGGGCAGGTCGTAGGAGGCGGGAAGCAGTTCCAGGTCCGGCATGCGCATGCGGCCGGTGCCCGCGAGGCGGGCGAGGCCGTCGGTGAGGGCCGGCTCGCCCTCACCCGTGGCCACGACCACGGCCGTACGGCCGCCGGCGCACGCGTCGATCAGCTGCTCGGCGGTCGGGGCGGCCTCGTCGACCGCTATCCCGGCCTCGCGCAGATACGGCAGCTGCGGATGCGCGCCGTCCGCGCACAGCACACGGTCGGCCGCGCGCAGCGCCTGCCAGGCGGGCCAGGACAGCAGGCCGGGCGCGACACGGTGGCTGGTGGTGAGCAGGACGATGCGGCCGGGGGCGGCTTCGGCGCCGGGAGCGGCGTCGGGACTGGTTGCGTTCACGATCCGAACGTAACCCACGTCGCCGACAGCCCCCCGAGTTATCCACAGGCGGAACCGTCAGGCCGCACGGCTACGCCGTCTGCTGCGTCCCCCTGGCCGTCACCTCGCGCACCCACGGCGTCTTGGCGTCGGCCCGGCCGCTCTTCTGGACGTCCCAGGTGCCGTAGCGCGGGTTGAGGTCGATGTCGAGTTTCCTGGACGCCGCGGACAGGGCGTTCCAGAACGCGGGCTTGCCGGTGTCGGTGCCGAGCGAGGTGGCGAGTTTCTGGGCCTCCAGCTGGAGGCGGAGGTTCTCGTCGAGGCGCTGCGGCGGGATGCCGTACTGCTGGAGCCAGGCGGTCTCCAGTGCCTTGGCGCCGCCGACCTGCTGCTCCAGGCCGCCGCGCATCCGCTGGAGCTCCTTGCGGGTGACGGTCACGCCCGCGTCCTGGGCCGCGCGGTGCAGCACCTGGTCGAGGACCATGGTGTGCAGGACGTCGCGCGGGAGAGTGCCGGACTTGGCGATGACCTGCGCGTACTGGGCGTCGTCCGGTACGGCCGCGCGCTGTGCCGCGCGTACCTCGCCCACCCGGTTCTCCAGCTGCGCGACGGTGATCCGCTGGCCGCCGACGACGGCCGCCGCGCCGGGACGCGCATCGCTTCCGCAGGCGGTGAGCAGGGGCGCCGCGACGATCGCGGCGGAGAGGAGGAGCGCGGTGCGACGGCGGCGGTGCAAGGAGACCTCCCGAGGAAGAGCTTGTGCGACGGTGCACAAAGTCTTGCGGTGATCGATGGTAGGCAGTGGGCAAGCTCTGGCCAACCCATTCGACCAACGATTCACCAGGACTTCGGGCACCGCCGCACCCGCCAAGCGGGGGTCAGCCGTGCTGACCACCGGGTCAGCCCGTGATGGCCACCGGGCCGTCCCACGCGTCGCGGTCCACGGTGATCGTGTAGCCGCCCCGCGTCTCCTTGCTGTTGACCATGTACTGGTGGCCCCGGCTGTGGTTGGTGAACTGGGTCCTGCCGAACGGCCAGTCCGCGGTCGTGGTGTTCTGCTTGTCCCACAGCGCGTACCAGAGGTTGCCCGGCAGGTCCGTCCTGTCGGTGGCGTTCGCGATCGCCTTCGCGCTGGAGCTGGTGAAGCCGTAGTAGCCGCTGCGGTACGTCTTGGCACGCAGTGCCTTGTCGAAGGCGCGCACATAGGTGAGGACGGCGTCGTTGCACGCCTTGTTCGTGATGTCGTACGGCTCCATGTCGAGGTAGACCGGGCTGCCGGCCTTCATGCCGAGCGCGGCGGTCCTGGTCACCGCGTCCGCGGCGTCCGTCGTGCCGAGGGAGGCGGCGGTGGAGGCGGTGAGCTTCTCGGGGTTGGAGCCGGTCTGGCAGGGCGGCTGGGCGCCGACGTAGAGCGGGATGAGCTTCCAGCCGACGGTGCTGACCGACTTCACCCAGGAGGCGGTGAGGTTGGGCTGGGAGCAGCCGCGGTTCCTGCCGCCGACGTAGACGGCGGCGGCCCCGTAGAAGCCGCCGCCGTGCCAGGCCTTCATCGCGGCGAGGGAGGGGGCGGCGCAGGTGTCGAAGGCGCGGCCGATGAAGGTGCGCTGGGCGGGCCAGGTCGTCGCGGCCATGGAGGTCTGCGCGGCGATACCGGCGCCGGCGACGACGGCGGCACCGGTGACGGCCCAGGCGAGGTATCTGCGGCGCTTGGACTGACGATGACCGGACATGTGTGGTCCCACCCCATGGTTCGCGGAAGTTCGTGTGGCTCCGCGTGACGTCGCGGGCCGGGAAAAGCGGCTCGCAACGTATCCGGCGCCGGTCCTGTGTTCGGGAAACAGGAACCCGTGGGGATCACAAAGATCCCTCAACCCCCGGCAAAAACTAGCCGCGCACCTGCCCCAGCCACTGGAGCGTCCGCCGCACCTCTCCCGCGAGCGGGTGGCCGGGACCGTGCAGACGCTCCACGTCGAGCAGCAGGCGGGCCAGGGTGTCGTGAGCGGCGGGGCGGTCACCGACGGCGAGCAGGAGGTGGCCGATACGGCGGCGGACGTCGTGGGCGAGCTGGGGGTCGCCGGAGACGTACTGGTTCTCGTAGTACGGCAGCAGCGCCCGGTACTCGGCGAGCGCGGCCGCCGGTTCGCCGAGCTGTTCCAGGCACTGGGCGGCGTCGAAGCGGAAGCGCAGGCACTGCGGGTCGGCCTGGCCGGCCTCGGCGGCGCGTTCGTCGGCGAGGCGGCGCAGTTCGGGCAGCGCGCGCCGGTACTGGCCGTCGTCCATGAGGGTGGCCGCGTACTGCTTGCGCAGGGTGCGGACCACCGGCGAGTGCTCGCCGTGCTGTTCTGCCGCGGCGGGCAGGATCGCGCCGAGGATGTCGACGGCCTGGGTGATGCGGCCCTCACCGAGGAGGCGCTTGACCTCGTCGACGGCACGCGCGACGTCCGGTTTCTCGGCGGCGGGTGGCACCGGTGTCGCCGGGGCGGGCTGCGGCGCGAGGGTGCGGGCGCGGTCCGGCCAGGGCGCGTGCGGGCGCAGGAAGGGGCGCGTGGGGTCGAGGGGCGATCCGGTGGGTGTCCCGTGCGCGGGCAGGAGCGGCTCCAGGTCCTCGTACACCTCCTGTGCCGAGGCGGGGCGGTGCTGCGGGTCCTTCGCCAGCAGACGCAGGACCAGGGCTTCGAGTGCCTCCGGGACCTCCGAGCGGATGCGGCGCACGGGCAGCGGGGGCTCGTACAGATGCCGGTGCAGCACGCCGAGCGCGGTCGAGCCGGAGAACGGCACGTCTCCGCTCAGCAGTTCGTGCAGGAGCACGCCCAGTGCGTACAGGTCGGTGTACGGGCCGACCGCGCCGCCCATCGCCTGCTCGGGCGCCATGTAGGCGGGCGAGCCGATGGGGGTGCCGGTGTGGGTGAGCCGGGTGGTGTCGGCGTCGATGACGGAGGCGACGCCGAGGTCGAGGACGGTGACCGTGCCGTCCTGCTTCACCATCACATTGCGCGGCTTGAGGTCGCGGTGGACGATCGGCACGGCGTGCACCGCGCTGAGCACGGCGCACAGTTGCGCGGCGACCGCGACCGCCCACGGCCAGGGGTACGGGTCGTGTTCGGCGAGGTGGTCGGCGAGGTCGGCGCCGTCGACGTACTGCATGACGAGGAACAGCTCCTCGCCCTCACTGCCCGCGTCGTGCACGGTGACGAGCCCGGGGTGGTCGACCTGCGCGGTCACCCGGCACTCGCGCACGAACCGGCGGCGCAGCTCGTCCGCCTCCTGTCCGGCCACCTTGTCGGGGCGCAGCAGCTTCACCGCCACGCGGCGGTCGAGCCGCTGGTCGTACGCCGTCCACACCTGTCCCATGCCGCCCTGCCCGATGAGCGTGGACAGTTCGTAGCGGCCGGCGACGACACGTCCTGTCGCCACGCTCACCTTCCGCCCTCGTGGTTGCCGTCGTGCCGGCCGTCGTGCTGGCGCAGGTAGTCACTGAGCTCGTCGAGCTCGGCGCGCACCTGGTCGATGCGCGCGGGCGCGGGGCGCTGCGGGGCCTGGGGCGGCGGTACGGGGCTGTGGGGGGCGGCGTCGCGGGGTATCGGGGTGTGGGAGGCCGGAGTGTGGGCGGGCGGGGTGCGGGGCATCGGGGTCTGGGGCAGCGAGGTCTGGGGCAGCGGGGTCGCCTGCGCGGTCCCGGTGCTGTACGGCGACCCGGGCTGCGGATAGCCGTACGCCGGGGCCGCGACCGGGGGCCGCTGCGCGCCGTAGCCGGGGAAGCGGAGCTGGTGGAAGTGGCGTATGTCCGCGGCGAGGTAGTACGCGATCGCGGCCACCATGCCGCCCAGGACGAGAGCCAGGCCCGTCCAGCCGCCCGCGGTGTGGATCTCGTCGCCCGGCTCCAGACCCATCAGGATCAGGCCGCCGAACTCCACCACGATCGACGCCGCGAAGAGGCCCCAGTCGAGCGCCTTGCGGGTCACGATGGCCAGGCGCAGCATCATCGTCCACATCAGCAGGCCGAAGCTCAGCACGGAGATCACGACGAAGAACACGCGCAGGAAGACCAGCCACCCGGTGGGCGGCGGCTGCTTCACCGGCTGCGTGTAGCCGTGGCCTTGCATGGCTGCTCCCGATCGATGCCTGAAGTACGGTCGTGCGATTGTCGCTTCGAGCGTATAGGTCGACACCGACATACGGTCACCGGTTGTACCGAACCGTTGTCGTGCTGATCACTTCGTACGACGACGCAGGTCGGGCGGAGGATCGGCTTCCGGTCGGCTGCGGTTGGGCTCCCGGCCGGCTTCCCGCTCAGTCGGGCGCGACCGTCCCGTCCGTCAGGCCGTCGTACATGCCCCGCACGAGCTGCTCCCCCAGCCGGCCCGCCTGCCTGAGCACCCGCTCGAACTCGTCGAGGGCGCGGAAGCGGGCGCCGTAGCGGCGTTGTTCGTCGAACGGGAGCCGGGGCAGTTGGAGCCGGCGCACGTCGAGGCGGGTGGCGGTGGAGGCGTAGCTGCTGGCCTGCCGGTTGTTGGCGGTGCCGCGCAGGAAGCCGGCGAGGAACCACGGGTCGAGTGCCGTGGGATCGGGGCGCAGGAGGACGAGGTTGCGGCCCAGGGCGGCGCCCCGGGTCGCGTCGTCGATCACGCGCGCGATGGAGCCGCCGCCCAGCACCGGCACGACCACATCGCCCGGCTCCGTCAGCACCGCTTGCTCGTCGCTCTCGGGCAGCGTCCCGGAGGGAGCCGTTCCGGCGAGGACGTCGTTGTCGGTGAGGACGGGCACGCGCGCGTGGCCGCCGCTTCCGCCGGTCCGCAGCACCAGTGCGCCCCCACGTGCGAGTTCGCCGATGGTGGTGAGCGGCCAGCGCGGGGCGGCCCGGGTGGCGTCGGCGGGCGGCGGGGTGAGGTCGCCGGTCAGGCGCAGGGTCTCACCGAGCCGGTCCCGCACGGCCGCGAGCTGCTCGACGCCGTCGGCCGCCGTCGGGGGCGGGAGATGGCGCGCCGGGGCGAGGTCGACGTCGTCGTCGAGGAGCTCGATGACGGGCAACGAGCGGGCCAGGCCGGGGCGTTCGTCGAGCGAACCGGTGCGGTCGTGGACGCGCCAGGCGTCGAGCACGGCGTCCCGCACCGCCTGCCAGTCGGGCCCTCCCCGCGCCTCGCCGGCGAACTGCCCCACGTCGGCGAGCAGCACCTCGGGCTGCCCCGGCGCCCGGTCGGGCCTGCGCAGCACCCACAGATGGAGCGGGATGTTGTACGGCGGTGCCGCGCCGACCGGCAGGGCGATCACGGCACGCAGCGCCCCACGCCGCAGCAGGTCGGCGCGGATACGGCGGCCGGAGCGGCGGGACGCGGCGGCGGGCGGCATCAGCAGGACCGCGGTGCCGCCGTCCCTGAGCCGGGCGAGGGCGTGCTGCACCCAGGCCAGCTCGGACTCGGTGCGGGCCGGGAAGCCGTACTCCCAGCGCGGGTCGTAGGCGAGTTCGTCGTGCCCCCAGTTGCGCTCGTTGAACGGCGGGTGGCACAGCACGGCGTCGGCGTGCAGCTCGGGGTGGGCGTCGGCACGCAAGGTGTCGCCGACGGCGCCGCGTACGGCGGTCCGGGTCTGAAGGGCGAGCCGGAGCGCGGTGAGCGCGGCGAGGTCCGGGGCGCTGTCCTGGGCGTACAGCTCCTGGTCGGGGCGGGGGGAGACGGCGCGCAGCAGGGCGCCGGTGCCGCAGGCGGGGTCGAGGACGGTGCGGGCGGGGCCGGCCAGGTCCGCCATGAGACCGGCGAGTTCGGCGGGGGTGAGCGTGTACTGGCGCGGGTTGGCGTCGAGATGCCGGCCGAGCAGGAACTCGAACGTCTGGCGGGCCCCCAACTCGGCGGCCAACTCGGCGGCGCCGCGCAGGAGGGGGGCGGAGGGGAGGAGTTCGGGGCCGGTGGGGAGGCGGACGGCGGGGGTGGTGGGGGTGATGGGGGCGGCTGGGGTGATGGGTGTGGCCGGAGTGGTGAGGGCGGCCGAGGTGGTGGGTGCGGCTGGGGTGGTGCGGGCGGCTGAAGTGGTGCGGGCGGCTGAAGTGGTGGGAGTGGTCGGGGTGACGGGAGTGGCCGACATCCCAGGGGTCCCCGGCGTGGTGGTGGGCGCTGCGTGAACAGTCGGCGGAGTGTTCACAGGGTCCGGTGCGTTCACGCCGGGGGCGCTGTGAACAGTCGGCGGCGTGGACTCGCGCGACTGGGTGTTCACGGCGCCCAGGCCGCCCGCGCCTGAATCGGGGTGAACGGGCGAGGTGGCGTTCACAGCCACCGTCGTGTTCACAGCCGAGACCGCCCCGGAAGCCGTCGCGCTGTGAACACCGTCGCCGGTCCGCCCACCCCGGCCCCCACGCCTGGCCACCGCACCGAACCTCGGCACGAGCACCTGCTCCAGCGCCCCGGGCAGCATCGCCGCGAGCCGCTCGTCGGAACCGGCGCCGACCTCCAGCCAGACCGTGGGCCGGTCATGGATGAGCAGAAGGACGCAACCGGCGTGCAGCAGCGCGGCGACCGGGCCCTCGGGATGGCCGGCGAGCTGCTGCCAGACGCGTTCCCGCAGGGGGACCTCGGCGAGCTTGCCCTGCTTGCGCAGCCATGCCTCGACCTCGGCGAGGGCGAAGGAGGGGCTGGTCTCGGTGCCGCCGACGGGCTTCGGGAAGTCGGCGTGACGGCGGCGCCAGTTACTCACGGCGGCCCGTCCGACACCGGCGAGCCGGGCGATCCCGGCGGCGGTCACCTCTGTCGCGTTGTCCTGCACCGGCCCGCTCCCCTCGTCATCCGCATCGCCCCCACGGCTGCGTGTGCGCCGAGCATACCGACGTACGCAAGATCTACCCATTCACGGCCGTGTACACATGACATCGCGTGAACCGTGTTGACTCGGTTCACACGCTCTGCTCTTATTGACCCAGCGAACGAGCGGCAGCCGATCGGCGGCCGTCGCCGTGCGTGGGGGAGGGACACAGTCATGGGTATGAAGGGCAAGGTCGCGCTGGGCGCCGTTGTGGGGATCGTCGTCATCGGGGCGGTGTCGGCGAACGCCGGAGACGGCGGCAACAGCGACTCCGGCAGCGGCGCGAAGAGCTCTTCGGCGTCCGGGGACCGCACGACCGGCGGCGAGAAGGAGAAGGACGCGGCCGGGGCCGCCGAGAAGAAGGCCGCGTTCGCGGGGGACGGCGACTTCCAGGTCGGTACGGACGTCAAGCCCGGCACCTACCGGACCACCGGCAACACCGACGGCATGTGCTACTGGGAGCGGGCCAAGGACTCCTCGGGCGAGGTGGACTCGCTGCTGGCCAACGACAATGTGACCGGCACCAGTTACGTCACGGTCAAGGCCACCGACAAGCTCTTCTCGTCGAGCGGCTGCAAGGACTGGGAGGCCGTCGACGAGAAGGCGAAGGGCTCCCCCGGCTCGACCATGTCCGGCGACGGCGGCATGTTCAGAGTGGGCGTGGACATCGCCCCCGGCACCTACAGGTCCAGCGGCAACGCCGACGACTCCTGCTACTGGGAGCGCACCAAGGACGCCGAGCACGGCCTGGAGTCGATCATCGCGAACGACAACGTGACCGGTTCGGCCGTCGTCACGATCAGCGCCTCGGACGTGTACTTCAAGACCACCGGCTGCCAGGACTGGAAGAAGTCCGGCTGACCCGGCCGTCGCGGGGCAGCGCCGCCGGCCCCGTCGGCGTACGGCGGCCCGTCACGGCGCGGGATGCGGGGCGGGATGCGGAATGCGGGGCGCGGCAGGGCCGGCTCACAGCGGGTGCCGCATCCACACGTTGGGCTCGACGTACACGGCGCAGTCCCGCGCCGGTTCACATCGCACCGGGACCAGGGCGCCCGGCACCTCGATGTCACCCGCCGTGTCGAAGGGCAGGCCGGTCCAGCGGCGCCACTGTTCCAGCGAGCCGGCGACGGTCATGGAGGCCGGGGCGACCGAGTCGATGATGGCGCCGGCGCGGGCGTGGACACGCAGCCACGGGTCGTGGGGCAGGCCGTCGGGGCGTACGCGGTGGGCGTACTCCTCGAGGGGGGTGTGCGGTTCGAGGTGCTTGGCGCTGGGGCGGACCGGGGCGACGACCTCGCGGAAGCCGAGGGCTCGGGCGTTGTCGCGCATCGCCGAGAGCATCCGGGCGGACAGGCCGGTGCCCTGGGCGTGCGGGGCGACGACCACGGAGATGGCGCTGACCGTGTCGGGACGGGTGCCGTTGCGCAGGTCGGCGAAGGCCCACACCAGCACCTCGTCCCAGCCTCGGGCGGGCAGCCGGCCCCGGCCCTCGGTGGCGAGGGCGAACGGGACGCTGTAGGCGTGGGCGACGACCTCGCCCCGCTCGTCCTCGGCGAACAGCGCGTACTGCGGGAGTTCGCGGGGGATCCGGCCGTAGTGGGCGTTGCCCACGGGGTCCTGGGTCGTGAACTCCGGCCAGGTGTCCGGCATCGCCACGACCCGGTCGAGCATCTCGGGGCGGTCGGCGAGGCTCGATACCTTCAGCTCCATGCCGGCCACCGTAGGCACGGGGCGGCGGCGCCGGGAAGCGGTTTTCGGCGTCACGCCGCTCGGTACCCGGCCGCAAGCCGACGCGTCAGCCCCCGCACTGGCGCAGCATCATCTCCTTGTCGGCGGTCGTCACCGGGAGTTCGTACTTCAGCGAGACCTGGGCGAAGCGCACCGCGTACGAGCAGCGGATCTGCTTGCTCGGGGGCAGCCAGGAGGCAGGGCCGGAGTCGCCCTTGGAGCTGTTGGTCGGGCCGTCGACCGGTATGAGGTTGAGGGGGTCGTTGGCGATGTCCTGGCGCTTGCCCTTGGGCCAACGGGAGGCGCCCATCTGCCAGTCGTACGACAGCGGCATGACGTGGTCGATCTGCACGGTCGTGGCGCGGGACTTGGCCCAGTCGATCGTGCGGCCCGTGTACGGGTCGCGCAGGGTCATCGAGGTCACGACGCAGTCCGACCCGGAGCGGAAACGGACGTCCTCGCCATCGCGCTGGAGGAGGTCGTTGCGGGTGTCGCAGCCATTGCGGGCGAACGGGATGCCGCCCGGGGCCGAGTCCATCCAGGCGTAGCCGAACTTGTCCCGCTCGTAGCCCGTCTTCGGGCCGCGGCCCTTGGTCGCCACCTTCCCGATGAGAGCCCGCGCCTCGGCCCGGTCGGCGTCCGAGCTGAGGGGCGCGAGGCCCGGCTTCGTGCCGTCGGGGTTGTCCAGCGGGCTCACCGCGCGGCCGGTGCCCGCGGCCGGGGCGGAACCGGAGGGCTCGGTCCCGGCCGCGGGCAGATCGACGCCCTCGCAGCCCGCCAGCACAAGCACCATGCCGAGTATCGCCGCGGCGCTCGCCGCCCCGCCCCTTCGACGCGTCACGATGCGTCCCTCCCCTTGCCGCCCGCCGCCGCCCCGCACAGGCGGCTTTCCCTGGTACACCGTCGTGCACACGGTAGCGACCCGGCGCACGGCGGCATTCAGGAGGTCCAGACCACTTCGGAGTCAGGCGGGCATAGCTCGCAACCCGGGCGTATCGTCGATGGTGAGTCACCTCCGGAAGGAGCTCTGGATGGGCATCTTCGACAGGTTCAAGAACCGCCACGCGCAGGACAAGGCAAGGGACATGTCCGACTCCGCGGAACGGCAGGTCAACGAGAAGACGGGCAGCAAGTACGAGAGCCAGGTCGACGACGCGCAGCAGCGAATGGAGCGCGGACTCGGCATGGACCGCGACAGGCCGCCCGAGCAGCAATAGAGGCCGGAGACCCACGGAGGACCACGCGACCGTCGGGCAGGGCGCCGAACGCCGGGGCACACCACAGCGCACCGGTCGGCGCCCGCGTCACGGCCAGGCTTTCACCGGACCACCTGGAGAAACAGGAGCCGTCCGCGGAGACCCACTTCCCGCGGGCGGCTTCCCCCTGAGCTGATCACTCTCTGACCCACGCCCTTCATTTCCGCGCCCTGCCTTTTCCGCGCCCTGCCTTTCCGTTCCTCCGGCCACCGGGAGATCGCCCCTGTGCGATGAGTTCCGGCCGGGTCGGGGGTCTGTCCTGTGAGCGCCGTACGACTCTCCGCCCGGCACCGGACATCACGGAGGACACCATGACGACCCCATCGGACGACCCGACCACCGAGCTGCCCGGCCGTCCGCCCGTGGTCGACCTGGCCACCTGGCAGACTGCCCGGGACGAGCTGCTGGTGCGCGAGAAGGCCCACACCCGTGAGGGCGACGCCATCGCCGCGGCCCGTCGCCGGCTGCCCATGGTGGAGTTCGACGGGACGGTCGAGGTCGTCGGACCCGCCGGCCCGGTCCCGTTCCTGGACCTCTTCCAGGGCCGTGAGGAGCTCGTGGTCTACAAGCACATGTGGTACGACGGCGCGCCGCACCAGGGGCAGTGCGAGGGCTGCACCACCACGGCGTGGCATGTGACGGACGCCGTCTACCTCAACGCCCGCGGGGTGTCGTTCGCCGTTGTGACCACGGGCCGTTGGGACGAGGTGGCCTCCTACGTCGAGTTCATGGGCTACACCCAGCCCTGGTACTCGGTGCGCGACGTGGACGGCCCGGCCGGCGGCGACATGGGCTACCTCACCTGCTTCCTGCGCGACGGCGACCGGGTGTTCCTCACCTACTCCACGACGGGCCGCGGCAACGAGCGGGTCAACGGATCCCTCGGCCTGCTCGACATGACGCCCTACGGCCGCGGCGAGGCGTGGGAGGACAATCCCGAGGGCCGGCCCGTGATCGGCGACGTCCGCGAGAGGCACCCGGCCGTGGGCCGCCAGGCCTGCTGGTACTGGCGCTCGGACGCGGACGGGAACGCCACCTGGGGTCCGACCAGCCGCCCCGTGCCGCAGTGGACCCGTCCCGGTGCGACCCCCGTGGAGAGCCTCGGCCGGCACGGCGACCACCACTGACGCGCCGTCGCTGTCCGCACCCGGCACCGGCACCGACACCGACACCGACACCGACACCGACGGTCTCAGAATCCGGGTACCGGTACGAAGCCCGGCCACCACGGCGGCACGCCACTGGGGCAGTGATAGGCGTCGCCTTCCCAGAAGAGCGAGACGGCGCACCAGGAAGCGGTGAGGATCAGCACTCCGACGGCAAAGGCACGGACGACGGGATGCCGCCCCAGCAAAGCCCCCACCCCCAACCAGATGGCCATCAGAACAAGCCAGAGAAGGGGGATGAAGACAACGAGCAGAAATATCCCGTTGGCCGAACTGTTCACCCCCGCATCGCAGGCGCTCCACGCCCTCCCCAGAAGCATGGCCGTCAGCAGAGCAAGGGCCAGCACGACAACCGAACCAAGACACCCGTGCAGCCGTCGGCTGTCCATCGGCCCACCCCGCTCATCGTCTTAACCAGAAGAAGTAATTCACCGGTGGTCAGGGAGCAGCCTGAGCCGGGCGTGGTCTCTGAGGGTGCCTTCAGGCCTTCCCGATCCCCAGCGTCGTCTCGGACGGCAGCAGGCCGCAGGAGAGCACTGCCACCCAGAACTCGCCCAGCAGTTCCACGAGGCGGTCGACCTCGTCCGCCGTGAGCGACCGCCAAGGCGCGGCGGCGAGTTGGTCGGTGTGCGCCTCGACGGTGCGGCGGAGGTCGCGGCCCGCCTCCGTGGCCGTCCCGTCGGCGTCGACCAGCCCCCGGTCGGTGAGGCGCTCGCGGGCGGACGCCCATTCCGCCGGGGTCCAGCCGCGGCTCTCGAAGCGTGCGACCGACGCGGCGCCTATCGCGGCGAAGGACACCAGGGACTCGACGGGGTCGAGACCTGCCACCATCAGGGCTGCTATGTGACCGTCCCCTCGGTGTTCGCGCAGGAGTGTCGCCGCGTGCCAGAGCTGGAGGTGCGGGGCCTGCGGCCAGTCCAGAGCGGCGTTGGCCGCGGCGAGCGGGCGGCCCGCGGTGTCCGCCGCCTCGGCCGCGCGGCGGGCCAGGGACGCGGCTTCCGCCAGTTCGGGGCTGTCCGTCCGGTCGCCGAATATCGCGCGGTAGGCCCGGTCGATCCCCCGCGTCCGCGCCTGGAGCATCGCCTCGGGACTCGCGATCTTCCACGCGGGATCGATGTGCTCGGCGACCATGCGGGGGCTGAAGCTGTAGAAGGCGGACGCCACCCGTTCCGCACCGACCTCGCCCAACGGCGCTGCCCGGTAGGGGAAATAGCTGGGCCAGCGTTCCTCGGTGCCATATCCGACAGCCACTGCCTCCTCGAAGGCTTCCGGCGCGTAGTACAGCACCGCGTGCAGCGGCTCCAGCAGGTGCCAGAGCTGACGTACGCGATCCAGCCCCAGGTGCTCCTCGTGATGTGTCATAACTCAAATCCCCCAGTTCGAAGTTCGAGGTCCCGGATCCCCGCCCCTTGTAACTTTCCACTGACAAGATTGCCCGACACCTCGAAACTTGTCAACGACTAAATTGTGCGTACGCTGCTTCCCATGTCCTCCGCCCCCCAGCCACCCGAGCCCCGGCAGCCGTCCCCCCGTGGCGACTCCGGCCGCCCCCGCCGCCCCTACCACCACGGTGACCTGCGCCGAGCCGTCCTCGCGGCCGCGCTGGACGCCATCGCCGCCGACGGTCCGTCCGCGCTGAGCCTGCGTGACCTCGCCCGTCGCGCCGGTGTCTCGCACGCGGCGCCGGCCCACCACTTCAAGGACCGCACGGGGCTGCTCACGGCGATCGCCGCCGAGGGGTTCGGGCTGCTCGCGGACACGCTGCACGAGGCCGGGGACCTGAAGGACGCCGGCGTGCGCTACGTCCGCTTCGCGCGCGAGCACCCCGCGCACTTCCAGGTGATGTTCACTCCGGAGCTGCTGCGCTCCGAGGACCTGGAGCTGACCACGGCCCGCACCCTGGCCGGCGACGCGCTGCGCGGCGCCGTCTCCGCCGTACAGCCCGAGAGCCTCGGCATCGACGCCCGCCTGGCCGGCGTCGCGGCCTGGTCCCTGGCACACGGCTTCGCCACGTTGCTGCTCGGCCACAACCTGGACGGTCCGGTCGGCGACAGGGACCCCGAGGAGGTGTTCCGGACGCTGGCGGCGATGCTGTTCCGGACCGAGCCCTGAGACAGCGCCGGCCTCGCCCAAAGTCCTTGACCTCAAGCCCACTTGAGGTCCCAGAGTGATCCGCATGACCACCGAAGCCGCAGACAACAAGTCCAGAGACACCGCAAAGACCGCAGAGACCGCAGACAAGGAGTCCGTAGACACCGCCGACAACAAGGCCGGCGACACCACAGGCGGCAGGCCCGGCGACGACGCGGACCGCAGAGCCATCGCAGAGATCGTGGCCGCCGTCGAACGCACCCAGCGCGCCAAGGACCCCGACGGCTTCCTCGCCCTCTTCCACCCCGACGCCCTCTGGACGACCGGCCACAGCAAGGTCCTCATCGGCTTCGACGCCATCGCCGAGTTCACCCGTGCCGTCCTGCCCACCGCCGTCCTGGACGGCGAGGTCACCTACGAGGTGACGCACACCCAGTTCCTGCGGCCCGACGTGGCGGCCGTCAAGGTCCGGCAGGTCTACCACTCGCCGAGCGGCGATACCGAGGGCGCGCCGCTGTACGTCTTGACTTCTCCCCCTCCTGAAGGAGGGGGATTCTTACGGCTCGCGCCGTGAGGGTTTCTGCTTCGTCGCCGACTGCCCGCCCGGAGTTCTCCGT
>NZ_JBHVGZ010000094.1:0-34881 GCF_042800355.1 Streptomyces sp. NPDC057623
CCACCGCGTCGCGTTCGGCGGCGAGGTTGTAGAGCGTGTGCTCGCCGTCGGGCCAGGTGCGAAGCTCCCCGTGGACGCCCGCGGCCCGGACGAACGGCTCCTGGACCGAGGGATCGGAGACCATCGCGTCCTGACCGCCGTGCAGGACCAGGACGGGGCAGGCGATCCGGTGGCGTGCCGGGTCGAAGAGCAAGCTGTCCAGGACGGCCGTCATCTCGTCCTCGCTGTCGGTCCCGATGGCGCTGGCGAACTGGGCGCGGGCCGTACGGAACTTGGGCAGTCGCGGTGTGGCGGGGGCACCGTTGACCACGCAGGCCCCGACCCTCTGGTCCCGGGCCGCCAGATGGGCGGCGTACACCCCGCCGAAGCTGTTGCCGTGCACGCCGACGGCCTCACCGAGTCGCGTATCGGCGTGGACCACGTCGAGGAAGCGGGCGAATCCGTCGACGGCGTGTTCGTCGAGGTGAAGACCGTCGACCAGCCTCGGGACTCCCTGGCCGGGGCCTTCGGCGAGAAGGCACGCCAGGCCGCGGGCGGCGAGGGCGTCGGCGGTGTTCAGGTACGCCGCGCCCCAGCCGCTGAGCCCACCCCAGATGACGACGGTCGCCGCCGCCGTTCCGTCGGCCGGCAGACGGAGCCAGCCGACGAGGTGGCCGCCCTGGTGGGACACCTCGACCCGCTCCATCGTCGGACCGCTCAACTCGGCGTACCGGGCGACGAGTTGGTCGTACCTGAGATAGAGATCCCGCTTGAGCGGGGTGTCCTCGTTCTCGCCCATCTGGGCGAAGAGCGCGGCGCCGATCGCCCACCGGGTGTGCTGGAGGGCGGTGAGCCGGTGCCCCGCCGCCAGCGCGTCGTCGGCAGCCTTCTCACGACGGGTCGAGAGATCGCGCGCCACATCGATCCACGGGCGCCCGCCCGCCGTCTCCTCCAGCAGGGTCCGGGCGTCGGCGGGACTCATCCCACAGTCGGTCAGCCGGGTGTACGGCATCGCCCTGTGCGCCGCGGCGGTCGCCGGGTCCATGGCCGCTTCGGGCGCGGTCGTCATACGGTGACCCCGGACGAGGCGGACGAGACGATGGACCCCACCAGGGCGGTACGGAGTTCGTCGACCAGGGCACCGATCTCGGCGGCGTCGGCCACGGCACCGAACAGGGCGAAGTCGGGGCGGGCGAGGTAGGCGACGGCCCCGATGCCTTTGAGGTAGGACGCGTGCAGACCGTCCTCGTCGATCACGTTGTGGTCGAGGTGGACGACGTGGCAGCCGATCGTGTCGAGGAAATGCCGCTGCTCCGGTGACAGGAGACCGTCCACGTCGATCGAGGAGACCAGTGCGAAACCACGCCCCACGACATCGTCGAACCGTCCCGTGCCGCCGCGCACCGTGACCGTCCCCTGCGGAACCAGCGCGCCCGTGGGCAGCGTGACCTCGCCGTCGGGGCCGCGGTGCAGCAGACCGTCGGTGAGGGGAGGGAGCCCGACCGGTGGCGGGATCTGACCGGACATGAAGACCGCGTCGCGCTCCTCTGCCTTCACCGGGTCGTGCATGTTGGCGATGGCGCCGAGTCCCATCGCCATCTGGACGACCGCCGTGGCATGCGGTCGGCGCTCGGTCTCGTAGGCGTCGAGCAGCGAGGCGTCGGCGAGCCCCCGCAGCACCAGGTCGAGCTTCCACGCCAGGTTGACCGAGTCACGGATGCCGGAGCAGGCGCCCTGGCCGAGGTAGGGAGGCATGGTGTGCACGGCGTCGCCGGCGAGGAAGACCCGGCCGTCACTCCACCGTTCGGCGACCCGGGCCTCGAAGGTGTAGACGATCTGCCGGATGATGCGCACGTCTTCCGGACCCAGACCATGGGCCTCACGGAGCAGCCGCCAGGCGGTCTCCGGTCGCTCGAACTCCTCCTGCGTCTCGTCGGCCAGCAGGGCGAACTCGAAGCGCTGCCGGTGGTTGCCGATGTGCATGTACATGTGTCCGCGCGCGGGATCGCAGTACTGCTTGCTGACCTTGTACTCGTCCGGCGCCGGCCGCAGCCACTCGGTGTCGAAGTTGACCCAGCGCTCGTTGAAGCCGAAGTCCTCGCGTTCGATGCCCAGCAGCTCACGGACGCTGCTCTTGCTGCCGTCGGCGGCGATCACATAGCGCGCTCGCACCCGCTGCTCCCGCGCGCCGGCGTCGACCTCGGCGTCGGCGGTCGACCACGGGGCCAGGGTCAGTTCGACACTTGAGTCGTCCTGGGTCAGCCCGGTCACCGCCCAGCCCTGTCGCAGCTCTACGTTGGGCTGGGCCCGGACACGCTCGTCGATCGCATCCTCCACGTCGGGCTGGTACATCGACATGTTCGCCGCGAACCCCATGGCGGTGGTCGGCGGTGGGTCCAGCTTCAGCAGCTGCTCGTCACGGCCGTTGACCCACAGGTACGTGGTGGGGGTCGAGTCGCGCAGCGCCACGTCCACGTCGCTGGCGGCCTGCACCGCGCGGGCCGTCTCGGCGTCGATGTGGGTCAGCCGCGGCAGCCCGTACAGGCTCGGCCAGCGCTCGCACACCACGACCCGATGGCCGGCCTGGCCGAGCAGGGAAGCGGCGACCAGCCCCGTGGGCCCGTAGCCGATGACAGCGACATCGAAGATCTCGTCCATGGAGGCACTCCTTCGTGCACCTGAATCCACTCCTCGCGCCCGCACGGCGGACGCCGGAGAAGTGGCTGGGGGAGGTCAGAGAAGTCAGTCAGGGGACGTTCCACACGTCGGACCCGACGAAATGTAAGTCAAGGTTCACACTTCGGTGGCGTCGCAGTCAAGGCCGCTCGCAAGGATTGCCGGAGCTCGTGTTCGCGCCTTCCGGGGTCGGCGGCTACCGATCCGCGCGGCACAGCAGGAAGGCGCTGACGGCTCTGGTCAGTTCCTCGATCAAATCTGGCCAGGGGAGGGGGCGGGCCGACTCCAGGTTCTCGCCCTGGATGACCCGGTGGGCACAGGTGGCGTAGGTCAGCCGGTGTGCGAAGTCGATCGCCGCCTCGATGTCGGAGTGGTGCCGCAGCGCCGGCGCGGCCAGCAGCACCGTGTCGCGGAAGAAGCGGCCACCGGCGACGCTGGCCCGCGAGCCCTCCTCGAACACCGCACGGTTCTGGGTCCCCATCAGCATGAACACCCGCATCAGCGGGGCGTGGGCGTGGAAGCTCTCCGCCACCGCCGCCACCGCGGAGGCGATCACCTCGCCCGGCGGGGTCGCCGGTGAGAGCTCGGTGTCGGTCACGCGTCGGCGGAACTCGGCGCGGAAGTCCTCGGTGAAGCCTGCCTGAATGGCCGCCAGCAGCCGGTCCTTGTCGCCGAATCGCCGGTAGACGCTGCCCACCGACACCCCTGCCGCCTTGGCGACCGCCGCCACGGTCAGGGCCTCCGGCCCGCCTTCCTGGAGCAGTCGGGTGCCCTCGGTGAAGATGCGTGTCTGGGTCAGGCGGCTGCGCTGCTGATGGGCGGGTGGCATGGGGGAAGGGTCGTTGGTCACGGTCGCCAGCCTATGGCGTGAGGAGCGTTCACCGTCGGTTCGCTTGACCTTTGGGCCAGAAAATGGAAATGTGGATTCACATTCGCAGTGCTGTGTAGCCACGAGTGCGCTGCTGACGACCGCACTCTGAGCGATGGAGTCGACGATGACCGTCGGACCGGCCCTTGAGAGACCTGCTCCCCGAACTTCGGCTCGACGGGACGCGGTCTCCCGGTACGGCCCGACGTGGTCCCTCGACCGCTGCGTCCCACAGCACAGGCACACGAACGGATGACCATGGACACCACCGCTGCCCCCAC
This sequence comes from Streptomyces sp. NPDC057623, assembly GCF_042800355.1. NCBI lineage: Bacteria > Bacillati > Actinomycetota > Actinomycetes > Kitasatosporales > Streptomycetaceae > Streptomyces > Streptomyces sp. NPDC057623. Next base: position 3,805 of record NZ_JBHVGZ010000094.1, read on the forward strand.
ACCAGCCACCGCGCCCGCCTCCCACTTCGAGCGCTTCACCGAGGAACGATCGGCCGAGGTCGTGGCCTCCAGCTTCGCGAACACCCCCGACCCGCGGTTGCGTGAACTGCTGACCTCACTGGTCCATCACCTGCACGCGTTCGCCAAGGACGTCGAGCTCACGGTGGACGAATGGGCGACCGCCGTCCGCTTCCTCACCGATGTCGGAGCCACCTGTACGCCGGTACGGCAGGAGTTCGTCCTGCTCTCCGACGTCCTGGGCCTGTCCATGCTGGTGGAGACCATCACCAACAGGGCGAGCGGGGCCACGGAGTCCACCGTGGAGGGCCCCTTTCACATGGTGGACTCGCCGCCGCGTGAACTCGGCGCGGACATCGCCCTGGACGGCAAGGGCGAGCCGTGCCTGGTCACCGGGCGGGTCACCTCGGTCGACGGCACTCCCGTGACCGGTGCCGTCGTGGACGTGTGGCAGGCCAACGCCGACGGCTTCTACGACGTCCAGCAGCCGGACATCCAGCCGGAGCGCAATCTGCGAGGCCTGTTCACCCCGGACGACGAGGGGCGTTTCTGGTTCCGGTCGATCGTTCCGCTCTACTACCCCATCCCCGACGACGGTCCCGTGGGCGCACTCCTCGCGGCGACCGGCCGCCACCCGTACCGGCCGGCGCATGTGCATTTCGACGTGCGGGCGGACGGCTTCCGGCCCCTGGTCACCCATCTGTTCGTCGAGGGCACGCCCTACATCGACTCGGACGCGGTGTTCGGCGTCAAGGACAGCCTCGTACGCGAGTTCCCGACGGTCGACGACCCCGCGCGAGCGGCGGAGTTCGGCCTGCCCAACCCCTTCCGGACCGTCCACTTCGATGTCGTACTGCGTCCGGTCGACGTCACCGGCGAGCAGGACGACGCGAGCAGGAGGACGCGGTCGTGAATCCGTCGGCGTTCACCCATCAGTCCCTGCCCATGCGGGTCGTCTTCGGCGCCGGCGTCGTGAAGTCGCTGCCGAACGAGATCGCGCACCTCGGGTTCGAGCGGGCGCTCGTGCTGTGCAGCCCCGAGCAGGAGGAGACCGGGCGGGCGGTCGCGGCCACGCTCGGCGAGCGCGCGGCCGGAGTGCTGGCCGAAGCCCGTATGCACGTCCCGATGGAGGTGGCCGACCGGGCCCGGGACCGGGCCGGGGAACTCGGTGCCGACTGCTGTGTGGCGGTCGGCGGAGGCTCGGCGATCGGGCTCGGCAAGGCGGTCGCGCTGGCGCACGGCCTGCCGGTCGTCGCCGTGCCGACGACGTACGCCGGTTCGGAGATGACACCGGTCTGGGGGCTGACGGAGGGTGGGCGCAAGCGCACCGGCAGGGATCCGCGGGTGCTGCCGGTGAGCGTGCTGTACGACCCCGAGCTCACCCTCACCCTTCCCGTCGGTATGTCGGTGACCAGCGGTATGAACGCCGTCGCGCACGCCGTCGAGGCCCTCTACGCACCGGACGCCACCCCGATCGTCTCGCTGATGGCGGAGGAGGGCGTCCGCGCGCTCGCCGGCGCGCTGCCGGATCTCGTACGGACCCCCGACGACATCGAGGCCAGGGGCCGCGCGCAGTACGGGGCATGGCTGTGCGGAGCGTGCCTCGGTGCCACCACCATGTCCCTGCACCACAAGCTCTGCCACAGCCTCGGCGGAACCCTGAACCTGCCGCACGCCCCGACCCACACCGTGGTGCTGCCCCATGCGCTGGCCTACAACCAGTCGGGGGCGCGGCACGCCGTGGCCGCGCTCTCCCGCGCACTGGGCGCGGCCCCCGATCCCGCGCGCCGCCTCTGGGACCTGGCGGGTGAACTCGGCGCGCCGCGCTCCCTGCGGGAGTTGGGGATGGCGGAGACGGACATCGCACGGATCGTCGACGAGGTGCTCGCGAACCCGTACGCCAACCCTGTCGAGGTCACCGCGGACGGGCTGACGCGACTGCTGCGCGCGGCATGGGCCGGCGAGCCGCCGACGGGCTGACCGCAGACACACATCGGACAAGAGACGAGGAAGGACACGCACGCATGGATCTGAACGGGAAGGTCGCCGTCGTCACGGGCAGCGGCGGAGGCCTGGGCCTGGCCTACGCCAGGGAACTGGCCGCCGCGGGCGCCGCGGTCGTGGTCAACGACGTGGACCCCACGGCCGCCGAAGCGGCGGTGAAGGAGATCGTCGAGGCCGGTGGACGCGCGGTCGCCGAGGTCGGGGCCGTCGGGCCCGCGTCGGCCGCCGACGCGTTGGTCGCGCGAGCGGTGTCGGAGTTCGGCCGACTGGACGTCATGGTGACCAATGCCGGGGTGCTGCGGGACAAGGTGCTCTGGAAGATGACCGACGGCGACTTCGACACCGTGATCGACGTCCATCTGAAGGGCACGTTCACCTGCGCGAGGGCCGCCGCGATCCGGTTCCGTGAACAGGGCGAGGGCGGACGGATCATCGCGGTGGGCTCGCCCGCGGGCCAGCGGGGCAACTTCGGACAGACCAACTACTCGGCGGCCAAGGCCGGGATCGTCGGTTTCGTCAGGACCTGGGCGCTCGAACTCCAGCGCGCGAACGTGACGGTGAACGCGCTGATCCCGGTCGCGGCCACGGCCATGACCGACACCGTTCCGGCTCTCAAGCCGTACGTCGACGCGCTGCGGGAAGGGCGGCCGATGCCGTCGTTCGCCCGGCGGGCGCTCGCCTTCGGTTCGCCGCAGGACGTCGCGGGCCTGGTCGTCTACCTCGCCTCCGACGCCTCCGCGGGCGTCACCGGCCAGGCGATCGGCATCGGCGGGGACCGGCTGAGCCTGTGGAGCCACCCGACCCAGGTCGTGTCCGCGTACGCCGAGGACGGCTGGAGCGCCGACGAGATCGCCGAGGCCTGGCCGACGGCCTTCGCCGAGCACGAGCAGACCGTGGGCGAGCGCCTTCCGGAACCACCGGCAGTGAAGGAGCAGTCATGAGTGCCCTGGACATCGCCGCGCTGGACGCCATCGACGTCCATGTCCATGTCGAGATCGACAGTCATGGCCATGTGTCCCTGCCGGACCGGTTCATCGAGGCGTCCTCCCAGTACTTCGGCGCCGACTACGAGTCACCGACCCTGGCGGAGATCGCGGGCTACTACCGCGAACGGCGGACGGCGGCCGTCGTGTTCACCGTCGACGTCGAGTCGGGACTCGGGCACACCGCGCTGTCCAACGAGGAGATCGCCGACGTCGCCGCCGAGCACGCCGACATCCTGATCCCGTTCGCGAGCATCGACCCGGCCAAGGGGCGGGCCGGAGCCAGGACCTTCCGGAAGCTGATCGAGAACAGGGGGATACGCGGCATCAAGTTCCATCCCTCCCTTCAGGGCTTCGCACCGAACGACCACAGTGTCTACCCCCTGCTGGAGGTGGCCCAGGAACTCGGTGTCCCCGCCCTGTTCCACACCGGCCAGACCGGCATCGGCGCCGGGCTCCCTGGCGGCGGGGGCATCCGGCTGAGTCTGTCGAACCCGATGCTGCTCGACGATGTCGCCGTCGACTTCCCGGATCTGACGATCATCATGGCGCACCCGTCCTTCCCCTGGCAGGACGAGGCCCTGTCCGTGGCCACTCACAAGCCGAAGGTGTACATCGACCTCTCCGGCTGGTCGCCGAAGTACTTCCCGCCCCAACTCGTGAGGTACGCCAACACCCTGCTCCAGGACAAGGTGCTCTTCGGCTCGGACTACCCGATCATCACGCCGGACCGCTGGCTGGCCGACTTCGCCAAGCTCGACATCAAGGACCACGTCCGACCCAAGATCCTCAAGGGAAACGCCGTGAAGGCACTCGGACTGGCCGAGGAAGGAACAAAGTGAGCGCCAAGACCATCACGTTCGACGAACTGCCCGCCATGAAGGGGGAGTCGCTCGGTACCAGCGACTGGTTCCGCATCGAGCAGGACCGGATCGGTCGGTTCGCGGACGCGACCGACGACCACCAGTGGATCCATGTCGACCCCGAGCGCGCCAAGGACGGCCCGTTCGGAGCGGCGGTGGCACACGGCTTTCTCACGCTGTCGTTGCTCATTCCGCTGTGGAGCCAGGTGTTCGAGGTCACCGATGCCACCACGAGTGTCAACTACGGGCTCAACAAGGTGCGGTTTCCCGCGCCGGTGCCTGCGGGAGCCGAGATTCGTCTGACCGGCACTGTGACCGATGTGGAGGAAGTGGCCGGCGGTGCGGTGCAGATCACGGCTGATGTCGTCCTGGAGGTCCGCGGCGGTGCCAAGCCGGCGTGCGCTGCTCAGCCCGTGTTCAGGTTCTATCGCTGACGGTTGGTGGGGACGCCCCCTGACGTATGTGCAGAGCGTTCCCACGCCGGTGCGGCTACGGTGCCGGCACCGGTCGATGGTGGGCAGGAAGCCCGGGGACGCTCTGTTCCCGGGCTTCCGGGTGCTCCTCGGTCCGGCGACGACCGGCCTTCCACGTGCGTGTTTCTCACGTACGGGGAGGAACGGAAGATCCATTGCACGCCGGTCGGCCATGCGGCTCGGACTGCCACTCCTGGAGTCAGTTGGTGGCCGCGCCGACTTCGGTGAGTCCGAGTGCGGCGTCTGCTTTGTGGAAGCGGCCCTCCTGGACGATGGCGAGCAGGTTGGCGCGATCTTGGAGAAGGGTGACGTCCTCTGCGGGGTTGCCGCGGACTACCAGCAGGTCCGCGAGATATCCGGGAGCGAGGAGGCCGAGTTCATCGCCCATGCCCATGAGCCTGCCCCCGAGCATGGTGGCGGCGGAGAGGGCCTCGGTGGGCGCGTAGCCGAAGACACGGACGAACAGGTCGAGGTCGCGGGCGTTGCGGCCGATCGGATTGTTCGGGAAACCGTAGTCGCCGCCGGGGAGTACGGGAATACCGCGGCGGCGCATCTCCGGGTAGAGCTCCGCCATCGTCTCCAGGCACTGGGGCTGGCCCATACGCTCGGCGACCTCGCGGGTGATGCCGAACTCCTCGCCCTCATGGACGTTGGCGTAGACGATGCCGACGGCCGGAGCGACGAACAGGTCGTCGTCCTTGCGGGCCTCCAGCAGGTCGAGAGCTTCCTCGTCGGCATAGGTGCAGTGGTACACGGCGCGGAAGCCGTTGCGGACGGCGAGCTTGACCGCCTCGGCCGACTGCGCGTGACAGTTGAGCCAGACCCCCGACTCGCGGGCCTGCTCCGCGGCGGCCTGTGCCTCCGCGGCGGTGTACTGCGTCTGCTGCGAGCCGCCGGGGGTGAACACGTCGTCGTTGCTGAGCAGGAACTTGACGTTGTCGTAGCCGAGGGCTGCCTGCTCGGCGACGAATTCCCGCACGGCCTCCGCGCCGGTCGACGTCGGGGTGCCGTCGGGCCTCAAGGGGGCGCTGTCCCGCTCGAAGCTGGCCGCGCGCAGGCGGGGGCCGGGGATGGCTCCGGACCGGATGCGGTCGCGCAGACGGACCTCCACGGTGCCCGGAGTGAGCGAGCCCGCCGAGTAGGCGGTTGTGAATCCGGCGTCCAGCAGGATGCCGGCATTGCGTTCGGCCAGCGTGAGGTGGTCGTCGGGCATACAGCCACCGTGGAAGAACGAGACATCGAGGGGTGGGTTGAAACGGGGTTCGAGGTGACCGACCGCGGATGGGAACGTGAGGTGCGAGTGGGCTTCGATGAGTCCGGGCATCACGGTGCTGCCTGTGCAGTCGACCCGTCGCTCTTCGTGGTGTCGCGGGGCTTCCGTCCAGCCATGCGCCACGTGCGTGACTCGTTTGTCCTCGACTACTACCTCGCCGGGGAAGGGTTGCGTGCCTGTGCCGTCGAAGACCAGGCCACCGGTGAAGACAGTGCGGCTCATCGTCACGCTCCAAGTCTGCCCCGACCGCATACTTTCATTTCGCGAAACGCACTTTCACGACGTCGGGTTCTGGTGAGTATTTGTCTCACTGGAGAGCGTTGTCAAGGTTTCGGGGCATGGACGGCGAGGCTCTCTGCGCTACATTTGACGCGTCATGATGAAAGTAACTTTCGTTCAGTGAAATCACAGGAAAGAGGGAACCCATGACAGATCAGCCCACCGCCGCCTTCGTCCCCCACCGCTTCGAGGGCCGTACCGTGCTCGTCACCGGCGCCGGCACCGGGTTCGGCGCCGAGATCGCCGTACGCGCCGCGCAGGAGGGGGCCAGGGTGGCCGTCCACTACCGCAGCTCCGCCGCAGGGGCCGACCGGACGGTGGCACGGATCAAGGACCTGGGCGGGGAAGCGTTCACCACGCAGGCCGACATCACCAGCCACGCTGACATCCAGCGGATGGCGGACGAGGTGTTCTCCCGCTTCAGCGGCCTCGACGTGCTCATCAACAATGTCGGCGACGTCGCACGCGAGCAGATGTCCTGGCGCGACGTGACCGAGGAGTCCATCGACCACGTCCTCGCCGTGGACATCAAGGGCACCATGCTGTGTGTGCACGAGTTCGGTGGCCGGATGCTGGAACAGGGACACGGGTCGATCGTCAACATCGGCTCCACCGTCATCGTGCGGGGCAGTGCGCGGGCGCCGCAGTACGCCGCCGCGAAGTACGGCATCCTCGGCATCACCAAGTCGTACGCGCAAGCCTTCGCCCCGACCGTGCGGGTCAACACCTTCGCCCCCGGCTTCATCGAGACGGAGGCGACGCTGACCCGCAAGGACTGGCAGGGCGGCCGCCGGGAGCAGCTGATCTCCCAGACTCCGCTGCGGAACATCCCGGGCCCGGCCGCACTGGCCGGAACCGCGCTCTTCCTGGCCACGGACGACGCGGCCCACATGACCGGCGTCTACCTGAACGCCGACGGCGGCTTCAACATGATCGGTGCCTGAGGAGCGCGCGGTGAACAGTCAGATGAACCAACCCGCACCGGTCGCCGGCGGCGTGCGCCTGCTGGACGGCTTGGTGTACGCGGAGACGCTGGGGTTCCGGCCGCTGCGGCTCGACCTCTACCTGCCTCCGGTCGATGCCGGGCCGGTTCCGCTGGTGGTGTTCGTGCACGGCGGTGGCTGGGTGCGGGGAGACCGCAAGGTGTTCACGCCCACGCTCCTCGAGTGGGTTCCCGGCCCGTTCGAGCGGCTCGCGGCCGAGGGATTCGCTGTGGCCTCGGTCGACTACCGGCTCAGCGGAGAGGCACGCTTTCCGGCGCAACTGGAGGACCTGTCGGCCGCCATGGAGTGGTTGGCCGAACATGCCGAGCGGTTCGGCTACGACGCGGACCGGACCGTCCTGTGGGGTGAGTCAGCGGGTGCCCATCTCGCCATGCTTCTCGTGTTGCGGGACGGCTGCCGTGTGCGGGGGCTCGTTGACTGGTACGGCCCCACAGACCTGCGCTCCCCGGTGGTGGTCGCCGGCGCCGTCGCATCGCTCTCGTCCGACCCCGAGGACACCCGCGAGGCGCGGCTGCTGGGAGCTCCTGCGTCAGCCGTGCCGGCGCGGGCCCGTGAGGCGAGTCCGATCACTCATGTCCGCCCGGGAGCCCCGCCGTTTCTCGTCGCCCACGGGACCGCCGACAAGGCGGTGCCGTTCGAGCAGAGCGCTGCCCTTGTCGCGGCCCTCACCGACGCGGGAGTAGACGTTCGTTTCGACACGGTCGAAGGGGCCGACCATCTCTGGGTGGGGTTGGAGGACCTGGAACCAGTCTTCGCTTCCGCGGTCGACTTCGTGCGTGAGATGACCGGACCGCGATGACCGGTGGGCGGTGGTGGTCGCCACGGCCTGCTCGGGGGAGCCGGCCGATGGCGTCCGCGGCAGGATTCGACGAGCCAGGACTCGGTGTCTTGCCATGGGTGCGGCCGCACTGCTCACCACTGTTCTGATGAGGCTGCTGGTCGCCCGGACGCGGATCGCGGCCCGGGACAGACCCCGCAGGCGTGCAGTTCGACGAGAGGGCCGGGAACGGGCGGCCGGACCCGCGGTGAAACGGCCACGCCGCTTCCGGTCGTCGCAGCACGCAGTCGATGCGATGGACGACCCATCGCGCTGCAGAGGGTGGACGGAACTCAGCTCACCGCCCCATTGCACCGTCGTCAGGCCCGTCGCCTGCCGCAGATCCTGCGGTAGGGCATGTCCGCCAGGTACGTCCGCCACTGTTCCCACGACAGGTCTTCGCCTCCTGTGCGTTCGCACACCGACGCGACCGCACGTGGCGGATCGAGGATGTACCGCTGCAGTGGTACGTGGGCGCTCGTGGCGTACAGCGTGCCGCTGTCCGCGCTGAACGCCACACTGTCGATCGCCTCACCGGGTGTCGTCAGGAGCCCGCCCAGAGGCTGCTGCGTGGCGATGTCCCACAGCTGGAGGGATCCCTGGTCTCCGCCCACCGCCAAGGTGCTTCCGTCGGGGCTGACAGCGAGGGTGCTGACGGCTTCCGCACCGTCGTCGAGAAGAGCGCCGGATGTCCGGACGGCCGGACCGGGGAAGACGTTCCACAACGTCCCGGCCTGCTCACGCAGGTTCCCGTCCCACAGCGCCACCCGTCCCGCCTTGTCCCCGGCCGCAAGGAGCGAGCCGTCCGAGGCGAAGGTGACGGCCCCGATCTGGTCTCCCTGGACGAGCCCGCGTTCGGTGGCTTGGCCGGTGGGAACCTCCGCGAAACGGGTGTCGCCGACCAGCAGCCGACCGTCAGGGCGTACGGCGAGGTGGCTGCCCAGCGAGGATCCGAAGACCCTGGTTCTGCGATGGCCTGAGACGTCCCACATCTCGTTGCTCGGCTCCCCGTCGCCCGTCGTACGGGAGATGTAGAGCGTTCGGGCGTCCCGGCCGACGGCAAGGGTGCTCACCGCCCCGGCCGACGGGCGGGCGGCCAGATCCACAGTTGTACGGCGACGGCCCTTCGCCACGTCCCAGACCGTGAGGCGCTGCGATGACACCCTTCCCGCGGGCGCAGAGACGCCGTAGACGAGCGTTCTGCCGCTGGGGTCGAATGCCAGCAGAGGAAACGTGTCTTCCGCGATCACCGGCTGGGCTGGGTTCGAAGAGGTCGGCGCGGGTGGAGACGGCAGCGTCCGCAGCAGCCTTCCATCACGGGTGTCGCGCAACTCGACGCGGTAGCGGTCACCGACGCGCCGGGCGGTGGCGAGGGTACGACCGTCCGGCGCGAGCTGCGCCGCGTCCACGGGGACGTCCTGCCAGGCCGGCGTGACGGCGGTGGTCAGGTCCACGGTGTGCACGGTGCCGCCTTCGAGGTAGCGCAGCAGCGGGTGCCCGGGGTCCCAGGCCGGTCTGCCGTACACATGCTCGTTGTGCAGGGGGTATCGGAACACCGGTGCCGCGGTACCCACCCGCCACACCCTGAGCTCCTCGGCGTCGGTGGTCGCGAGAAACCGGCCGTCCCGGCTGAAGGAGGCGTACCGCACCCCGGGGTCCTGGAGATCGGCCAGCTCGTTCCCCGACCGGACGTCCCAGACACGGACGTCGTTATCGGTCACCGCGGCGAACCGATGTCCGTCGCCGAGCACCAGCATCGAACGTTCCCCGTCGCAGACGTCGCCGTCCCGTTGCCAGGCCCCGGGCACCGTCCGGCCGGTGGCGAGGTCCCGTACCCGCGGAGCGCCCCCGAGCGGGCAGACCGCGACCCGTCTGCCGTCCGGGCCGGGTGCCACCAGCGCCTCGCTCTCCGCCTGTACGTCAAGGAGCCGCCTTCCGTCGGTCGCCGAACGCACCTGCACCCGGTAGTCGTCTGTGTCGCTGACGATGTAGGCACGGCCGGAGAAGGTCACGAAGGATGACGTCGGCACACGGTCGGCGCGCCACTTTCCGGCCGCTGTGTCCCACAGCCGTACGCCCTTCCTCCCGGAGACCGCCAGCAGCCTGCCGTCCGCACTCGCCCCCTGGACGATGCCGTCCTCCGGCAGCCGCCCCGACGCGATCCGCCGGTGGCGGGCCACGTCCCAGGTCCGCCATACGCGGCCCTCGACGCTGAGCAACCTGCGACCGGAGGCGACCTGATAGCGCGCGGTGTCACCACCTGGCGCCGGGTCCACGAAGGTGTCCTGCTCCGACTGGACCAGGGAGCCCAGCAGGGCACGCCGGGTCTCCGGCAGCCGGGCCACCTGCCACGCGGCGACACCCAGCAACTGCGCCGTCCGCGGATCGGTCGTGCGCAGGGTGTTCGCGACACCGGCGACACGACGGGCCACTTCCTCGGTGCTCCGGCGCTTGCTGTCGCGGCCCTGCTGGACGGCGACGAGACCGGTGCTCAGTGCCAGCACCAGCACCAGCACCACCGCGAGGGTCATGGTCAGGCTTCGGGCGCGGCGGACGGAACGGGCGGCCGCCTTGCGTTCGGTGTCGCGGGCTTCGAACGCGGCAATGAGAAAGTCACGTTCTGTCGCGGTGAGGGCAGGGTGCCGTTCGTGGTCGGGGAACATTTCCTGGACGCGGGCCAGGCGTATGCCCCGGTACAGCATGCCGGGATCGCGCTCGTGCTCCAGCCAGGCTCGGGCCGCCTCGGTCAGGCCGCGGTGGTGCAGCAGTCGGGTGCGGTCCTCCTCGATCCAGCTGTGCAGTCGCGGCCAGGAGGTGATGAGGGCTTCGTGGGCGAGATGGACCTCCTTCTCATCGACGATCAGCAGACGGGCGGTGGCCAGTCGCTCCACCACCAGCGGCATGTCCGGGTGCTCCCACTGGTCCAGTTCGGCGCGCGAGAGCGGGCGGCGGGTGTCGGGCGTGCCGTGCCCCGGTTCGACCATCCGCAGCAGCAGCAGCCGAGCGGCGGCGGCCTGGAGCGCGGACAAGCGGCCAAATACCTCCTCGGCGCTCGCCGCGATCGCGCCGCGAACGCCACCACCGCCTCGTAGACGGAGAGTGTCAGCAGTCGTCCGTGGCGTCGGCGCCAGGACTCAAGCAGAGCGTGCGAGAGCATCGGCAGCGCGCCGGGCTGGTCCAGAACCTCGTCCACGATGCGCGCGGTCAGCTCTCGCTCCACTAGCAGCCCGACGGCTTGGGCCGGTCCGACCACTGCCTCTCGCAGTTCGTCCGCCGTCATCGGACCGACCAGGAGACCGGAACCGCGCAGGGCGTCGGCAAGCTCGCGGTGCTCGCCGCAGCGGGCGTAGAAGTCCGCCCGCACAGCGATCAGAACCCGCAGTCGGCTCGCCGGGTTCCGTGCCGCGAGCAGCAGGTCGATGAAGTGGGAGCGCTCCCGCGAGTCCCGGCACAGGGTGAAGACCTCCTCGAACTGGTCGACCACCACCCAGCTCTCCGGCTCGTCCTCGCCCGGGGTGAGCAGATGGCCGTATGTGGTGGCGGGCTTGGGACCTGGGGCCAGGATGCGCAGGGCCGCCGACCGGCCCGTCTCCGCGATCTTCTCCTGGAGGCGGGGAATCAGGCCGGCGCGCAGGAGGGAGGACTTACCGCTGCCGGACGCGCCGAACACCACCGCGAATCGGTGCTCGCACACGAGTTCCTGGAGCTCCTCCACCAGGCGGTCCCTGCCGAAGAACAGCGCGCGATCGGCCGGCTCGAATCGGCTCAGTCCTCGGTAGGGCGACTCGGTTTGCGGCGACTCGTCGTCGCGCAACATCCGCGAGACCGCCGCCCGTACCTCATGCCAGCGCGGTTCCCATACGGCCGGATCGCCGCCGCAGGCCCGCACATACCCCTGGAGAACGGCCAGCGACGGCACCCGCTGCCCGCGGGCCGCCTCTGACAACGTTGCCGAGGAGAAGCTCGCCGCTTCGGCCATGGTGCGGTAGGACGGGCTCCCCGCGGATCTGCGCAGCTCTCGCAACTCGTGGGCGAGCTGCTGAACGGGACCTTGTCCCGGCTCCAACGGCCTTTCGGGGCGTCCCATGTCGTGACCTCCGTACATCCTGTCAAAGCGACATCAAGGCCATGACCATATGTTTCACCCGCCGTCGGAGTAAACGCCCACCGGGGAACATCACAATTGACCGGAGGTGACGAGAGGATGGAATCGGACAACTCCTTCGTCGCCTGCCGATTGACTGGAGTGACCAGAGGGAGATGTCAGTCAACTTTCCGGTTGCCATCGTCGTGCCAGAACCGGAATCCCGGTACACGGAGCGACCTGGAAAGCAGGACTACGTATGCCCCCCACCGTCACGAAGCGTTCGCGCACCCGCCGCGTACGACGCGTCAGCCTCTTCGGTGCGGCACTCGCCGCGTCGAGCGCGCTGGTCGCGACGACCGCCACGTTCGCCACCGCCGCCGACACCATGCCCACCGAGCAGGAACTGCTCTCCCAGTGCAGGACCACCGCCGACTACTGCAAGTTCGACGCGCAGTCCCTGGACGGCGGCCAGGTCGGCAAGAAGCACCAGGTCGGTGCCACGGTCTACAACTGCGGCGGCACGGTCCACCGCACCTGGTCCTGGTCGGAGACCGCGGGCTCGTCGACCAACGCGAACATCTCCGCGACCCTGGCCTCCGCCCTGTGGGAGCCCATCTCCGTCTCCGCCACCGCGGCGTTCGGCAAGACCTTCGACCGGTCCCACACGACCACAGTCAGCGTGGACTACACGATGGAGCCCTACCACAAGGCGTGGGTCACCCGTGGCACCGGTTACCAGACCATCGAGGGCGACTGGGAACTGCACTTCGGCAAGCGGTACCACGGCCACTACTACTGGTACGACAAGGGCTACCAGACCAAGGTGGAGGACCCGAAGGGCGGCTGGGAGGCGTACAACTACGTCACCATGACCGACGCCGAGATCCAGAGCCACTGCAACACCACTAACCCGAAGGGGGTCAAGCACAACAGCGTGACGCGTTATCTCAGGGGCGTCGAGAAGAACGAGTCGAACGGCTGGGTCTACGTGCGGGACCGGGGTCCCAGCTACACCTCGTCCTCCTCCTGAGGGCGGTTCTGACAGGTGGCGGCCGCGTCGCCGGGGACGCGGCCGCACACCCTGAGCACCGGTGACAGGGCGGGGCTGTCCTTTCTGTTCGCTGGAGGTCTGGTCCGTCGGGTCACCGCTCCCGGACGGTCCGGTCTTGGCCCTTCGCTGCGGGGGAACTGGCTCCTGACAGGGGCTCGGCGCTGTGGACTACGCTGGCACATGTCAATCGTCGCTGACCGATGGAGGGAGCGAGCATCGGTGCCCGCAGACCTGGCATTCGACGCACTCGCCGACCCTGTGCGCCGTCAGATTCTGGGTGTCCTGGCCGAACGTGAAGAGTGCACCGTGGGTGAGCTCGCCGAGCAGATCAGCAGCATCGGTCGTACCGGAGTCTCGAGTCATCTGCGTGTACTGCGAGCTGCGGGCTTGGTGAGCGAGCGCAAGGCGGGCCGGTATCGGCACTACTCGATCGATCCGGCCGGTCCCGCACGCGAGGTCATCGCGACGCTCCAGGCGCTGTTTCAGGGGGCGCTCGCCGATGCGGGGCGCGCAGCGGCGTCCAAGGCCACGGAGGCCGGCCCTGGTATCCGGGACAGCCGGTCCGCTTGATGAGGTGACGTGATGGCCGCACTTGTGCTGCCCGTCGAGGAATGGACCGCCGCACCGCCGGTCGCGGCGTTCGGTCTGTTCGGGGCGGGCACCGGGGCGGGCTGGCTGTTCGACGCCGTGTGCGATCGGGTCGCGGTGGGCGCGGCCGTGAGGATGCGCGCCCCGCTCGATGGGCCGGTTGCCGACGGGGTGGAGATCATCGGCCGGATCACAGTGGTGCGGCCGCCGTCGCCGGGTCCTGAGAACGCCCGCCGCAGCGCCGGACTGGGCGGCTGCATCGAGATTGTGCACGACCAGCCCTGGCGGGGCCTTATCAAGCTGCGGTTCGATGCCGACCGCGGAGGGACAAGGGTCCGGCTGTTCGCCGAACTCGACGAGGCCGGACTGGAATGGCTGATGCGCCGCCGAGGCCTGCCGGCCGGTCGCGTCTCCTCACCGAATCCGAGGCTGGGCCTGCTGACCAGCAAATCAGGTCCGGCGAGCCTGTTCGGGGTCGCGACGGACCACATGGCGATGCTCGCCGTCGAGGAGATCAACGCGGAGGGCGGGGTACGAGGCCGACCGGTGGAACTGCTGGTCGGGGATGACGCCACGGACCCGGCGGTCGGCGTCGCCGAGGCGTGGCGGCTGGTCCGGTCCGGCTGCCGAACGATCCTGGTCGCCGGTACCTCCGCCACGTTCTTCGCGGTGTCGCGGGCCCTCGCTGAGAGCGAGGTACTCCTGGTGCAGCCTCAGATGAACGAGGGCGGTGTCGCTGGACCGCTGCGCATCCAACTCGGCGAAAGACCGGATGGCCAACTGGCCACGGCGGCGGGGCCGCTCATGAGGGCGGCCGGAGGTAAGCGCTGGTTCCTGGCCGGGAACGACTACTGCTGGCCGCGCAGCACACATGCCGCTGCCCGTCGGATCCTGCCACGGTCGGGTGGGCAGGTGGTCGGTGAGCGGTTCGCCGCTCTGGGCACACGCGACTTCACGCAGATCATCGAGGCGGTGACATCGTCGCGTGCGGACATTGTGCTGTCCACGTTCGTGGGCTCGGACGCGGCGGCGTTCGAGCGGCAGTGCTACGCGATGGGGCTCCGCGAACAGTGCCTCACGCTTGCTCCGGCCATGGACGAATCCACTCTGGAGCATGTGGGAGCCGATGCCGCACCTGGCCTGTACACCGTCTCCGGGTACGTCGAGCAGATGGCCTCAGCCGACAACGCCGGACTTCTGTACCGCTACCGGGAGGCGTTCGGCCGCTGGGCCCCGCCAGTGTCGACCCTGAGCGAATCGGTCTTCGAAGGGGTGCGCATCTGGTGGTCCGCCGCGAGGCGGGTCGGCGCGGACGAACCGAGGCTGATCGCCGCGGCGATGTGTCCCGGCAGTTTCGAACTGCCGCGCGGCACTGTCACGTTGGATGACCGTGGCCTGGTCACTCAGGACCTCTTCATCGGCGAGGCGACCGGCACCGGGCTGCGGCCGGTCTCGCTGTAGCACCGCTGAGCCGGTCGACCTGGTGGGCGTGGGGCCGGTTAACCCCAACGTTACGTCAATAGGTGTTGACTCATTGACTTGATGTCTTAGATTGATCCCTGTTCCACCGGGTCTCTGTCTCAAGGAGTCGTCCGATGTCTTCGCTCCCCGCCCCCGACGCCGCCCGCCTGGCGGCAATCGATGAACATTTCCACTTCGGGCTGTCCGCCGAGGAACTCGAAGAGTTCGTGCCTGCGGTAGCGGGCACCCTTGCCGCTACGGCGGCGGTCGAGCAGCTCTACGAGCGTACGGCCCCCGCTGCCCCGAACCGTTCCTGGACGTCGCCCGCTGCGGACGAGAACCGGCTGGGCGCCTGGTATGTGACGACCTCGCTCACCGAGTCCGTGGAAGGTCCTCTGGCTGGTCGAACGGTCGCGGTGAAGGACAACGTCGCGGTCGCGGGCGTACCGATGATGAACGGTTCGCGTACGGTCGAGGGATTCGTCCCGCGGAAGGATGCCACCGCCGTGCGCCGGCTGCTCGACGCCGGCGCGACGATCGCGGGCAAGTCGGTGTGCGAGGACCTGTGCTTCTCGGGTGCCAGTTTCACCTCGCACCCGGGACCGGTGCGCAACCCGTGGGACGAGAGCCGGAACACGGGTGGTTCGTCCAGCGGCAGTGCCGCGCTTGTGGCGGCCGGAGAGGTCGACCTGGCCCTCGGCGGGGACCAGGGGGGCTCGATCCGCTTGCCGAGTGCCTTCTGCGGCATTGTGGGGCACAAGCCCACCCATGGCCTGGTGCCCTACACGGGCGCTTTCCCGATCGAGCGGACCATCGACCATGTCGGCCCGATGACCCGTACCGTCGCGGATGCGGCGGCGATGCTGGGCGTCCTGGCCGGGGCCGATGGCTTCGACCCGCGCCAGCCCGACGCGATCGAACCGGTTGACTATCACGCGGCGCTTGCTGAGCCGGCCTCGGGCCTGCGCGTCGGAGTCGTCACGGAAGGCTTCGGAACGCCGGTGTCGGATCCAGACGTCGACGAGTCCGTCCGTGTCGCCATCGATGCACTGGGTTCGGCCGGACTGACCGTGGAGAAGGTCTCGATTCCCTGGCACACGGACGCCCTGCACGTGTGGAACGTGATCGCGACCGAGGGGGCCGCCTACCAGATGATCGACGGCAACGCCTACGGCATGAACACCGACGACTTCTACGACCCGGAGCTGATCGCCCACTACGCCCGCCGGCGGATCGAGCACGGCGCCACTCTGTCCAAGACCGTCAAGCTCGTGGGGCTCTCCGGCCGCTATACCTTCGAGGCCGGGGGTGGGAAGTACTACGGCATGGCCCGCCGCCTCGTGCCGGAGGTCCGTGCGGCCTACGACGCGGCGCTGGCCAGGTACGACGTGCTGGTCATGCCCACAGTCCCCTACACGGCCGAGGAGATCCCGCCGGCCGATGTCTCCTTGGCCGACTACCTGCGTGTCGCGTTGTCGATGGTCGGCAACACCGCGCCCTTCGACGTGACCGGTCATCCGTCATGCAGTGTGCCGACCGACCTGGTTGACGGCCTTCCGGTCGGCATGATGATCACAGGCAGGCGCTTCGACGACGCCACCGTGTTGCGCGTGGCGCACACGTACGAACTGGCAATTGGCGGGTTTCCTGCACCCCCGGTCACCTCCGCCACCGGAAGCAGTGCCTGACCGGAGGACCTGATCTCGGCGGCACCGGCCCATGGGGCCCGTCCTGACGCGACGGTTGAGCGTCTTGAGGGGGTTGCCGAGGCGAGCGGCGTAGTTGTGGGCCTGGCCCGGGACAGCGAACGAACTTCCAGTTCGTGCCGGAAGAGGCAGTGCGGCTCTTCCGCCGGTGAGGTCTGCGACCGCGTGGATCAGACGCCCTGGGTGCTCGACGGAGAGCTTCCAGAGGGCCGGGCCGGACGGACATCCGTCACCCGGACGGCCGTGGGCAGCCAGGGTGCGAAGTCAGGGGTGAACAGGATCACTGTGGCATCCAGGTCCGAGGGTTCGCCTGTCGGTGTTGTCGGCAGACGCTGCACCTGTCCGGGCTGGACGTGCAGCGGTGTGCCCCGCCGTAGGGGGATGTCGGGAAGTTCACCATCCCGGTCCCTTCGCCGCGGTGGACCAAGGTGAGTTGGTGGAAGTCGATCCGGTGCACGCGCCCCAATTCCTCCACCGGGAGGTGGCGTGCGAGATCGGCGAAAGGGAGGGCCTCGAGTCGCAGGTCCGGCTGGGTCGGGTTGCGATATCCACGCTCGATCACTGGAACGTGTCCCATTTCGACCATCGTCATGCCTAGCTCTACCGTGCGCCTCGCCGTTTACGCGGTGATAGTTGAGACAAGCCGGTGAGCAAGGTGTCACCGGAAAGCGCAGATCGGAGAGGTGCTGTGGGTAACAAGGAGATCGTCCTCAAGGCGGCAGGCGAGCTGTTCGGGGACAAGGACCCGAGCGCGGTGGACCGTTGGGTGGCCGCCAACTACCGTCAGCACAGCAGCCTCGCGGCGGACGGCCCGGAAGCTCTACGGCAGTTGGTGGCCGGGCTCCCCGACGGGTTCCGCTATGAGGGTGCTCGGGTGATCGCGGACGGTGACCTGGTCGCGCTGCATGGCGTCTACCACGGATTCGGCCCCGAGCCGTTGGTCGCCTTCGACCTCTTCCGCGTGGACGCGGACGGCAAGCTGGCCGAGCACTGGGACGCTCTGACGCCGGTCGTCACGGTCACCGCTTCCGGCCGCACCCAGACGGACGGCCAGACCGCCCCGGCTGACCTCGACCGGACCGAGCAGAACCGCAAGCTGGTCTCCGAGTTCGCCGAGAAGGTCCTCAGGGGCGCGGACTACTCGGTGCTCACCGACTTCATCTCCACCGAGACCTACTTCCAGCACAACCCGGAGGCCGCTGACGGCCTGGACGGTTTCGGTGCCGCCGCGGCGAAGTGGGCGGAGCAGGGCAAGAACCTGGTCTACAAGACCGTCCACAAGGTCGTCGCCGAGGGTGATCTTGTGCTGCTCCAGTCCGAGGGTGAGTTCGGGGTTTCTGTCGCCTACTGGGATCTGTTCCGGGTGGCCGACGGGAAGATCGTCGAGCACTGGGACGTCATCGCTCAGGTTCCGGACGAGCTCCCGCACCCCAACGGCCTGTTCTGAGGGCGGGGCAAGCACGATGAGCGACCTGACCTACGCGGGGAGAACCTTCCGTTTCAGCGTCGACAATGGTGTCGTCTTCCACAACACCTATGCGTCTGACGGAACCGCACTGCACTACGAGACTGTCGCCGGACCCACGAAGGGCGCGGTCGAGGACGTCGAGCTGCACGCCGCTGAGGTCAGCCCCGGCGTCTTCATCCTCGGCTGGTTGGAGAAGTCAGGCATGACCATCACCCATGCCATGAACCTCAACACCGGGTCGGTCCACGCCTTCTGGACCTACGAGACCCCTGACGGCCGCGTGGCGGAGCTGCACACGGGCACGCTCGAGGAGATCTGAGGCCTGCTGACGAAGAGGGCCGGGCATCGGCGCCCGGCCCTTCAGCTGTTTTCACAAGGAGTACGGCGCCGGCTCTCTTTGCGTCGGGACCGGTGCGGCGGGGCAGGGTGTCTTCCGGACAATGCCATGCACCGGTGGCACTGTGGTGCCACCGGTGTCCCTCAAGTGACACCCCTAATACCCAGGGCCTACCACTTGTCTGCCCTGTCAGGTCGATACCCGGCTTGCCGGGGCTGAGTGACGTCAGCCAGTGCGGTTCGGTATGCGTTCTCGTCGTCCTCGCCGAACACGTTGAAGATCACTCGGTCCAGCAGCTCCGGATGGTCGTCCATCCAGTCGGCCACAGTACGCAACGCCACGCGGGCGGCCGGCACCCTGGGAAAGCCGAAGACCCCGGTGCTGACGCCACAGAACGCCACGGTACGGATTGCCCCCAGCTCGGCGGCGAGGTCCAAGCAGGAGCGGTAGCTCATGGCCAGGGCCTCTGCGTGGCGTGAGTGCACAGGGCCGCCGACGATCGGGCCGACCGTGTGCAGGACGTAACGGGCCGGCAGGTGGTATCCGCGAGTGATCTTCGCGACGCCGGTGGGTTCCGGCGCGTTCTGCGCGCTCATGATCATTTGGCAATCGTCGCGCAGACGCGGCCCCGCCGCGTTGTGGATCGCGTTGTCGATACATGGGTGCCCCGGGACGAAACACCCCAGCAGTGCGCTGTTGGCCGCGTTCACTATCGCGTCGATGGCGAGGGTGGTTATGTTGCCCCGCCACACCGCGGTTCGGTCCGCGGCGCTGTAGGAGGTGCCGGGGTGCAGCTGGGCGATGGTAGGGAGTTGACGCGCGTCAACGTCCTGCCGGGACAGACGCTCCCCACCGAGTAGCGCGTCCAGTTCGGCCATCGCGCTCAGCGGCATCGGGCCGGGAGCGCGGACGGTCAGCAGGGTCCTCAGGACTCCACGGGCGACGGTGCTGTCGGCTTCACGGATCCGTCGGATGGCGTCGTTGTCCAGACCGAGCCGGCTTACGGCCTTGTCGGTCCGCAGCAGGCCGAGAGCGGCGCGGACGTGCCCACTGAGATCCCGGGCTGTGGCCGCGGGAGCCACGGGGCGGAAGGGTTCGTCGAGGCGGACAGCCGCGCGATAGGCGTCGAGGGAGAGAACGGAGGAGTGATCGGAGGTGGGGTCGATGATCATCAGTACTCCAGCGGGACCTGGCTGTGGGGGGTATGTGCGGGAGGGCCCTGGGATCAGGCGCGGTGGGCGCGAACGACGTCCGCCCGAGGCGTAGTGGAGCGACCGCTGAGGCGAGCCAGGGCCTTGGCTACGTCATGGAGTTGGCCGGAAGGGATGACCGTACAGGTACTTGTCACTGCGGGGCGTGGTGGGAGGTGCGCGAGGCGCAGGCCTACTCCACTGTTTCCGGCGGCGGGTGATAGCGCGCTCGAGCACTTCGTATGGCACGGCGGCGGCCTCTTCGAGGGTGAAGGACTTGGGTCCGGTAAGTTCGTACACGGCTGCGGCGTGGTTGCTGGTCCGGCGCAGCACTGTTGCGGCGTCGGCGACGTCGTCCTGGGTGGCGAATGCGGCCCGCCTCGTCCCGGCCGGACCGCGGACGTCGCCGTCATCGCCCACCAGGTCGGGGATGGGTTCGGTGTAAAGGTTGTCCCGCAGGAACGTGCAGCCCATAGCGCTCACGCGGATGTGCGCCTTGGTGTGGACGTGGTCGCGGGCCAGGGTGAACGCGACGTCGGGCGGGGCACCGAAGAACGACGTGTACACCAGATGGCCAACGCCCATCCTTGCCGCAGCGTCCACGAGCTCCTTGTGCTGACCGACCCGCTCCGCGATCTTAGGTGGGGACACCATGAAGATGGTTCGCGCGCTGTCGAGGCCACGCAGCACAGCTTCGCGGTCGCCATAGGCGCCCCGCACCGGCATGGCTCTCGGTAGGTCCGGTGCCCTCTCGGGGCTGCGCGCCAGCTGACTGCTGCGGTGCCCTCGTACAGCCAGACGTCGGGCCGCGCGGCCGCCGAGGCGTCCCGCGGCCCCGTGGTCGGCTCGGGCGAAGCCGACTCACCCATGACCGGCAGTGCCTTCAGTGAGCGCTTGCAGAAGCTTGTCCGCCCCCCACGGCAACGACAGGGCACGGGGTCCCAGATCAGAGGGTATGTCCGGGTGGTTTGGGTTGACGCGGACAAGGCGCGCCCCGGGGGTACGGCGTACGACATGCTCCATGGGCCGCCGGATGACGCCCGGGGTATTGAAGCCCGCTCCGATTTCCAGGACGAGCAGGCGGGCGTCGTCGGGCGCGTCGCCGAGCCACTCCGTCAGTTTCTCCCCGGCGGGCATGTAGGAGTCGTCCACGAACTCGGGCCCGACCCGCACATTGGGGAAGACGTCCGCCCCACAGTTGGGGCAGACCGGCAGTGCCGCCGCATCGGAAACGCGACCGGTCTCCTGGTCATAGGCGGCGAGGACGCGGTCGTAGAACGGCTTGCTCGGCCAGGTCGTGCGCGTGCACGGCACAGTGCATTGCAACCGGCCGTAGTCGCCTTGAGGAGTGAAGACGCGCTCCGGATCGAACCCGTTGCGGGCGAACAGCGCGTCGACGTTAGATGTGACCACCCAGTGGTCGCGGTCGCCGATCGCGGAACGTAGTTCTTGGTAAAGAGGGTTGGGCGCGGACCCGAAACGGATGTCGTCGATGTGCACGGCCCAGTAACCCCACATCATGTCGGCAGGCAGCGGTACACCGAGCAGGTACCGGGACCGCAACCCGAGCCGGTACAAGGCCGGAAGTAGTGCCTTGAAGCGCGCGACGTCACCGTAGTCGTATCCGGCGGCTGCGCTCAGTCCCGCGCCAGCCGCGACCAGGACACGGTCGGCCTCGTCGAGCCAGGCTCGGAGGGTCTGCGCGGAAGCCGTGTCATTCATGTCTGGAGATCCTTTCCACCGACACAGAGACCTCCGCGCACGGCCTGTCAAACCTAGGAGAACAGAAGACGGAAGGCGCGGTCGGACCGAGACTGTCCATGGTCGAAACGGGACAGCCGACGCCCCTCGATGCGACGGGCGACCTTCCGCCGGTCACACCGCCTGCTCAGCCAGCGCTCTGCGCTCTTCCCGCTTGCGCCGCTGCGCCTCTGGGTCCGCTTCTGGCACCGAGGCCAGTAGCCGCCTGGTGTACGGGTGCGCCGGCGCGTCGTACACCTGCTGTGCGTCCCCCTGCTCGACGAGTTCACCCCGGTAGAGCACCGCGACCCGATCGCTGATGTGGCGAATCACGGCGAGGTCATGCCCGATGAACAGGTAGGCCGTACCGGTCTCGGCCTTCAGCCGTTGCAGCAGGTTGATGATCTCGGCCTGGGTCGAGACGTCCAGCGCGGACAACGGTTCGTCGCAGATCAGCAGCTTGGGCCGGGCCGCGAGGGCACGTGCGATGACCAGCCGCTGACGCTGACCGCCGGAGAACTCGCTCGGGTAGCGGCCCAGGGCCGAGGACGGGATACGGACGGAGTCCAGCAGTTCGGTGGCGCGTGTCGTGGCGGCCGTGCGGTCCAGTCCCTCCCGTCGGCGCAGCACCTCCAGGAGGGCGGCGCCGATCGTCATGGTCGGGTTGAGCGCCGAGTACGGGTTCTGGAACACCATCTGTACATCACGGCGTACCCGTTGCCGGTCCGCCTTCCGCTTCGCGTCGATCACCTCGCCACCGAGCGAGACGGTGCCCGCGTGCGGGGTCACCAGGCCGAGCACACTGCGGGCCAGCGTCGTCTTGCCGGAGCCCGACTCGCCGACCAGGCCCACCGTCTCGCCGGCGGCCACCGAGAGTGACACGGACTTCAGCGCCTCGGACCACTGGCTCCGGCGTCGTAGCCGACCTGGCCCGGAGCCGAAACGCACGGTCAGATCACGGATGTCGAGCAGCGCGGTCATGCCTGTACCTCTTTCTCCACGGTGAGGGCCGGTGTCCGGTGCGGGCCGGAATCGGCAAGCACACACCGAACGGCGCCGCCGGACGTGATGCGCAGGGGCTGCGGGTCCGCACAGTCGTCCATGGCATGCGTGCAACGATCGGCGAACCGGCATCCGACGGGCCGCCGCCCCGGGTCGGGCACGACGCCAGGAATCGTCGGCAGCGCGTCCTGGCCCTGGTGACGCGAGGGTATGCAGTCGAGGAGCGCCTTTGTGTACGGATGCGTCGGCCTGGTGAACAGTTCGTCGACCGGGGCCTGTTCGACGATCTGGCCCGCGTACATGACGGCGGCCTCGTCCGCGATGTCGGCCACGACACCCATGTCGTGGGTGATGAACAGCACGCTCGCGCCGAGGTCGGCCTGGAGTTCCCGGAACAGGTCGAGGATCTCCGCCTCCACGGTGACGTCAAGGGCGGTCGTCGGCTCGTCGGCGATGATCAGCTTGGGTCGGCAGGCGGTGGCGAGCGCGATCATCACCCGCTGGGCCATGCCGCCGGACAGCTCATGGGGATAGGCCTTGAGACGCTCGGCGGCGTTGGGGATGTGCACGCGCTCCAGGAGTTCGAGTGCGCGGGCCCTGGCCGCTGCGCGGTCCAGACCGGTGTGGCGGCGGATTGTCTCGACGAGCTGGTTGCCGATGGTGAAGGAGGGGTTGAGGCTCGCCAGGGGGTCCTGGAACACCATGGACATCGCGCTGCCGCGCAACCGGTCGAGTTCGCTCCGGCGGGCGCCGATCAGCTCCTGGCCGTCCAGCCGGGCCGAGCCGGTCAGGACGCCGAGCGGCGGGCGCAGCAGCCCCATGACGGCGAGCGCGGTGACCGACTTACCCGAGCCCGACTCCCCGACCAGGGCGAGGGTCTTGCCCCGGGGGACGCGCAGCGACACGTCCTCCAGGATCAGGCGGGTCTCGCCGTCACTGTCGTAGCCGACGGACAGTCCGGAGACCTCCAGCACGCCCGGTTCACCCGCGGGTACTCCGGTTGTGAGTGGCGCGGGCCGCGGAAGCCTTCCGGCCCCGCGAGGACGGGACGTCGCCGCTCCCCGTCGTACGCCCGCGCCGATGCTGTCGCGGATGCCGTCTCCCATCAGGTTGGCGGCGAGCACGGTCAGCGCGATAGCGAGGCCCGGTGGCAAAATCAGCACCGGGTTCTGCGACATGTAGGACGCGCCCTCGGCGAGCATCGCGCCCCAGCCGGGATACGGCGGCTGCACACCTAGCCCGAGGAACGACAGACCGGACTGGGCGAGCAGGGCGAATCCGAAGGTCAGGAACGCCTGGACGAGCAGGGGCGGGGCGATGTTGGGCAGGATGTGCCGGGCCAGCAGGCGGCGGGCCGGGTAGCCGAGCAACTCGGCCGCCGCCACGTAGTTCTCCCGGCGCACGGTGAGGGTCTCGGCCCTGGCGAGCCGGACGAAGTTGGGGCTGTACACGACGCCGAGCGCGACCATGGCGTTCACCATGTTGTTGCCGAAGACAGCGATCAGGGCGATGGCCAGCATCACACCGGGGAAGGTGAGGATGACATCGGTGCAGACCATCCCGACCCGGTCGACCTTGCCGCCGACGTACCCCATGATCAGGCCGCAGGGGACGCCGATGGCCACGGCGACGCCGAGGGCCAGCAGCGCCGCTGGCAGGGAGACCCGGGCCGCGTACAGAAGCCGGCTGAGGACGTCCCGCCCGAGCGCGTCCGTGCCCAGCCAGTGGGAGCCGCTGGGACCCTGGAGCAGTGCCTCCAAGTTCTGGGCGAGCGGGTCGTACGGGGCGATCAAGGGGGCCAAGACGGCCGCCAGCGTGACGAGCAGGAGGACGACCGCCCCGGCCATTGCCACGCGCTGCTTGCGGAATTTGGCGAAGAATGACATGTCAGGCCGTCCTGGTCCTCGGGTTGAGCCAGCCGTACGAGAGATCGACCAACAGGTTGACGAGCACGACGACGGCGGCGACGCAGGTGATGACGCCCTGGATCACGGGCAGGTCCCTGCTCTGCACGGCAGTGATCAGGAGCTGTCCGATTCCTGGCATCGCGAAGACCAGTTCGATGAAGACCGTGCCGCCGACCAGCACCGAGGCGATCAGTCCGAGGCTGGTCACGATAGGGATCGCGGCGTTCTTGAGCGCGTGCTTGCCGATGAGGCGGGGCAGCCGGATGCCACGCCCCTGAGCCGCGGTGATGTAGTCGCGCTGGAGGATGTCAACCATGGTGCTGCGGGTCTGTCGCGCGATGATCGCGGTGGGCCCGAGCGCCAGTGCGGTCACCGGCATGACGAGGCTTCTGGCCCACTCGGCGGGATCCTGCCCCAGGGCCACGTATCCGGTCGCGGGCAGCCACCCCAGCTTGAGCGAGAAGAGCAGCACGAGGACGAGGGCGAGCCAGAAGTGCGGGACGGCTACCGCGAAGGCCGTGCCGGCCGAGATGATCCGGTCCGCGCGACCCCCGGCACGGAGCGCCGCCGCCGTGCCTAGTGCCACTCCGAGGACCAGGGCCGCGACGAGACTCGTGACGGACAGCCACACGGTGACGGACAGCCGGTCGGAGATAGCCTCGGTCACCGGGACGGAAGTGATCAGCGAGCGGCCGAGGTCGCCCTGGAGCGCCGCGCCGAGCCAGTCGGAATACTGCGAGTAGACGGGGCGGTCGATGCCGAGTTCGGCACGGACCCGGGCGATGCTCTCCGGGGTGGCCTGATCGCCGAGAATTGCCGACGCGGCATCACCGGGCATCAGCCGGACCAGCAGGACCACCAGGACGGACACCAACAACAGGACGATCACGGCCGATCCCAGCCGCGTCACTATGAACCTAGCCATGTCCCCTCCGCGACGACGGAGCGCGGGCCGGGCCGGAGCCGGCCCGGCCGCGCACCGTCAGCCGATCACCTTCCAGCCGTAGACGAAGGGCACCGAGTTGCCCGTGTACATCTCCACTCCGGAGACCTTCTTGTCGTTCACCGCGTACAGCGCGTCCTGGACGTG
This sequence comes from Streptomyces sp. NPDC057623, assembly GCF_042800355.1. NCBI lineage: Bacteria > Bacillati > Actinomycetota > Actinomycetes > Kitasatosporales > Streptomycetaceae > Streptomyces > Streptomyces sp. NPDC057623. The sequence goes on from NZ_JBHVGZ010000094.1 coordinate 29,146, forward strand.
CGTCACCAGGAACCACGCCTGGTCGGTGATCTCGTCGGAGATCTTCTGGTACGCACTGCTGCGGGCCGTGTCGTCCGTGGCGGCCTCGGCGGCCTCGAAGCTCTTCTGGATCGCCGGGGAGTCGGCCTTGAACGGGTTGTACGCGGAGTCCTTCAGCGCGAACAGCTTGGCGGCCTGGTAGACGTCGTCGACGCCGTAGACGAACATGGGTGACGGGTTGTCGGTGGTGCCCCATGACTGGGTCAGACCCGACTGGACGAGCTTGATGTCGAGCTTGATGCCGACCTTCCGCAGCTGGCCGTCGAGCGCCTCCAGGTAGCTGGAGAACCGGCTCTCGCTGAACACCGGCAGGGTGAACCCGTTGGCATAACCGGCCCGCGCGAGCAGCTGCTTGGCCTTCGCGGGGTCGTGCGGGTACCGCTTCTCCGCTGTGTCGCTCGCGCCGGCCGACGACGGCGGGAAGATCTGGCTCCATGCCTTGCCATAACCGAAGGTCACTGCCTTGGCCAGGGCGTCCCGGTCAACCGCATAGTTCATCGCTTGCCGCACCCGGACGTCGCCCAGTTGGGGAGCCTTGGTGCCGGCCCGGTCCAGCAGGCCGAGGCCGAGGAAGTTGAGCGGCTTGGACAGCAGTTGGAGACCGGCCGACTTCACGGTCTGCGCCTGCTGCGGGAAGACCACCGTCATGTCGATCTGCCCGGACCGCAGGGCGTTGAGCCGCGCGTCGTTGTCGGGCATGACGGACAGCTCCAGGCTGTCGGCGCCGACGGCCTTCGCGTTCCAGTAGCCCTTGCGCGCCGTGTAGACGTACCGCTGCCCAGGCACGCTGTTGGAGGCGAGGGTGTACGGTCCGCTGCCGGCCGGAGTGCGGTTCAGCGTGCTGCCGTTGAGACTTTTCGGCGAGACCAGCATGCCGAGCGGGCCGGCCAGCACGAAGTCGAGGTCCGGAACGGCGCTCGACAGCTTCAGGTCGACGGTGTTCGCGTCCGGTGTGGTGACCGAGCTGACCGCGGCAAGCGACGAGGCGAAGGGACCGCCGTCGGCCTTGGCGTGTTCGAGGTTCTTCTTCACCACCGTGGCGTCGAGCTTCGTCCCGTCGGAGAACGTGACGTCGCTGCGCAGCTTCAGCTCGAAGGTGCGCCGGTCGGCCGAGGTGTACTTCCACGAAGTGGCCACCGAGGGTTCCAGCTTGGCGTCCGATGTGCGCCGGATCAGGGTGTCGTAGACCGGTGTGAGGTACTGCATGAACGGTCCGGTCAATGACTTGTGCGGATCGAAGGTGGTGACGTCGATCGGCATGCCGACGGCGATCTTGCCGCCGGACGCGTCGTCGGTCGAGCTGTCGCCCCCGCCGCCGCACGCGGTCAGCAGCAGTGCCGCCGCGACACCCAGACCAGCGACTCTACGAATGGTTCTCATCTTTCAACTCCTCTGGAAGAGCCATACGGGCTCGTCGGCCCACGACGGGCCGGGGTGGTACGGATCCAGTCGCGTACCTGTGTCTCGCGCCGCCTACGGGCGGACGCCGCCGGACGGCGAGAACCGGGTACGGATCTCGCCGATCCCTTCGATACGGCTGACCAGTTCGTCACCGGGAGTGAGGTAACGAGGCGGAGTCATCCGGTTTCCGACGCCCGCCGGGGTGCCGGTGAAGATCAGGTCACCGGGAAGGAGCGGGCAGACGGCGGAGATCCGCGCGATGAGCACCGGCACCGAGAAGATCATTTCCTTGGTGCGGGAGCGCTGTACGACGGTTCCCGACACCGTGCCGGAGATCTCCAGGTCGCCGGGGTCGGTGAACTCGTCGAGGGTCACCAGGGCCGGGCCGGTCGGCCCGAAGCCAGGGAACGACTTGCCCAGGCTGAACTGCGGTGGTGTGCCCTGCGTCTGTACGGCCCGCTCGGACAGGTCCTGTCCGACGGTCAGGCCGGCCACGTGCGTCCAGGCCTTCTCCTGAGGGATCCGGTGTCCGCCCTCGCCGATCACCGCGACGAGTTCGACTTCCCAGTCGACCTTCTCGCCGGGCAGTTCGACGACCGCGTCGGGACCCGTCACGCACGTCGGGAACTTGGTGAAGACCAGCGGGTCCTCTGGGGGTTGGTATCCGGCCTCCGCCGCGTGCGGCGGATAGTTGAGCGCGACCGCGAAGACCTGACGCGGCCGGGGCACCGGCGGGCCGAGGCGGTCGGCCGTGACCTGTTCACCGGTGCCGGGCTCGGGGACGTACGTCCTCGCCCAGGCGGTGAACTCCGCCCAGCGCTCGAAGGCCGCCATCGGGTCGCTGTCGAACCGTCCCTCGCTCGCTCCGGCCACATCGACCGCGCGGCCGTCGTGCTGCAGGGCGAGCCTGTCGTCCACTGTGACCAGCCTCATGGGCGTTCCTTCACACCGATCCGGGTGCCGGTCACCAGGTGACCCTGGGCGGAGCCGGCTGCCCGTAGGCGTCCTTCCAGGAGACGATCGGGGAGCGCAGTGTGCCCACGCCCTCGATCTCCGCCTCGACCACGTCGCCGGGCCGCAGGTAGTAGTCCTCCGCGTCGGGGCGGAAGCCCGCGACCCCTGACACGGTGCCGGTGGTGATCAGGTCGCCGGCGCTGTAGCCCTGCGGCGAGTGGTAGGCGACCAGCTCGGGGATGCTCACGATCATGCGGCTGGTGTTGGAGCTCTGCCGCACGTCCCCGTTGACCCGCAGTTCCATCTTCAGGTTGTGGGGGTCGGGGATCTCGTCGGCGGTCACGATGTACGGGCCGAGCGGGCAGAAGGTGTCGATGGCCTTGCAGTACGAGAAGACGCCCGAGGCCATCTCCTTGCGCTGGATGTCGCGGGCGGTGATGTCGTTGAAGACGACATATCCCGCGATGTGGTCGACGGCTTCCTCGGCGGTGAAGAACTTGCCCGGCTTGCCGATCACGATGGCGAGTTCGAGCTCGTAGTCCAGTTCGGACGTCAAGTGCTCCGGATACACCACGGCCTCGTCCGGGCCCACGATCGCGTCGACGTTCTGGAAGAAGACGATCCCCTTGTGGATCGGGTGCGACCAGCCCACCTGCTTCGATTCGTCCTCATGCTCACGGAAGTTGCCCGAGGTGTGGAAGAACTTCTTCGGCACGATCGGCGCCCGCAGCCGTATGTCGGTGCTCGCGAAGGTCCGCCCGGTGGGCTCCGCGCCGCCGCGCTCGAAGTACTCCCGGGTGGTGGGTGCGTCGAGTTCGACGACGGTTTCCCCGTCAAGACTGCCGACGAGCCCAGCTTCTGTAGCGGTATCAAAGGTAATCAGTTTCACCGTGTTCTCCTCTGGCTTGATATCTGGTGGAGAAATCGACTCAGACGAAGCGCCATGCTGCTCGGGCGCCGCCCCTGCCGAGGCCGCCGTTGTCGATGATTCGGGGCGCCGATGATGTGGACCTCGTCCCCCTCAGGGACAGGCCCGCGCACTTCCCGGGAGCGGAGATGCGGCCGAGCTGTGTCGTCGGGCTGCGCGCTTCGGGACCGAAGCATCGACATTGCGTAGCCGAGCCGAACTGCGTGCCGTGCCGGTCACCACGGTCGTCTTGTCGGTGAATCGGCCGGAAGGCCGGATCAACTCGGTCATCAGGACTGCCCTTCTCGATCTTCTCCGTCGCGGTCCGACTCAGACGAGCGTGCGTCCGCCGTCCACGTAGAGCACTTGGCCCGTGACGAAGGAGGCCAGCGGCGAGGCCAGGAACAGCGTGGGGCCGACGACTTCGGACGGGGTTCCCAGCCGGCCCGCGGGTACGAGAGCTGTCAGGTCCTCCCGCACCCCGGGCCGGCTGAGGTATTCAGTGGTCAGTGACGTCTCGATGTAGCCGGGGGCGACGGCGTTGACGCCCACGCCGTGAGCGGCCCATTCGTGCGCCATGACGCGCATGAGCTGGTTGATGCCGCCCTTGGACGCCGCGTAGGGACCGTGCTTGGCGTGGGCGAGCAGACCGGACACGGAGGAGACGAAGACGAGCCGGCCGTGGCGCTGCTCGCTCATCACCCTGCCCACCGCCTGCCCGAGCCAGTAGGCGCTCGACAGGTTCACGGTCAGGATCTGGTCCCACTCCTCGTCGGAGAAGTCCAGGACGGGCTGGCGGTTGTTGATGCCGACCGCGTGCACGAAGGCGTCCAGGCCGCCGAGGACGGCAACCCCTTTGTCGACTGCCGCCCGGCAGTCGGCCGCCCGGCTCAGGTCCGCGGTGATCACCCCGCCGCCCGCCTCGGTGAGACCGAGTTCGGCGTCAAGGGCGCGCAGTCGCTGCTCGCTGAGATCCGCGACGACCACCCGAGCCCCTGCCTCGGCCAATCCTGCTACGCAGGCGGAGCCGAGGCCGCCCGCGCCGGCGACCAGAACCCTGCTGCCTTCCAGCCCAAGTGACCGATTCATTCGAGCCTGTACTTTCACTAGGTGAAATCAACTTTTGAACTCGCCGGGAACGTAACCTGGGGGCGCCGCTACTAGCAATAGCCGCGACATCATTCGTTTCGTCAGGCTTGTGTGGAGCCCGGGTGAGGTCTAGCTTTCGGAGGGTAAAAGCACACTCCGCAAAGTGAGAACGGGGCGACAGTGGCCGACCGTGCGAAGTACCGCATCGAAGCGCTCGCAAAGGGGCTGCGGGTGCTCGCGATGTTCTCGGAGCGCAGACCCGCGCTGCGCGTCAGCGAACTCGTGGAGCTGACGGGCATGCCCATGGCCTCCCTGTTCCGGATCGTCGCGACGCTGGAGTCCGAGGGGTACCTGGAACAGCTTCAGGACGGCCGGTACCGCCCGAACACGAAGGTGCTCACGCTGGGCTTCGCCGCCCTCCAGGGGCTCGACCTGATGCAGACCGCGACGGGGCCGCTGCGCGCCTTGGCCGAAGGAACTGGTGAAACCGTGAATCTGGGGGTGCTGTCGGGCGACCAGGTGCTGTACCTCGTCCGACTGCGGAACGCTGAACTGGTGACGGCGAACATCCAGGTCGGTTCGATGCTGCCTGCGGTGTACGCCTCCATGGGCAAAGTGCTGCTCGCCTACCTGGACAGCGAACAGCTCGACGTACTCGTGCGGCCAGGGTCCTTCGCCGAAGGCGCGGGTCCGCACGCGGTCCGGTCCCGCACCTCACTCGATGAGCAGCTCGCCCTGGTTCGCCAGCGCGGCTACGCCCTCCAGGACCAGGAAGTGGCACATGGCCTGAGGTCGATCGCCGCGCCCGTGCGCGACGAGGGTGGCAGGGTGGTCGCGTCCGTCAACGTGGCGGTTCAAGCGGTCGGCTACGACGTGGAACGCCTGCTCACTGAGTTCAGACAGCCTCTGCTGGACACGTGCCGGGAGATATCGTTGCGCCTCGGACACCGTGCGGGGGCGGTTCTGTGAGCTGGATCGTGGACCGGGGGCCGGCGGAGCTGGTCCCGGAGGGGAGCGAGCCGTAGGACGCGCCGTCCGCCAAGGTGTCGAGCCTGGCCCCGGGGGTCGCGAGGAAGGTGCGGCGGCGCGTGGCGTCCGCTGCCCGGATGCCGTCGGCGCGGAGGCGTCTGCGGCTCTGTCCCGGCTAAGCGCACGGAGCGCGCGGGCGCGCGGGTCGGCTACGGCGGGGAGCCGGCCTGCGGGTTGCGGGTGTGCGGGGTCGTTCGAGTGGCGGACGGCCCGGCGCCTGTGCCGGGACGCTGTTGGCGAATTGTGGGCTGTCTTTGCGCCCCATCGGGTCATCCGGTGGGGCGCAGTGCTGCCAGGGGGCTGATGCGGGTGGGAGC
>NZ_JBHVGZ010000095.1:0-34553 GCF_042800355.1 Streptomyces sp. NPDC057623
CAGCGACTCCCGTGACCATCTGGGCTCGCCCGGCGGTGGCATGGTCCCGGTCGACGACGTCATCGGCCGCGCCGACTGGATCGTATGGCCGACCGCCCACTGGACTCGCCTGCACCGTCCGGACGCCTACGCGCGCGTGCCCGCAGCCGCAGCGGAGGGCACGCATGGGTAACCGGGGCAGGCCGCGTGGCGTACCCAGCAGTGCCACCGACAATCTGCTGCCCACCGGTGCCCGGCGTGCCGCCAGCCCGGCCGGCGGTCGTACACGCGCGGAACGACGCAAGCTCCAGCGCAAGGTCAAGCGACGCCGCAGGCACTCCGCGATGAAGGAGATACCCCTCCTCGTCGGTGTCGCCGTCCTCATAGCGCTCGTCCTGAAGACCTTCCTCGTCCAGGCCTTCGTGATCCCGTCCGGTTCCATGGAGCAGACGATCCAGATCGGCGACCGGGTCCTGGTCGACAAGCTCACCCCCTGGTTCGGCTCCAAGCCGCAGCGCGGGGACGTCGTCGTCTTCAAGGACCCCGGCGGCTGGCTCAAGGACGAGCAGACGACGGTGAAGAAGGAGGACCCCGTCGTCATCAAGCAGGTCAAGGAGGCGCTCACCTTCATCGGCCTGCTGCCGTCCGACGACGAGAAGGACCTCATCAAGCGCGTCGTCGGCGTCGGCGGAGACCGCGTCAAGTGCTGTGACACCCAAGGCCGGGTCACCGTCAACGGCGTTCCCCTGACCGAGGACTACCTGTATCCCGGCAACGCCCCCTCCACCCAGGAGTTCGACATCACCGTCCCGCAGGGTCGGCTGTGGGTGATGGGCGACCACCGCGCCAACTCCGCGGACTCGCGGGCACATCAGGACCAGGACTACGGCGGTACGGTCTCCGAGGACGAGGTCGTCGGACGGGCCATGTGGATCGCCTGGCCCTTCGGCCACTGGAGCACCCTGGACGAGCCGAGAACCTACGCTTCCGTGTCCGACTCGGCGACCGGGTCGACCGCGTCCGACCCGCTGTCGCATAGGGTTGCTTCCGACGATTCGAACGGAACGATCCAACTCCCGACCCCTGCGGAACTCCCGCTCGTTATGGGAGTGGTGGGCCTGCGTCGCGTATGGGGCAGGCAGCGGCACAGAGTAAGGAGTTGGCGTGGGGGATGTGGCGGTTGGCGCACGGTCCGGGCACGACGGCGAGGAGCACCGCGGACGCCCCGTGGACGCAGCCGACCCGGCCGCGGACGGCGCCGTGACCTCCGGGAATGACTCCGGAGGCGATGGACAGGGGCCGGGCGGGCAGCCCCCGACCGGTGGCGAGGGATCGGGAGCGGCCCCCACGCCGAAGAAGCAGCGCTCGTTCTGGAAAGAGCTGCCCATCCTCATCGGCATCGCGCTCGTCCTCGCGCTGCTGATCAAGACGTTCCTGGTGCAGGCGTTCTCGATCCCTTCGGACTCGATGCAGAACACCCTCCAGCGGGGTGACCGCGTCCTGGTCGACAAACTCACTCCGTGGTTCGGTTCCGAGCCGGAGCGCGGTGAGGTCGTCGTCTTCCACGACCCGGACAAGTGGCTGGCCGGTGAGCCCACTCCCGACCCGAACGCCCTTCAGACCTTCCTCAGCTGGATCGGCCTGATGCCGTCGGCGGAGGAGAAGGATCTCATCAAGCGCGTGATCGGCGTCGGCGGTGACACCGTCTCCTGTAAGGGCACGGGGCCGCTGAAGGTCAACGGGAAGGCGCTGAACGAGCCGTACGTGTACCCGGGGAACACGCCGTGCACGGTTGACGACCTGGGCGGCCAGTTCACGGTGAAGGTTCCCAAGGGTTTCATCTGGGTGATGGGCGACCACCGTCAGAACTCTCGTGACTCGCGCTACAACCAGTCGGACTCGAATCACGGCATGGTTCCTGTCGATCAGGTGGTCGGCCGCGCCATCGTCAAGGCATGGCCGATCAACCGCTGGGGCACGCTGCCGGTGCCGGACACGTTCGACCAGCCGGCACTCAGCCAGCCGGCGCCCCTCGGCGCCTTGCCCCCCGCGCCTGCCGAGCTCGCCCTAGCGCTTGTCCTGCCGATGGCCCTCCGGCGGCGTCCACTCGTGAGGGGAACGGCAGGCGAGGAGCGGTAGCGGATTCGCGCCGTACGACGGGATGGACAGCCCGAAGGCGGGGTCAAGGCGACGGCACGCCATGACCCCGGCCGGCAGACCGGACCACCAGGCTCTCGGCGGAGGCCGCACCGCGTCGTAGATCACGATTGCATTGCGCTCGAAAATTTATTCGCATCAGGTCGACGTCCCCCTCTAATGTGGTCCCGCTCCACAGGTGAACGATCCGTGAGCAGGGGGACAACAGTTGAAGAAGTTTCGGGCAGTGGGAACGCTGGTTGCCGCAGCAGCGCTGATCGGGATCGCGGGCTCGCCCGCGTCGGCCGGCACCAGCGTCACCTCTTGGGGGGTTAGCCTCAAGCAGGGATGCTCGTACGCCTCGCAGGGCACGTTCGATCACGACGGCGAGTGGTTCCGACTCAAGGACGTGTGCGCGGACGGCTGGTCTCCGGTCATGCGGGTGGATGTCGCGCCGTACTCGTCGACGACGAACGGCTACGACTTCGCCATCTGGAACACGACCGGCAACGGGACGACGACGAACGTCAACAAGAGTTACGCCGAGGGGACAGGCGTCTGCATCCAGGCGGGTTCCGGCGAGCACTCCAGTGGTGAATGGGGTAGCTGGGGCTACTGGACCTGCGGCACTGCCTGATCCCGAGGGCACCGGCCGACAGTGAGGGTGGCTTCCCCCCGGAATTTTCCGGAGGGAAGCCACCCTCGCTCTTTGCAGGGCCGGTGTGCTATTCAGAGGCGGCATTGCTGGTGTTGAGCGGTGGCGACGAGGCGAATCCCGCGTGGGCGACAGTCTGCCGGGTAGGCCGGGTAGGCCGGGTTGGGGTCGGGAGTGGATGTGGGAAGTGCCGCGCGTGGAAACGAGAACTCAGGTACGCGCCTCGGCGGAGTGCTGTCAGGGCTGGCCGTGGCGCTGGGCCTGGTGCTGTTCCTGGGCGGGTTCGCCTGGGGAGCGGTGATCTACCTGCCGTACACCGTGCCCACGAGTTCGATGGCGCCGACGATCGGCGCGGGCGACCGGGTGCTGGCCCAGCGCGTCGACGGCGGTGAGGTACGCCGGGGCGATGTCGTCGTCTTCACCGACAAGACCTGGGTGACCAACGCCCCCGTCGTCAAGCGTGTGGTCGCCGTCGGCGGCGACACGGTGGCCAGCACGGGCGGCAAGCTGACCGTCAACGGCAAGCAGATCGACGAACCGTATCTGGCCGATGACGGCTTGGCCGAGCTCCAGAACTTCCCGACGGTGACGGTGCCGAAGGGCAGGCTCTTCCTGCTCGGCGACGAGCGCAGCGGCTCCCTGGACTCCACGGCCCACCTCACGGACGCCGCCAAGGGCACCGTGGCGCGCAGCGCCGTGTCGGCCCGGGTGGACGCCGTCGTATGGCCCATGAACGGCATGCTGGAGCGCCCCACGAGCTTCGAACAGCTCGGCGCGCTGTCGTCGCCGGGGCCGCTGCGGACGATGGTCGCGCTGGTCGTCGCCGGCGGCGTGCTCGTCCTCGGCGGCGGCGCGTACGGCCCGATCGCGAACCGGCGGAGCAAGCGCGCCCGGACCGGCGCGGAGCCCGCGGATGCCCGCTGAGGCGACGCACGTGAGCGAGGACCCGTACGGCGACTCGTACGACGGTGGGCTGCGCAAGGTCGCCCGAGTCGTCCTCCTGGACCCGCAGGACCGCATTCTGCTGCTGCACGGCCACGAGCCGGAGGATCCCACCGACGACTGGTGGTTCACCCCGGGCGGCGGCGTCGAGGGGGAGGAGACCCGCGCGGAAGCCGCGCTGCGGGAACTCGCCGAGGAAACCGGCATCACGGAGGTCGAACTCGGCCCCGTGCTGTGGCGGCGGATGTGCTCCTTCCCGTTCGCGGGGCGTCGCTGGGACCAGGACGAGTGGTACTACCTGGCCCGCACCGCACAGACGGAGACCCGGGCCGTGGCCCTCACCGAACTGGAGCGGCGCAGCGTCGCCGGAGCGCGCTGGTGGACGTGTCAGGAACTTGCCCGAGCACATGAGACGGTGTATCCGACCAGACTCGCCGAGCTGCTGCGCACACTGCTCGACGAAGGTCCCCCCGCCGGGCCCGTGACCCTTGACTCCGAAATTGTCTAGGTACTGACGGGACTGGCGCACAATGGTGGGATCGCACGGCTGAAGGGGAACATGCCATGAGCGCCGAGGACCTCGAAAAGTACGAGACCGAGATGGAGCTCAAGCTCTATCGGGAGTACCGCGATGTCGTCGGTCTGTTCAAGTATGTGATCGAGACCGAGCGGCGCTTCTATCTGACCAACGACTACGAGATGCAGGTGCATTCGGTTCAGGGTGAGGTGTTCTTCGAGGTGTCCATGGCGGATGCCTGGGTGTGGGACATGTACCGGCCGGCGCGTTTCGTGAAGCAGGTCCGCGTGCTCACGTTCAAGGACGTGAACATTGAGGAGCTGAACAAGAGCGATCTCGAGCTTCCCGGTGGATGACACCCGATGACGGTTCACTCGCGGGGGTGAGGAAGTTATCCACAGCGGCGGACTTGTCCACCAAGATCCAATAGCTCGCTGAGCTGCCCTCATCGTTGGCGCCGGAGGTGGTGCCGACATGAACGCACGCAGTGCACTCGGTAGGTACGGCGAGGACCTGGCCGCGCGGCGGCTGGCCGAGGCCGGGATGACGGTTCTGGAGCGCAACTGGCGCTGTGGCAGGACCGGAGAGATCGACATCGTCGCGAGGGACGGCGATGTCCTGGTCGTGTGTGAGGTGAAGACCCGCAAGGCCAGCGGCTACGAGCATCCGATGGCAGCGGTCACCCCCGAGAAGGCTCAGCGCCTGCGCGGCCTCGCCGAACACTGGATCCACTCTCATGGCGGGGCGCCACCCGGAGGCGTCCGCATCGACCTGGTCGGCATCGTCCTACCCGACCGCGGCGCACCCGTGGTCGAGCACGCGCGGGGGGTGGCCTGACATGGGGTTCGCGCGTACGTGCTCGGTGGCTCTCGTGGGCGTCGAGGGGGTTGTGGTCGAGGTCCAGGCGGACCTGGAGCCGGGCGTCGCGGCGTTCACGCTGGTGGGGCTGCCGGACAAGAGCCTGACGGAGAGCCGGGACCGGGTGCGGGCGGCCGTCGTCTTCCCTGTCAAGTCAGCGTGTCGAGACTTTCCAAGGGCCCGGAGGGCCCGTGTGTTGGCTTGTGGCAGGGGCGCCGGAGGCGCCCCTGCCAGGGGATCTGTAAGGCGCGCTGTCACTCGTCCAGGTGGGCTGATCGCTTGCTGCGGAACTGGACGACGTTCGGTGCGGGCTGCGCGATCGCCTCGCGGAGTTGCTGGTTTTCCAGCGTCAGTTGGTTGACGGCACGAACGAGCGCGGGAACGTCGGAACGAAGCTGGTCGAGTTCTTCGTTCTTGTTGGCGATCGTCTTCTTGAGCTTCACGATCTTCTCGCGAAGCCGGGCTTCAACGTCTGGAGTTGCCCCGCGCTCTTTGACACGGTCGTAGAACTCATTTTTCAGATCGAGATGCCGCTGAGTGAGGGCATTCCTCGGGACGCCGGCTTCCTGAGCGAGGGCAACGATCGTGAGAGCCCCCGTGGAGGCCAGAGGAGCCCCCGTCAGGATGCGATCCATCGCCGCGCGGATACGATCACGTTCGTCAAGGGCGGGACTCACGAGGCAGCCTCCTGTCGGGTGATCCGGTTCTGGTCGTGGGCGTCGGCGTCAGCGCGGTCCTGAGCGGCTTTGGCCCGGAGCCGGGCGCTGACGGGCTCCGGTGTGTGGACGGCACGCTTGTCGTGGATGTCGGCACGGATACGGAGTTCGGCTGCGTGGGCGTCGGTGCGAACGATGTTTCCGCACCCGCGGACGCAACCGTCCAAGCTGGGGGTGTCCTTGATGCCGTCGCGCTGACAAAGTGCCCGATCGCGCTTGAACCGGCAGATCAGGAGGGCTTGAGGGTTGTCATAGAGCACGGCTCCGTCACGCGCTAGATATTTGCGGGCGTAGTCGGCCTTCACCTCTTGTCCCTCGAAGAGTGGAGTGCGAAGGGCCGCATGCAGCGCCTCTCTGGCTGCGGGCCCGGAGATGCCGCCGCCGGAGTCGAACTGTTCACGGAGGTCAGCGGCTGTTTCGGCGGTAGCCAGGACAGTTTCCATGTTGACCAGGTCGTGGATCCCGTTGCGGCTGCGGGAGCCGTATCCCCCGGAGACTTCGGTGTCCAGTGCGGTGCGCATGTGGCCGTACTGGATGGCGAGAGCGACGAGTCCGCCTGGGCGGCGAGCGATGTGCCAGGCCAGAGATCTGCGGAATCGTGAGGTGCCGATCTTGCCGTGCGGATCCGGAGGAATCACCTCGTGGGGGAGTCCTTGAGTGGCGGCCTCGGTGTTCACCCAGCTGACGAAGTCCTCGATCCGCTTCCGCATCGCACTGAGCTTCAGCGACCCGGTGCCTGCGCGAGAGGCCCGAATGTCGTGAATGCGCTGGTCGAAGAGAAGGCGGCCGGCGGGCACTATCCGTTCCAGCACGCGAATCGCGTTGACGACGGGCGTGATGGCCACCCAGGGCACGTCTCGTTCGATGCCGGCCGACAGGTGATTGCCGTCGTCGTCGGTGGCGGACTTGTATTCGTAGCTGCGGATCAGGTGGCGCCCGATCTTGCCCTCTTCGTCAGGCTCCGGGTCGGGGCAGCAGCCTGACCGCATACCGAGCAATTCTTCTGGGCGCATACCTGTCAAAAAGGCACAGACGATGAACGCGGCGGTGCCGAGATGCCTCATGAGGGTGGGGGTCTCGTTGAAGTCGAGCGCTTCCCGCCAGGGTGCTCCCGCGATCAGCCCGGTCACCGGAACGTCCAGAGGGCAAGGCCCGGGGCGTTCAGCTGCTGCCTGTGTCAGCCGATGGCGACTGTTCAACCTGTCGACTTGACCTGCTGCGGCGCCCGTCAGCCCCATCACGTAGGTCCGCGCGAAGGCGGGCTTCCCCTGCGTGCTGGACGCGGGAACGGGAGCCTGACCCGTGATCGCTGCGGCGAGGAAGTCGTCCAGGGCAGCCTTGCCCGAAGCCGTCGCGGTGTATCTGTTTCGCTCGGCAAGGTCGCTGATGCGCTTGGTCTCGGACCACGCGGCGAGGATGTCGTCGGCCAGATCGTCGATCATGCGCATGGCCCAGACCAACAGCGGACCCATCGTCTGCTCGACAAGGGGCTCTGTGCTGTTCTCGCCGGCGGCAGATGATGCTTGGGGCAGATAGTCATCCGCGCCGAGCTCGTCCCATGGCGGGCGTCCGATTCCTGCCGGCCTCGCACTGAGCTGGTCGAATGCCCACAACCGCGTCAGGCTGCCCAGAATCTTCTGAACGTGGTCTCGGCTGTTTCCGCTGTCCCGCATGCGCAGGCCGTACTCGTGCAGGACGCCGCTGTCGCAGTCGGCGAGGGTGTGGATGTCACGGGTCTCCAGCCATGCTCCGAGGGCCATCCAGAATCCCAGCGAGTCGCCCGTACTTTCTCCGGCGAGGCGGGCCCGCAGGCGGCCGGCCCGTTCCTTGAGGAAGGTGGGCCGCAGCTGCCCGTTGATCATCGTCCAGGCCACCAGGCGTATTTCCTCCCGCAGGGAAGCCGGGCACTTTTGCCAGTAGACCGAGTACCTCCGTGCACTGGGGTTTTCGATCAGGGGGGCGAGGGGCCAGACCTGGTCCGCGTAGCGAGCATTCAGGTGCGCATGTTGGGCGACGACGAGGTGGGCCGGGACGACAGCGGTGGTGGGATTGGGCAGAGGCAGGCGATAGGGGTCCAGTTCCAGGGCCGTGCTCATGCGTCGAGATCTCCGGTCAGCAGGAGGTGGATCAGTTCGCGGTCGGCGCTGGTGACCCGTGCCAGGGCCCGCTGCCAGCCGCCAGGGCCGATCTTCTTCTTGAGGTCTGTGAGGCGTGCGTGGGGATCGCTCCAGTCCCTCTCCCAGCGTGGTGGCGGCAGGACTGAACGCACGCTCGTCAGGGCCTCGTGCAGGTGGGCGAGACGGGGGTGATGGTCGGCGTGAACGCGTGCGTTCGTGCAGGCCAGACACATCAGGAACGAGGCGCCGCAACCCCCGTCCGGGGAGGAATAGGGGCCGTTGTCGAAGTCCGAGCAGTCCGCGGTCGCGGTCTCGACATCGTCAGGGTTGCGGGTGTCCCGCATCTCGGCGACCAGCACCGTTTCCCGAGCACGCAGGGCCGCGGCCTCGGCGGCGGCCGCGATGACGGGGACAGCTGCATCCTGGACCTGCTTGTCGGGCAGGACGTAGTCCCGGTCGTGGGATTCCTGTGAGTGCTGGGTCGGCTCACGACGGTTGACCGCGACTGCTGTCCTGCGTCCCCGCCGGAACGGGGAACCGCGGAGCCCTGCCAACTTCGCCCACTCGTAGCCGTTTCTCGATGCGAGGGTGAAGGCGAACGGGCCGACGTGCGGGTGATAGTCCTTGTCCGTCGTTTCCTGGTCCATGGTGTCCCTCCCGCGCCTGCCGACCCGGAAGACGATGAGGAGATCGGTGCCGGGAGCCATGTCCTCGACGATCGCGCGGGCGAAGCGGGTGGCCTGCAGCGCCTGGGTGATCAGGCGCCCCGGAGAGTCAGCACCGTGATCGGTGACGTTCTCGGTCGCGTACCAACTCCCGCCACCACGGCGACGCTTCTCGACAGGGATGCGGTAGGTCGGACAGCCGTCCAGACCGGGGTCCGGAGTGGCTTTCGGGACGACGGCCCGGTTGATCACGGACAGGTTCCATCCGTACTCGGCCAGCAGCAGGACTGCCAGCGCGGTGGCCTCGGTTCGCGAGAGGAACAGTCTCTGCCACGTCAGTTCCGTGGCCTGGCCGCCCAGCGCGCGGCGGTATTTCTTGACCAGGTTGCCCTTCCCCGTGGGGCCGACGAGGTAGGGAAGCTCGCCGGTGCGGGCCAGGATGTCCAGTGCCTCCCCGATGATCCAGTCCCGGCTGCCCTCCTCGAACTCTCCTGCCCGCCAGCGGTCCAACTGCAGAGCGTTCTCCTCGATCCGAAGCAATGCAGCCCGGAACATCCGCCGTGCCGCCGCTCTGATCTGGTCGAACTCCTTCGTGCCGTAGGACTGGGTCGTGCTCTTGGAGGCCGGGATGCGCCGGGCCAAGGCATCGGCCACGGTCCCGGACTGAAGTCGCGCGTCATCCCGCAGCATTGCGCAGACACTCCGAAAGGCGGAGCGGCCGCCGGCCGTCTTGCCCTTGTGCTCCCACCAACGGTCGATCAGGGTGCCGGTCAGCTCATCGAGATCACGAGGAGGCTGGTGCTGTTCGGACAGGTACTTCGTGAACGCCTTCAGGTAGTTCCACGGCTGCCTCGAAGACAAGTGAGAGGTCCAGTGATTGGGTCTGCAGCAGGCTGCGAACAGCACCGCGAGAGAGCGTTGCAGCGGCTCCGCGACCGGCAGTGTGGCGAAGTCGTAGTCCTTGACGCGGCCCGCCTTGTTGTAGTGATGAACGACCAGTCCGTCGGGCCCCAACGGCTCGGGGCGGGCGTGGTCTGCGGGAGGCAACGAGGCCTTGCGTCCACGGCCGCTCATGCGGCGTCACCGGCGCGGGGCTCCATGCGGTCGTCGATGTCCTGGATTCCCTCTGCGTTCCGGGCGACCCGGGCGAACACGCGGTCCAGGTCGGGCATCGGAGCGTCGACCGGTGTATCAGCTGTGGCGAGCATCGACTCCAGCTGCAAGTTCGCGACCGGCGAGAGGTAGTGCTTGACGGTGGTCTTCCGGTTGGCGTGGCCAAGCAGGTTCTGGACCAGGAACCACGGGTCACCGTAGAGAAGCCGGAAGTCCCGACGCTCTTCAGGCGTCAGCCCGTACTTCCGGTCCATCAGCTCGTTCAGGACGACCAACATGAACAAGGCGAAGGAGTGCCGGGCGGCATGTACCGTCGCGTAGGGGGCGTAGACCTTGTGCGGGTCCATGCCCATGCGCCGCGGCGGGGTCAGTACCTGTTCGCAGCGCTGGTTCGCCGTGCGGAACACGCCGTCCCATGAGTGCGGCTGGAACGGCAGCCCCTGTTCGTTGAGCCAGAGCCACAACGGCTCCGGACCGTGTGGCCCCTCCTCGAACAGTAGCGTCCGCTCCTGCCAGGTCAGCTTGTTGAGGTCACGCTCGCCGATGACGCCGTTCTGGTCGCACCAGCGGACCTTCGGCTTCAGGCCCCTGGTGACCTCAGTGACCAGCCACATCTCTGGCAGACGGTCGTAACGGCCGGCGAGCTGGGCCTGCCGAACCGCCCAGGCCCGCGAGGACTCCCTGTAGGTCTCCGTATCGCCGACCGCGCCGGCCGAGACGTAGTACGTCCGTGCCGATTTCGATCGGGTCACCTGCGCGGCAACTTTCCCGTGGTAGTACCGCCCGCCGTCCAGCCGCAGTTCGGGCACTTCGAAGGTCAGCAGCGACCCCGCCTCCAGCCGCCGCAGACCTGACGACCTCACCGTCCGTACGAACGCGACGTTGCGGTCCTCGAGCCGTCCCACCCAGCCCGGTTGCGGAACCCCGTCCCGGGTGTGGCCGCGAAGGCCCACGTCAGTCCACAAATCCCATGTGCGGGGCGTCAGCCAGTGCACGTTGCTCGGCCGGGAGTCCACGGCCTTCTGCTCAGCGACCGTCCTGACCTCGCCGTTTGGGCCCACCACCTCCCTCATGAGGACCGGGTTTCGAGTCAGGTAGCCCGCTTTCTTGGCCCACCCGTACAAACTCGTGAATGCTGCGAGCTCTCGATCCCACTTGGAGCCCCCGATCTGGTTCGGATTCGCTGCCGCGTGGCACCGCCAGTCTTCGTAATCCTCCAGATCTTTCGGCGTCGCCTCCGTCCATGACTTTCCGCGGTTGGACAGCGAGGTCAGGAGCAAGGCGATATCCGTCGTGTAGTTCCGCTTCGTTTCTGCCGTGTATTTACGGAAGACGCGGGACTGCCCGTAAAGGCTCAGAACCGGATCCACCCAGTGATCAGGCGAGAGGAAGATCGGATCCCCAGCCCGTACACCCACCTCGTCCTCCCGCGACGAGAGGTCGCCCCACCCCTCAAGCACCCCCTTCCGTACGCCGCCTCGTTCCGCGTCTCGCGGCACCCAGAACACTCGCCAACCCATCCGTGCGCACCCCTCTTGATCAGCTTCAACACGCTCATTCAATAGGGAAGCCATCAACTCGGGCGGCGAGTGGCCGCAGAAGAAGCTCACCGTCGGACTCAGCCCGGCATCGGTGCCCAAGGCAGGCAGCGGCTTCGACCTGGCTGTCGCCTGCGCCGTCCTCGGCGCCTCCGAGCGGATCGATCCGCGGGTTCTCGCCGACATCGTGATGATCGGTGAGCTGGGCCTGGACGGACGGGTACGTCCCGTGCGGGGCATCCTGCCCGCGGTGCTGGCCGCGGCGGACGCCGGCTATGAGCAGGTGGTCGTGCCGGAGTGCGCCGCGGCCGAGGCATCGCTGGTGCCGGGCGTGTCCGTCCTGGGGGTGCGCAGCCTGCGCCAGCTGATCGCCGTGCTCGCGGACGAACCCGTGCCCGACGAGGAGCCCGACGACCTGGGCCGGCCGGATCCACTGCTCGCGGGTCTGCGCGTGCCGGGGACGGGCGCGGCCACGGGCATCCACAGCATGGGAGCCGTCCAGCCCGACCAAGGGCACGACCTCGCCGATGTGGTGGGCCAGATGTCGGCGCGTACGGCCGTGGAGGTCGCCGCCGCGGGCGGGCATCACCTGTTCCTGGAGGGCCCGCCGGGCGCCGGCAAGACGATGCTGGCGGAGCGGCTGCCCGCCATCCTGCCCCGGCTGGCCAGGGAGGAGTCCCTGGAGGTCACAGCGGTGCACTCGGTGGCGGGGCTGCTGCCTCCCGGCAAGCCCCTGATCGACGTGGCCCCCTACTGCGCCCCGCATCATTCGGCGACGATGCAGGCACTCGTCGGCGGCGGCCAGGGCATCGCGCGGCCCGGCGCGGTGTCACTGTCCCATCGAGGTGTCCTCTTCCTGGACGAGACGCCGGAGTTCAGCGGCCAGGCCCTGGACGCCCTGCGGCAGCCACTGGAAGCCGGGCATGTCGTCATCGCGCGCAGCGCGGGCGTCGTGCGCTTCCCGGCGAAGTTCCTGATGGTTTTGGCTTGTGCACGCTCGGTCAGTGACCAAGTAGCTGTACGGTCCGCGGGTGTTGAGACAAGGTGCCTGGTCAGTCCACTACAGCTCGCGGGATCTGCCGCAGCCTGAGCCGCAGACCTGGCACCTGCAGGTTTCCACGGATGAGTGGGAGCTGTGGCTCGATGACCTGGGCATTCCCGACGGGACGCCGTACCTGTTGTCGCCGTGCTTCGTCTACGACGCGGACCTGAACTCGTACTTCCATCAGGTGAACTTGATGGAGGGCCCGCTGAACAGCCAGCTCAACCGGGCGTCGGCCCTCTGCCGCAAGTTGAACTTCCTGCACGAGAGCCGGGGCGGGAAGGACTGGCGGGACGCGACGGAGGCCGATCACACGGCCTACCACTACTGGCGGCGCCGTGATCCTCGCGGACCGCGCATCGACGGCGACACGTGGAGCCAGGAGGTCTCCCACCTGCAGCAGTTCTTCGTCTACGCGAAGAAGAAGTTGTGGGTGTCGGAGGTGCCGATCCCGCAGCGGCCGCGCCGTGACGGGCAGCACGAGCCGACGAAGGGTCGGCGGCGTTCGCGGCCCGACAGTACGGTGGAGACGGTTCCGGCGACCTACGCCCACGACGCGGGCGGCCAGGTCATGGAGTGGCTGCCTGCACCGTCCTACCGGCGGTGGCGGGACGTCGGGGTCCTCGGCTACGACCGCGAGGGCCTGCCCCGGGACAACTTCCGGGGCAGGTGGGCCCCGCGCAACGGGACCTTCACCGATTCCACGGTCCGCACCGGCCTGCGGCTGGAAGAGCAGTCCAGCCGTCTGATCACGGAAGTGCCGATCGGTCCGGGCCCGGCCGGCTACAGCAAGTGGTGGCTGCCCGCGGTGATCGCCAAGCGGAACTCCGCGCGCTGGGTCTACGAGCCGGCGTCGGTCCGCCGGGATCTGACGGCCTACGCGGCGGAGGACCGGCGGTGGGTCATCGAGGAGGCCCGCGAGGCGGGCCGTTACGGCAGGATCCGGCGGCCGATCGTGATCTTCGATCCGGAGAAGCCGCACCAGGCTCAGTACACCAGCGGCATCAACCGCGGCGAGAAGGTCGACGTCCGGCTTCTCGACCCGCGCGAGCGGCAGCGGCTGCTGATCGACACCGAGGACGGCCTGGAGCCCGCGATGTTCTGGCTCGGCGAGAGCGGGATGCCGCTGTCCTTGTCGACCTGGAAGGACATGTTCACCGACGCCAACCGCCGCTGCGAGGAACAGGGCCTCGACGTCTTCGCGCACGCCCACCTGCTGAGGCACACGTTCGCGGTCATCACCCTCGAACAGCTCCAGCGCGGGCACCTCGCAGCCCTCGGCGACATGAACCCGGCCCAGCGGCAGCACTACCAGCGGATCTTCGGCGACCCGATGGACTGGGTCCGCAAACGGCTCGGACACGCCTCGCAGCTGTCGACCTTGATCTATCTGCACGCCCTCCAGGAACTGGAGATGGAGACCCGCATGGCCTTGGTCCCCGACACCTGGGAGGACCCGCGCGACACCCCGCTCAGCGCCCTCGGGGACGAGAAACCGCCTGCTGACCTGCCCAAGACCGAGGTGGTGGAGGCATGACCCGACGCCGTGGCCGCGGCAGCACCGGCCCGGGCCGCCCGTCCGCCCTGCCGCCGGACGGCTACGAGGCGCCCGAACCGGTCACGAAGGGCATCGGGGGGAGCCTGGTCGTCGCCTTCCACGGGGATGACAATCGCCGCGCGAGCTTTGCCGTCGGCGACCTGCCGATGCCCGGCTGGCACCCGCTGCTGGCCGAGGCCCTGGCTCTGCGCATCGGCCCGAGCGGCGACATTCGCACTCTGGCCGGGGCCAAGGACAGCTGGCGGGCCCTGGCCAGTTGGGCCCGTTTCCTGGCGAGGACGGTCCCGCGTCCCGACATCCCCGAGGAACTCACCCGGGCCCACGTCGATGCCTTTCACAAGCGCGCCGACGCGACAGCGCGCACGAGATACAGCGACATGCTCGAGATGCGCCTGCAGTTCGAGGACAAGCACCTGAAGGGCCGGCTGCCCGCCGACGCCTGGGACGCCTTCAACCGGCGCCTGCCCAAGCCCAGGTCCGAGGCGGTCGGCGGCTACTCCGTCAGTGAGCTGGACCGGCTGACCGCGGCCGCACGCGCCGACACGGCCCGCGTCGTCCGCCGCATCCGCGCCGGCGAAGAACTCGTACGCCGACTCGCCGAGGACGCGGGGCAGGTCGAGCCGCAGCGAAGGGAGCTTGCCGAGGCCCTGGCAGCCATGGCGGCCACCGGCGAGGTCCCCCAGCTGGAGTTCAGCCTCGACCTTCGCCGGCGGCGGATCGAGCTCGCCTCTCACCTGTTCCTGACCTGGCGGGACATGGCCCCGCTGATGGCCTTGCTGGCCCTGGTCACCGAGCGCAACGGGGAGACCCTCAAGGAACTGCCGGTGAAGCACCGGATCCTGGAGGACCGGGCGGTCGAGCTGGTCGTGGTCAAACGCCGGCGCGGGGCCAAGAAGTGGTTCGAGACGGTGACCTGGGAGATCGGTCCGAAAGAGCGCGAACTGCACACACCCGGCGGCCTCTATCTCCTCCTGCTGGAGCTGACGGCCCGCAGCCGCGGGGTCTGCGGATCGTTGCTGGCCTTCTGCATCTGGCGCAACGGGATCGAGGGGCGCGACGAGCACTTCGCTCCCTTCGAGTCCGACCTCAGCGACGGCGGCCGCATCGCGATGTCCGACTGGGCGGCCGCCCGGCCCAAGCCGGTTCTCGCGGACCCGCCGCCCGCCGCGAAGACGAAGAAGGAAAAGGCCGGGAAACCGGTCAAGGAGCCGGTCTCCTCCGGCCCGGCGCCACTGAGGGTGACCTTCAACCGGATCAAGACCAGCGTCGATGCCCGCCGCACGAAGCAGCTCGGCGGGCACCTGCCCTCGTCGGCGAAGAGCAACACGGCCCAGACACTGTTCACGAACTACCTCAAACCGGATGAGGCGACTCGTGAGTGGGCCGAGGAAGTGATGACCGAGGCCCTTGAGGACGCGGAACAGGCGGCCTGGGACGCGCACGCGGCGGCCGTCGGCCGCCGCGGTGAGCCCACCGTGATTCCGGACGCCGAGTCGCCCGAGCAACTCCAGGACGCCGGTCTCCCTGCCCAGACCGCCCGTGACCTCGCCAGCGGCGACCTGGACACCGCCTGGACGGCCTGCGGGGACCACG
Source organism: Streptomyces sp. NPDC057623 (assembly GCF_042800355.1). Classification (NCBI taxonomy): domain Bacteria; kingdom Bacillati; phylum Actinomycetota; class Actinomycetes; order Kitasatosporales; family Streptomycetaceae; genus Streptomyces; species Streptomyces sp. NPDC057623. Next base: position 15,430 of record NZ_JBHVGZ010000095.1, read on the forward strand.
ATCACCACCCCGAGACCGGAGCCGTCTGCGGTGACTCGTTCCTCGCCTGCTTCCAGTGCGGGAACTGTCTGGTCACCCGGACCCATCTGCCGAAACTCCTGGGCCTGCTCCAAGGGCTGGGCGTCATGCGGCAGCGCATGAGCGAGGACGTCTGGTGGAAGCGCTACGGGCCTACCTGGGTCGCCGTCCGCCACGACATCCTGGCCAAGTTCACCCCGGCCGAAGTCGACAAAGTACGCCAGCAGCCCCTGCCCGACGCCCTTCTCGACCTGGTCGAAGCCCCCTGGGAACAGCCATGAGCATCGCCGTCTTCGCCGCCCGCCCCGAGGCCGTCACGCTCAAGGACCCGTACGTCCTGCACGGCCGTCGGCTGCGGGACGGCGTCAGCCTGGAGGACACCTCCCGCTACAGCCAGGACGTCTGGCGGCTGACCCCGGCCCGGCTCAAGGCCAACGAGCATGCCCTGATCCTGAACTTCCCCACCCTGCCGCAGCGGTTCCGCCCGTCCGCGAAGCGACTGTTTTATGCACTGCTGTCCCTGGAGGCACCCGACGGCGAGGAGAATCCCAGGATCGCGACCATCCGCGGCAGCTTCACCGAGATCAAGAGATTCCTGAAGTGGCTCGACCGCCGATGGCCGCCGCAGCGGAACGAACTGTCGGAACTCCTGCCCCGCGACCTCGACGACTACCGCAAGCACCTCTTGGCCCGGTTCCCGCACAACCAGTCGCAACGCGAACGGTCCCGGGGACCCCTGCGGCTGTTCTGGCGCTGGCGCCGCCATCTCGGGGAGGACGCCCTCGGGTTCGACCCGCTCCACCTCGACGGCTGGGGCGAGTCCCGGGCGGCCAGGAGCACGGAGAACGACACGGCCAGGCTCCCCGAGGAGGTCCTCGGCCCCCTTCTGGTCTGGGCCCTGCGGTTCGTCGACGACTTCGCCCCGGACATCCTCCAGGCGGACCGCCAATGGCACGAGGCCCGCGCGGACCGGCCCGCCCGCAGCACGGCCCACACCCACGTCGGAGCACGGCTGGAGAAGCTGCTTGGCGAGTACGTCGCCGCCGAACGCCCTCTGCCCGGCTATAAGGGCCAGCCGAGCATTTCCCACCTCGCCAACATCATCGGCTGCAACCGCGACAACATCGACCGGCACCGCCATCTGATCGATGACGCGGCGGCCGTCGTCGGCGTCACCGAGGGCGCGTTCGTCGAGGATCCCCAAGGGCGGCTGGACGGGAAGCCCTGGATCGAGTCGATCACGACCCACCACACGACGGCCAACAGCCTGTCCCGGCTCGCCCGGCATCTCCAGGCCGCCTGCTACATCGTGATCGCCTTCCTCAGCGGCATGCGGGACTGCGAGGCGAAACACGTCAAGCGGGGCTGTCTGGAGATCAAGTGCGATGAAGAGGGCCGTCCCTATCGCTGGAAGGTCAACAGCCTGGCCTTCAAGGGGGAGGAGGACGTCGCCGGCGTCCCGGCGACCTGGACGGTCAGCGCGGCCGTCGCTCGCGCGGTCGCCGTCCTGGAACAGCTCCAGCCAGCGGACCAGAACCATCTGTTCGCCCGGCTCCTTCATGGCTGCGGATCCCACAAGGGCGAGAACGAGGCTCTCGGGAACAAGGCGACTAACATGCACCTCAATGAGTTCGCCGCGTTCGTGAACCGGCTCTGCACCGACCACGGACGCACCGACACCATCGCCGCCGGCCGCGGCCAGCCGCTCAGGCTCAAGACCAGCCACTTCCGCCGCACCCTGGCCTGGTTCATCGCCCGGCGCCCCGGCGGCGTCATCGCTGGCGCCATCCAATACCGCCACCACAGCATCCAGATGTTCGAGGGCTATGCCGGCACCAGCGACTCCGGCTTCCGGGCCGAGGTCGAAAGCGAACAGGCCATCACCCGCGGCGAGATCTACATGGAGATGATCGAAGCCCACCAGCACCTCGACCTCGCTGGCCCCTCCGCCGAAGAAGCCGCCCGCCGGCTCAAGGACTTCGGCGATCGCGCCCAGTTCCAGGGCCAGGTCGCCCTCGACAAGCACCGCCTCAAAAGGATCATGAAGCGAAATGACCCGGCGATCTATCCCGGTGAGTACATCACCTGCGTCAACGACCCAGCGAAGGCCATCTGCGAGAAGGCGCGACGCGGCAACAGCGAGGGACTGCCCTGGGACGGCGGCTGCATGCCCCTGGCCTGCCGCAACGTCGCGCTGACCCCCGAGAACGTGGCTGCCTGGCAACGAGTGATCGCCGGCATCGACAAGCGTCTCGCCTCGCGGCCGACGCTGCCGCCTCTCCGGCGGCAGCACCTGCAGAACCGGCGGATCGAGGTCGTGGAGTTCCTGACGGCCAACGGGCAGGAGGCCGTCTCGGCATGACCCGCAACGTCCCCGACCTGCCCGAGGCACTGGTCCGCAAGCACCTCCAGGAGGTGCTGGACACCTGCCGGGAAACCAACAAACGACCCAGCGTCCTCATGCTGGCCCGCCGCCTCGACCTGACCAACACCACCTTCCGCCGCCGCTACCCCGAGATCGCCCGAGAGATCGCCGACCACCGAGCCGCCCCCGCCACCCCACGAAGCGGCCCGACCGAACACGACCGGCTCGTCGCCCGCAACGCGAAGCTCCGCCGACGCAACCGCGACCTGACCACTCAACTCGCCTTCGCCGCAGCCCAGATCCAGCACCTCGCCCTCCGCAACCAGCGTCTCCAGGAAGCTCTGGAGGAGGCATCGAAGGTCACGAGCATCAACAGGAAGTCCAGACTTCGTTGAGCCTGCAACAACAACATCTGTGCTATGCCGTCACTCTCGTCCGGGGCCAGGGGCGAGATGCGGTCAACGGTCAGTTCTCAACCGCGTCCACAAGCTGGCGGCCAACCCCTGTCCGTGCGGCCGCTTCTCCCGCACGGACGACCTGTGCGAGTGCCCGCCCTCGGCGATCCGCCGCTACCAGTCGCGGCTGTCCGGGCCGCTGCTCGACCGAGTCGACCTCCGGGTCGAGGTGGACCGTGTCACGCGCGCGCAGCTGACCGAGCGCGGGGCCCGCGGCGAGGCCACCGCGACCGTCGCCGACCGGGTGCGCGCGGCCCGGGAGCGGGCCTCTGCCCGGCTTGCCGGGTCCCCGTGGCGGACCAACAGCGAGATTCCCGGACGTGAGCTGCGCAGCCGCTGGTACGCGGCGATCGGGGCCATGGACGAGGCGGAACGGAACCTGGAACGCGGCGCCCTGACCGCACGCGGACTCGACCGGGTGCTGCGCGTCGCCTGGACCGTCGCCGACCTCGTCGGCCACGACCGGCCCGACGCCACCGACGTCGCCCTGGCACTCCAGCTGCGCACCGGTGTCCCGCGTGGCGTGCCCATGGCCATCGGGGCACTGACGTGAACGGGAGTGCGGCTCCGGACGACGAACTGCTCGGCCGGGCCTATCTCAGCCGGGTCGTCGAGCCCGGTGACGAGGTCGCCGGGCGGTGGGTGCGGGAGTACGGCGTGGAGGAAGTCGTCCGTCGACTGCGGGAGGGGACGGCAGTCCTGCCGGGGGTGAGTTACAAGCGTTGGGACGGGCTGCGGGCCCGGGGGCTGCGCGCCGAGCCCGGTCGGGATCTCGCCGTCGCTCGGGAAGCAGGAGTGCGGTTCCTCTGCCCGGGGGACGTCGAGTGGCCGGGGCAGCTCGACGATCTGGGGGACGCCCGGCCGATCGGCTTGTGGGTGCGAGGGCCGGCCAGCCTGCGGATGTGGGCCCTGCGGTCCGTGGCCGTCGTCGGAGCCCGGGCCTGTACCGAGTACGGCGCGCACATGGCGGTCACACTGGCCGGCGGGCTCGCCGAGCGGGGGTGGGTGGTCGTGTCCGGCGGTGCCTACGGGGTCGACGGTGCCGCTCATCGCGGTGCCCTCGGATCCGGCGGAGCCACCGTCGCCGTGCTGGCCTGCGGGGTCGACCGGCCCTATCCGCGCGGGCACACCCAGTTGATCAACAGGATCGCGGAGCAGGGGCTCGTGATCGGGGAGCTGCCACCGGGGGACCATCCGACGCCCAGCAGGTTCATCGTGCGGAACCGGGTGATCGCGGCCCTGACCCGGGGCACGGTGGTCGTGGAGGCCGCCCACCGCAGCGGCTCGCTGGTCACCGCGCGGGCCGCCCAGCGGCTGGGGCGTCACACGATGGGAGTCCCCGGCCCGGCCACCAGTGGCCTCTCCGCGGGCGTGCACGAACTCCTGCGCGGTGATGCCGTGCTTGTCACCGACGCCGCCGAGGTCGTCGAACTCGTGGGCGACATGGGAGAACTCGCCCCGGAGCGACGCGGCCCCGTCCTGCCGCGCGACCTGCTGGAACCGGCGGCGCGCAGAGTCCTGGCCGCGCTGCCCGGTCGGCACGCGGCGCGAGCGGACGAGGTGGCGCGCGGCGCGCAGACCACCGAGGACGACGCGATCGCGAGACTGTACGAACTCCGCTCACTTGGTTACGTCGAACGACACGGCGACAGCTGGAAGTTGACACGCCAGGCGATGATCTCCGTTCGCGCCGGTCGGAGCCGATGTTGACCGAGCGTGTTCGGCCGTACGGGGGAACACGGACGCCCTTGAGAATTCCCCCAGTTGGGGTGTTCATGTGATCACGTAGAGCGACCGCAATGACCTGGCGGGGCGTCCAGCGGAACGTATCTGCGCACGGCTTCCGCTCCGCCCTTCGCGCACCGCGACACTTCAGTCACGCTACGCTCACGTGGATTCCGGCTCAGACCGGCACCTCGGTATCGGAAGGTCCCCAGAACGGCACCAGTGCGACATCAGACCGACAGCTCCACCAGGCACCCCCACTTCACGGCAGAACGGCACAAGGCGACGAATGCCCCAGCACACCTCCGGGTCCGACCGGGCGGCGATCCCCCCAGCCGCCCGTGACGGTGGCAGCGTGCGGCCGCCCGCTCCCTCGACGCTCGACGAGCTGTGGCGGTCGTACAAGGCGACGGGGGACGAGCGGTTGCGCGAGCAGTTGATCCTGCACTACTCGCCGCTCGTCAAGTACGTGGCGGGCCGGGTGAGCGTCGGCCTGCCGCCCAACGTGGAGCAGGCCGACTTCGTGTCCTCCGGGGTCTTCGGGCTCATCGACGCGATCGAGAAGTTCGACATCGACCGGGAGATCAAGTTCGAGACGTACGCGATCACGCGGATCCGTGGCGCGATGATCGACGAGCTCAGGGCGCTGGACTGGATCCCGCGGTCGGTGCGGCAGAAGGCACGGAACGTCGAGCGGGCGTACGCGACGCTGGAGGCGCGGCTGCGGCGCACGCCGACGGAGGTGGAGGTGGCCGCCGAGATGGGGATCGCGGTGGACGAACTCCACGCGGTCTTCAGTCAGTTGTCGCTGGCCAACGTGGTGGCCCTGGAGGAGCTGCTGCACGTCGGGGGCGAGGGCGGCGACGGGCTGAGCGTGATGGACACGCTGGAGGACACCGCCGCGGACAACCCCGTGGAGGTGGCCGAGGACCGGGAGCTGCGGCGGTTTCTGGCGCGGGCGATCAACACCTTGCCCGAGCGGGAGAAGACCGTGGTGACGCTGTACTACTACGAGGGACTCACACTGGCCGAGATCGGGAACGTGCTGGGCGTGACCGAGAGCCGGGTGAGTCAGATCCACACCAAGTCCGTGCTCCAGCTGCGCGCGAAGCTGGCCGGCTTCGGCCGTTGACCTGGCGGGACGCGTGCGGGGTTGGGCGGAGAGACTCCCGTCGGCGGTGGTGCGTCCGTAGAGTGGGCGATGTGCCAAGGATTCGAGCGGCCTCCGTGGCCGAGCACCGGTCGATGCAGCGAGCCGCCCTGCTGGACGCGGCTCGTTCCCTGTTGTCCGAGGGCGGGACGGAGGCGCTGACCTTCCCGGCTCTCGCCGAGCGGACGGGCCTCGCGCGGTCGTCCGTGTACGAGTACTTCCGCTCCCGGGCCGCTGTGGTCGAGGAGCTGTGCGAGGTCGACTTTCCCGTGTGGGCCGCGGATGTTTCGGCGGCGATGGAGCGGGCGGCCACGGCCGAGGGCAAGATCGAGGCCTATGTGCGCCAGCAGCTCGCGCTGGTCGGGGACCGGCGGCATCGGGCCGTGGTGGCGATCTCCGCGAGTGAGCTGGACGCCGGGGCCAGGGAGAAGATCCGGGCGGCGCACGGCGGGCTGGTCGCGATGATCGTCGAGGCGCTGGGGGAGATGGGACACACGGAGCCACGGCTGGCGGCGATGCTGTTGCAGGGCGTCGTGGACGCGGCTGTGCGGCGGATCGAGCTGGGGGCGGCGGAGGAGCCTGCGGCGATTACGGATGCGGCTGTCTCGATGGCGTTGCGGGGTGTTCGGGGCTGAGCCCGGTGAGGGCGGGCGTGGGAATGGGCTTCGCTTTCCTGCCGGTCCTGCCGGTCCTGCCGGTCCTGCCGGTCCTGCCGGTCCTGCCGGTGCCGGCTGGGTGCTGCTGCGTGAGTCGTACAGCTCGGACGGGTGCCGCCTGGTTGGGGTGACCTGGCGGCGCGGGACGCCCGCATCCGCGGGCGTCGGCGGCCCGTAGTCACGTCGGTCAGGCGGGCAATGGCACCCCGAGGACCGGAAGCAGCCTTGACGGGCCGCTGCGCAGCAGCCACGGGGGCAGAAGCGACAGCGGGTCCAGATACGCCTCGCCTCTCCGTAAGCCCCAGTGCACGCAGGCTCCCGAGCAGTGCGAGCCACTCGCCTCCACGGTTCCCACGACCTCCCCGGCCTCCAATCCGTCCCCCTCCTTCACCGACGCCCGCACCGGCTCGTATGTCACCCGCAGAGGTGGATCTCCCGTCCCCGTCAGCTCCACCGACACGACCCCCTTGCCCGCCACCCGGCCCGCGAAGGACACCCGCCCCGCCGCCACCGCCCGTACCGGCGCCCCGGCCGGGGCGGCGAGGTCCACGCCACGGTGGCCGCGGCCGTACGGTGTCGCCGGGGGGTCCCAGCCGCGGAGGATCGCGGGACGTACTCCCACGGGCCAAGCTCGTCCGACCGCCGGCGCCGGGGGATCCGGGGCCGGTGCGGCGGGCGTGCTCGTGGCGGTCGGGGTCAGTCGTGGAGCCGGGGCCAGCAGGACGGTCGCCGTCAGGAGCAACAGCAACAGCAGCCGCCCGAGAGTCCTCGCCGTCCTCGCGTATCGCATCTCTCGCATGGCGGAACCCTCCCGCACCTCGGTCGATCATGGCCGGGATCTGTGGACAACTCCCCGGTTGTGGACAGCGGCGTCACCCGGCACCTCGCGGGTCCCGTACACTTCTTCTGGCGATCCGGGTCACCGGGTCGACTTCGCACGCCCCGACACGGCCACCGGAAACGGCCCGTGTCAGCGCCCCTCGGTCCTTCGTGGCACGGCGCATGTGGGCGTCAGGCGCGGAAGCCGTCCGGCATCCGCGGCACAACCGAGAACATTCAAGGAGAGCGGCCATGGCCGTCGTCACGATGCGGGAGCTGCTGGAGAGCGGCGTCCACTTCGGTCACCAGACCCGTCGTTGGAACCCGAAGATGAAGCGCTTCATCTTCACGGAGCGCAACGGCATCTACATCATTGACCTGCTCCAGTCGCTGTCGTACATCGACCGCGCCTACGAGTTCGTCAAGGAGACCGTCGCCCACGGCGGCACGGTCATGTTCGTCGGCACGAAGAAGCAGGCGCAGGAGGCCATCGCCGAGCAGGCCACCCGCGTCGGCATGCCGTACGTCAACCAGCGCTGGCTGGGCGGCATGCTCACCAACTTCTCGACCGTCTACAAGCGCCTTCAGCGTCTCAAGGAGCTCGAGCAGATCGACTTCGAGGACGTCGCCGCGTCCGGTCTGACCAAGAAGGAGCTTCTCGTGCTCTCGCGCGAGAAGGCCAAGCTGGAGAAGACCCTCGGCGGTATCCGCGAGATGCAGAAGGTGCCCAGCGCCGTCTGGATCGTGGACACCAAGAAGGAGCACATCGCGGTCGGTGAGGCCCGGAAGCTCAACATTCCGGTCGTCGCCATCCTCGACACCAACTGCGACCCCGACGAGGTCGACTACAAGATCCCGGGCAACGACGACGCGATCCGCTCCGTCACCCTGCTCACCCGCGTGATCGCCGACGCCGTCGCCGAGGGCCTCATCGCCCGCTCCGGCGTCGCCACCGGCGACAAGGGCGAGAAGGCCGCGGGCGAGCCGCTCGCCGAGTGGGAGCGCGACCTGCTCGAGGGTGAGAAGAAGGCCGACGAGGCCCCGGCCGCCGCCGAGGCCCCTGCCGCTGAGGCTCCGGCCGCCGAGGCCCCCGAGGCTGAGGCTCCCGCCGCCGAGGCCCCGGCCGCCGAGGCTCCGGCCGCCGAGGGCGAGCAGGCCTGACACCGTCAGCGTTGACGGCGGGAGCGGTGACATCAAGTCCGCTCCCGCCGTTCACCCGTAGGTCGACGAAAGGTCAGCGGCTCCCGCCTTCATGGGGGCCGTAGACCCCGTAGATCTTCGATCTTCCAGACTTCGAGAAAGATTCACAGACTCATGGCGAACTACACCGCCGCTGACGTCAAGAAGCTCCGTGAGCTCACCGGCGCCGGCATGATGGACTGCAAGAAGGCGCTGGACGAGGCCGAGGGCAACGTCGAGAAGGCCGTCGAGGCGCTCCGCATCAAGGGCCAGAAGGGCGTCGCCAAGCGCGAGGGCCGCTCCGCCGAGAACGGCGCTGTGGTCTCGATCATCGCTGACGACAACTCCTCCGGTGTCCTCGTCGAGCTGAAGTGCGAGACGGACTTCGTCGCCAAGGGTGACAAGTTCCAGGCCGTCGCCACCGCGATCGCCGAGCACGTCGCCAAGACCTCCCCGGCCGACATCGAGGCGCTGCTCGCCTCCGAGATCGAGGCCGGCAAGACCGTCCAGGCGTTCGTGGACGAGGCCAACGCCAACCTGGGCGAGAAGATCGTCCTGGACCGCTTCGCGCAGTACGGCGACGGCTTCGTGCTCGCGTACATGCACCGCACGATGCCCGACCTGCCCCCGCAGATCGGTGTCCTCGTCGAGCTGGACAAGCCGAACGCCGAGGTCGCCAAGGGCATCGCCCAGCACATCGCCGCCTTCGCGCCGAAGTACCTGGCCAAGGAGGACGTGCCGGCCGAGGTCGTCGAGTCCGAGCGCCGCGTCGCCGAGGAGACCACCCGCGCCGAGGGCAAGCCCGAGGCCGCCCTGCCGAAGATCGTCGAGGGTCGCCTCAACGGCTTCTTCAAGGACGCCACGCTGCTCGGTCAGCCGTACGCGCTCGACAACAAGAAGTCCGTCCAGAAGGTTCTGGACGAGGCCGGTGTCACCCTGAAGCGCTTCTCGCGCATCAAGGTCGGCATCTGAGTCCGTACCGCGATCGGCGCCCGACCCCGATAAGGTCAAGGGGAGTCGTCCGCGGACGCCGTCACCACGTACGCGCGCGTGACGGACGACAGCAGATCTGACGAGGAGGCCATTGCCGCGCATGGGATGCGAAACACGCCCCAACCGGCAATGGCCTTCTTCGTATGTGCACCACGTAATAAAGGCGGGATCTCGATGACCACCAAGGCCCAGAAGAGCGACGACGGCAAAGTACGCGGCCGGTTTCTGCTGAAGCTGTCCGGAGAGGCCTTCTCCGGTGGTGGCGGCCTCGGTGTCGACCCGGACGTGGTGCACAAGATCGCCCGCGAGATCGCCGCCGTCGTCCGCGACGGCGCGGAGATCGCGGTCGTCATCGGCGGCGGCAACTTCTTCCGCGGCGCCGAACTCCAGCAGCGCGGCATGGACCGGGCGCGCTCCGACTACATGGGCATGCTCGGTACCGTGATGAACTGCCTCGCCCTCCAGGACTTCCTGGAGAAGGAGGGCATCGACAGCCGGGTCCAGACCGCCATCACCATGGGGCAGGTCGCCGAGCCCTACATCCCGCTGCGTGCCGTACGGCATCTGGAGAAGGGCCGTGTGGTCATCTTCGGTGCCGGTATGGGCATGCCGTACTTCTCCACCGACACCACCGCCGCCCAGCGCGCCCTGGAGATCGACGCCGAGGCGCTGCTGATGGGCAAGAACGGCGTGGACGGGGTCTACGACTCCGACCCGAAGACCAACCCGGACGCCGTCAAGTTCGACTCCCTCGGCTACGGCGAGGTCATCACCCGCGACCTCAAGGTCGCCGACGCCACCGCGGTCACACTGTGCCGCGACAACAAGCTCCCGATCCTGGTCTTCGAGCTTCTGGCGGAGGGCAATATCGCGCGCGCCGTCAAGGGTGAGAAGATCGGCACGCTGGTGGGTGAGCAGGGCGGTCAGGGCTGACGCCTCGACAACAAGCCCGTCCGGGGGACGGACGGGACGGACCCTGACCGGGGGATGGACAATGTCCGGCCGGTCGGGAACCGTGCAGGAAGAAGACGCGACGCAGCCGGCCGCCGCCCCCACCCAGGAACCGCAGCCGGGCCTTTACTCAAGACACGCAGGAGCAAGTGGTGATCGAAGAGACCCTCCTCGAGGCCGAGGAGAAGATGGAGAAGGCCGTCGTGGTCGCCAAGGAGGACTTCGCCGCGATCCGCACCGGCCGTGCGCACCCGGCGATGTTCAACAAGATCGTGGCCGACTACTACGGCGCGCCGACGCCGATCAACCAGCTGGCTTCGTTCTCCGTGCCGGAGCCGCGCATGGCGGTAGTGACCCCGTTCGACAAGACGGCCCTGCGCAACATCGAGCAGGCCATCCGTGACTCCGACCTCGGCGTCAACCCGAGCAACGACGGCAACATCATCCGGGTGGTGTTCCCCGAGCTCACCGAGGAACGCCGCCGCGACTACATCAAGGTCGCCAAGAGCAAGGCCGAGGACTCGCGAGTCTCCATCCGCTCCGTCCGTCGCAAGGCCAAGGACGCCATCGACAAGCTGATCAAGGACGGCGAGATCGGCGAGGACGAGGGCCGCCGTGCGGAGAAGGAGCTCGACGACACCACGCACAAGTACGTCGCGCAGGTGGACGAGCTCCTCAAGCACAAGGAAGCGGAGCTGCTCGAGGTCTGATGAACGACTCTTCCTGGGGGGCACCGCCACAAGCCGGGCAAGCCGGGCAAGCCGGTTACTGGGGGGCCGCCGCACGTGGGCCTGTCCAGGGGGCTGCCCCGGCGGGTCCCGCGTACGATGCGCCTGAGGCGCAGCAGACTCGCCCCATGCCCATCGTGCCCGACGTACCCGCGTATGGCGGAGACCAGGATGACGACCGGGGGGCCGCTCGGCTGAGCGGCCCCTTGTTCCGGGAACAGCCGCCCCCCGCGCGGCCGTACGACACGCCGCAGGCGCGGCCCTCCGAGGCGGCGCCGCAGAATCCGGAGCCCATGCCCGACGCCCCGCAGCCGGCGCCCCCGCCGCAGAAGAAGAGCGCGGGGCGCGACCTGGGTGCGGCCATAGGAGTCGGTGTCGCGCTCGGCGTGGTGATCGTCGCTTCCCTGTTCGTCGTCAAGGCCGTGTTCGTCGGTGTTGTCGCGGTCGCCGTCGTCGTGGGTCTGTGGGAGCTGACCAAGCGGCTCGAGGAGCGCAAGGGCATCAAGGCGCCCCTCGTGCCGCTCGCGATCGGCGGCGCGGCCATGGTGATCACCGGGTACGTCCGGGGTGCCGAGGGCGCCTGGGTGTCGATGGCGCTGACCGCCCTGGCCGTACTGGTCTGGCGGATGACGGAGCCGCCGGAGGGCTATCTCAAGGACGTCACCGCGGGCGTCTTCGCGGCGTTCTACGTGCCGTTCCTGGCGACGTTCGTCGCGATGATGCTGACGGCCGACGACGGGGCCTGGCGGGTCCTGACGTTTCTGCTCCTGACGGTCGTCAGCGACACCGGGGCGTACGCCGTCGGCTGGCGCTTCGGCAAGCACAAGCTCGCCCCGCGCATCAGCCCCGGCAAGACCCGCGAGGGCCTGCTCGGCGCGGTGAGCTTCGCGATGGTGGCGGGCGCGCTGTGCATGCAGTTCCTGATCGACGACGGCACCTGGTGGCAGGGCCTGCTCCTGGGCCTCGCGGTCGCGGCCAGCGCCACGCTCGGCGACCTCGGTGAGTCGATGATCAAGCGGGACCTGGGCATCAAGGACATGGGCACCCTGCTGCCGGGGCACGGCGGGATCATGGACCGGCTGGACTCGCTGCTGCCCACGGCACCGGTCGTATGGCTCCTGCTCGTCCTCTTCGTCGGATCGGGCTGAACCGGGATCCGGCTGACGTATGGGCCAACCCGAGGAGCCCCCGCTCTTGCCGAGCGGGGGCTCCTCGGTTTGTCGCGCGAGGCCGCGCGCGATGGTGTCGCGGGGCGTCCGGTGGGACGATTCCCGTGTACGCCTTCAAGGCGCCGCAAAGGGGGTCGTCATGGCCATCATCCGAGAAATCATCGACGTCGACCGCCCGCCGGGCGAGGTCTACGCGTATGTCACCGAACCCTCCCATCTGCCGGAGTGGCAGCTGAGCGCGGTCTCGGCCGAACAACTCGACGAAGGGCCGATCCACACCGGATCCCGGGTCCGGGTCACCCGGCGCGTCGGCAGCCGCGAGATTCCGATGACCGTGGAGTTCGACGAGCTCGACCCTCCGCACAGCTGGGATCTGCACGGGATCGACGGCCCCGTCAGGCCCCGTACCCACGGCGAGATCGAGCCGCTCGAGGGCGGCCGCCGGTCCCGCGTGACGATCGACATCGACTTCGAGGGGCACGGCCTCGGCAAGGTTCTGGTGCCCCTGGTCGTCCGACCGCAGGTCCGCAAGGAACTCCCGCGCGACGAGCAACTCCTCAAGAACAGGCTGGAACGCACGAACGACTAGCTACGCCGCGCAGACGTCCCTCAGCTCCTGCGCCACGGCATCGATCCGGCTCGAATCCGGCTCGAATCCGGGTCGGTGGCGCTGTTCAGGACGGCCCGGTCGTAGTCCGCGATCGTCTCGTTCAAGTCGTCGACCGCGGTGCCGACCTTGTCGTCGTCCGTGGTGATGTCGATCGGGGCGAGCCGCTTGCCCTGCAGCGCGCCGGCGATCTGCACCTGTGGAGCTGGCGTCGCGTGGTGCGAGTACCGGGGGCGGCCGGGTCACACAATTCGATCTGCGACACTGGTTGAGCTATGCCTAAGCCCGGAGAACTCACTTTCGTCGCCCCCCGCGGAGCCAAGAAGCCGCCGCGGCACCTTGCCGACCTCACGCCCGGGGAGCGCAAGGACGTCGTCGCCGCGATCGGCGAGAAGCCGTTTCGTGCCAAGCAGCTCTCGCAGCACTACTTCGCGCGGTACACGCACGACCCCGAGCAGTGGACCGACATCCCGGCCGGGGCGCGTGTCAAGTTGCGGGAGGAACTCTTCCCGGAGCTGATGACCGTCGTACGGCATCTGTCGACGGACCAGGGCGACACGCGCAAGACGCTGTGGCGGCTGTTCGACGGGACGCTCGTCGAGTCGGTGCTGATGCGGTACCCGGACCGGGTGACCATGTGCATCAGCTCGCAGGCGGGGTGCGGGATGAACTGCCCGTTCTGTGCGACCGGGCAGGCGGGGCTGGACCGGAATCTGTCGACCGCCGAGATCGTCCATCAGATCGTGGACGGGATGCGGGCGCTCAGGGACGGGGAGGTCCCCGGGGGGCCCGCTCGGCTGTCCAACATCGTCTTCATGGGGATGGGCGAGCCGCTCGCCAACTACAACCGGGTCGTGGGGGCCATCCGACGGCTCACCGATCCGGAGCCGGACGGGCTAGGGCTGTCCCAGCGCGGCATCACCGTCTCGACCGTCGGGCTCGTCCCCGCGATCCACCGGTTCGCCGACGAGGGCTTCAAGTGCCGGCTCGCGATCTCGCTGCACGCGCCCGACGACGAGCTGCGCGACACCCTGGTGCCGGTCAACACGCGCTGGAAGGTGCGTGAGGTGCTCGACGCCGGGTTCGAGTACGTCGGGAAGAGCGGACGGCGGCTGTCGATCGAGTACGCCCTCATCCGGGACATCAACGACCAGGCCTGGCGTGGTGACCGGCTCGGGCGGCTGCTCAAGGGCAAGCCCGTGCATGTCAATCTCATTCCGCTGAACCCGACTCCCGGGTCCAAGTGGACCGCCTCCCGGCCCGAGGACGAGAAGGCGTTCGTCGAAGCCATCGCCGCCCATGGTGTGCCGGTGACGGTCCGGGACACCCGTGGCCAGGAGATCGACGGAGCGTGCGGGCAGCTCGCCGCGACCGAGCGGTAGTCTGGCCACCGTAAGACCGCCGTAAGTACATCTTCATATTCCGACAGGGGAGCGCCACAGCGCTGAGAGTGCGGCAATCGGGCCGCAGACCCTCTGAACCTTGCCCAGGTCATTCTGGGTAGGAAGTTCGGTCACTACTCAAGCTGTTGCGCCCTGCCCGGGACCCCGGAGGTCCTGGGCAGGGCCGCGTCTCTTCCTGGTCACCCAGGAGGAATTCAGTGAGCAACACCCACAAGCGGTTCGCGGCTGTCGTCGTGGGCCTCGGCATGGTCGGTCTGTCCGCGTGCGGGTCGTCCGACTCCGGCGGCTCCGAGTCGGACGGCTCCGGCTCCAAGACCGTCACGCTCGTCGCCCACGACTCGTGGGCCGTCTCGAAGAACGTCCTCGCCGCCTTCGAGAAGCAGTCCGGGTACAAGGTCAGGGTCCTGGAGGACGGCGACGCCGGCCAGGCCGTCAACAAGGCCATCCTCACCAAGGACAACCCGCAGGGCGACGTCTTCTTCGGTGTCGACAACACCCTCCTCTCGCGGGCGCTCGACAACGGGCTGTTCCAGTCCTACGAGCCCAAGGGCTCCGACCTGATCCTGCCCGAGTACCGGGCCGACCAGGACCAGCACCGGGTCACGCCGATCGACACCGGCGACATCTGCGTCAACTACGACAAGGCGTATTTCAGCGAGCACAAGCTGGCCCCGCCCAGCTCGTTCGACGACCTGGTCAAGCCCGCCTACAAGGACCTCCTCGTCACCGAGAACGCCTCCACCTCCTCGCCGGGCCTCGGCTTCCTGCTCGGCACCGCCGCCAAGTACGGCGACGACGGCTGGGAGGGCTACTGGAAGAAGCTCAAGGCGAATGGCGTGAAGGTCGTCGACGGGTGGGAGCAGGCCTACAACGAGGAGTTCTCCGGCTCGGCCGGTGGCAAGAAGGCCAAGGCCGACCGGCCGCTCGTCGTGTCGTACGCCTCCTCGCCGCCCGCCGAGGTGATCTACGGCGACCCGAAGCCGACGACCGCGCCGACCGGGGTCGCGACCGGTACGTGCTTCCGGCAGGTCGAGTACGCCGGGCTGCTCAGCAACGCCAAGAACACCGAGGGCGGCAAGGCGCTCCTCGACTTCCTGCTCACCAAGGAGTTCCAGGAGGACATGCCGCTCAACATGTTCGTCTACCCGGTGCGGGAGGCCGCCCAGGTTCCCGAGGAGTTCACCAAGTACGGACCTCAGGCCAAGGATCCCGAGACCATGGACCCGGCGAAGATCGCCGACAACCGTGACGACTGGGTCAAGTCGTGGACCTCGCTCGTACTGAAGTAGCCGAGGCGGTCCCGCGTAAGGGACGCGCGCGGAGCGCGGCGGTGCGGCTCGGCCTCGTCGCCGTGCCCGTCGCGTTCTTCGCGGTCTTCTTCGCCTACCCCGTCACCGCCATCGTCGCGCGCGGGCTGAAGGCCGACGGGGTGTGGCAGTTCGGGCGTATCACGGACGTGCTCGGGCAGTCCGACATCCGGCACGTCCTGTGGTTCACCACGTGGCAGGCGCTCGCCTCCACCGCGCTGACCCTGCTGATCGCGCTGCCGGGCGCCTACGTCTTCGCCCGCTTCGACTTCCCCGGCAAGCAGATCCTGCGGGCCGTCGTCACCGTCCCCTTCGTGCTGCCGACGGTCGTCGTCGGTACGGCGTTCCTCGCGCTCCTCGGCCGCGGCGGACTCCTCGACGAGCTGTGGGGCGTACGGCTCGACACCACCGTGTGGGCCATTCTGCTCGCGCACGTCTTCTTCAACTACGCCGTCGTCGTACGGACCGTCGGCGGGCTCTGGTCGCAGCTCGACCCGCGGCAGGAGGAGGCCGCGCGGATGCTCGGGGCTTCGCCGCTGAAAGCCTGGCGGCAGGTCACCCTCCCCGCCCTCGGGCCCGCCGTGGCCGCCGCCGCGCTCATGGTCTTCCTGTTCACCTTCACCTCCTTCGGTGTGGTGCAGATCCTCGGCGGGCCGACCTTCTCCACGCTCGAAGTGGAGATCTACCGGCAGACCTCCGAGATCTTCGACCTGCCCACGGCCGCCGTCCTGACGATCATCCAGTTCCTCGCGGTGGGCGCGATCCTCGCCGTGCACGCCTGGACGGTACGGCGGCGGGAGAGCGCCCTGCGCCTGGTGGACGCGTCGGTGACCGCGCGGCGGCCGCGCGGGGCGGGGCAGTGGGCGCTGCTGGCCGGGGTCCTGGCCGTCATCGCCGTACTCCTGCTGCTGCCGCTGGGGGTGTTGGTGCAGCGGTCGCTGGACGCCCCCGACTTCGGCTACTACCGGGCGCTGACCAGTGCCGACGGCGGGGTCTTCCTCGTCGCGCCGATCGAGGCGATCGGCAATTCGCTGCAGTACGCCGTCGTCGCCACGCTCATCGCCGTGCTGATCGGCGCTCTGGCCGCGGCCGCGTTGACCCGACGGGACGCCGGCCGGTTCGTACGGGGCTTCGACGCGCTGCTGATGCTGCCGCTCGGGGTGTCCGCGGTGACGGTCGGGTTCGGGTTCCTGATCGCCCTGGACGAGCCGCCGCTGGACCTCAGAAGCACGTGGATCCTGGTGCCGCTGGCCCAGGCGCTGGTCGGGGTGCCCTTCGTCGTACGGACGATGCTGCCCGTGCTGCGGGCAGTGGACCAGCGGCTGCGCGAGGCGGCCGCGGTGCTGGGGGCGTCGCCGTGGCGGGTCTGGCGTGAGGTGGATCTGCCGATGGTGCGGCGGGCCCTGCTCATCGCGGCCGGGTTCGCCTTCGCGGTGTCGCTCGGGGAGTTCGGGGCGACCGTGTTCATCGCGCGGCCCGACAACCCGACGCTGCCGGTCGCCGTGGCCCGGCTGCTGGGCCGGGCCGGGGAACTCAACTACGGCCAGGCGATGGCCCTTTCGACGGTGTTGATGGTGGTGTGCGCGGTGGCGCTGCTGGTGCTGGAGCGGCTGCGCACGGACCGGACGGGGGAGTTCTAGATGCTGTTGAGTCTCGCGGGTGCGACCGTACGGTTCGGTGGACGGGCCGTGCTGGACCGCGTCGACCTCGATGTCGCCGAGCACGAGATCGTGTGCGTCCTCGGGCCGAGCGGCAGCGGCAAGTCGACGCTGCTGCGTGCGGTGGCGGGGCTGCAACCCCTCGACGCCGGGCGGGTGTCGCTCGACGGCCGGGACCAGACTGGGGTGCCCGCGCACAAGCGGGGCGTCGGCCTGATGTTCCAGGACCATCAGCTGTTCCCGCAGCGGGACGTCGGCGGCAACGTGGCCTTCGGGGCGCGGATGCACGGTGCCTCGAAGGGGGAACAGGCCGAGCGGGTAGGGGGGTTGCTCGAACTGGTCGGGCTGCCGGGCGCCGCCCGCTGGGCCGTCGCCTCCCTCTCCGGCGGGGAACAGCAGCGCGTGGCGCTGGCCCGTGCGCTCGCGCCCCGGCCGCGGCTGCTGATGCTGGACGAGCCGCTGGGGCAGCTCGACCGCTCGCTGCGGGAGCGCCTCGTGGTCGAACTCCGGGAGCTGTTCGGACGGTTGGGCACCACCGTGCTGGCCGTGACGCACGACCAGGGCGAGGCCTTCGCGCTCGCCGACCGGGTCGTGGTGATGCGGGACGGGCGGATCGCCCAGGCCGGGACGCCGCTGGAGGTGTGGCAGCACCCCGTGGACGAGTTCGTGGCGCGCTTCCTCGGGTTCGACAACGTGGTCGAGGGCACCGTCGCCGGGGAGGCCGCGGACACCCCCTGGGGCAAGCTGCCGGTGACCGAGGGCGCCGCACAGGGGGCGCGGACGCTGCTCGTCAGGCCGGCCGGCGTGCGGCTCGTCGCCGCCGACGCGGGGCTGCGCTGCACGGTCACGGCACGCACCTTCAAGGGCACGCACGTCGCCGTGCACCTCCAGCCGCAGGACGCGCCGCGCCTCGAAGCGGCCTGTGCGCTGCGGCTCGCCCCCGAGGTCGGGGACGAGGTCGGCGTGGAGTTCGACGCGGCCGAAATTGTCGTGCTGGGCTGATCGACCGGCGCATAAGGTGCGGGGCATGACGTCACTCCCGCATGATCGCTACTGCGACGAAATCGCCCACCAGGTCGGCCTGTTGAGGGCCGTGGTGACCTCCGGCGCCGACCTGTCGAGCACCGTGCCGACCTGTCCGGACTGGTCGCTGGAGGAGCTCGTACGGCACACGGGCGGCGCCCTGCGCTGGGTGGAGCTGATGGTGCGGACACGGGCGCAGGAGGAGGTCCCGGAGGGGCAGGTGCCGGGGGCCGAGGGTCCCGAGGGCGATCCCGTCGCCCTGGACGCCTGGCTGGCGGAGACGGGCGAGATGCTCGTCGCCGCACTGCGGGAGGCCGGTCCCGACGCGAAGGTGTGGGGCTGGGCCGGGGTGCTCAACGCCGGGTTCTGGGCCCGCCGTATGACCCACGAGATCACGATCCACCGCGCGGACGCGACGCTTGCCGCCGGGCTGTCCTACGACGTCGCCCCGGACATCGCCGCGGACGCGATCGACGAGTGGCTGGAGATCGTCGAGTGGGCCCAGCGGACGCTGCCGGACGACCCGGCGAGGGAGTTGCGGCGGCCGGGCGGCAGCATCCACCTGCACGCCACCGACAGCACGCCGGACGTCACCGCGGAGTGGACGGTCGACCTCTCCGAGGACGTCATCGCCTGGCGACGCGGCCACGAGAAGGCGACCGTCGCGCTCAGGGGACCCCTCACCTCCGTACTTCTCGCCTTCTACCGCCGGGTGTCGCTGGACAGCCCGGAGGTGGAGGTCCTCGGCGAGCGGGAGTTGCTGGAGTTCTGGCTGGAGCGGGCGACCTTCGGCTGAAGGGGCGAACGGCCCGCCCCCGGGGAAGGGACGCTGTTGGCGAATTGTGGGGCGGCCCGTGCGTGACGTCGGTCTCCAAGACCTGGTTGTGGTCTTGGAGACCGACGTTTGTGTTTGGGGTG
>NZ_JBHVGZ010000096.1:0-33860 GCF_042800355.1 Streptomyces sp. NPDC057623
GTCCTGGTCGCCATCGCCCGGGGCTGGACGACTCGGCGACCACCGAGCGGTTCGTCCTCACCGAGTCCATCGGTGCGGAAGCCCCCCGGAGGGGCCCTGGCCAGGAGCGGGGCGCGCGACCGCTCCCAGGTCGTGACCATGGCGGACGACGCCGGGCGGGTCAGGGCGAGGTCCTGGCCCGTTTGCCTACCTCGGCTTTACAAGAGCTACGGTAACTTCGTGAACGAAACCGTTTCGTTCCGCTCGACAGACGGCCGCCCGGACCTCCGTCAGAGAGAAGTCAGCCATGGTCTCCGTACTCGTGGTCAACGACCAGTCACTCCAGCGCCTCGCCCTGCGCATGCTCCTGGACCCCGAGCCCGATCTGAGCGTGGTCGGGGAAGCGGCGAGCGGGGCCGAGGCGGTTCGGATGAGCGCAGCACTTCGTCCCGACGTCGTCCTGATGGGCAGTCACCCTTCCGAGGTGGTCGACATCGCCACCGTCCGGCGCCTCGCGCACCCGCACCGCGGACCCCGGCTTCTCCAACCGGCGGACGCGACCCCGCACACACCCCGCGTCCTGGTACTCACCCCGGCCGGCCACGAGGGACACGCCTACGCCGCCCTGCACGCCGGCGCGGACGGATTCCTGCTCGAAGACGCCGCCCCCGACGAACTCGCCTCGACCGTCCGTGTCGTCGCCGCCGGAGACGCCGTCATCACCCCGGACCTGACCCGCGCGCTCATCGACGCCGTCCGCCGACAGCACACCAGTCGCCTCCTCTCCCGTACGTCCGACCTCGACGCCCTCACCGAGCGGGAGCGCGACGTCCTCACCGCGGTCGCCTCCGGCTGGTCCAACGCCGAGATCGCCGAGCGGCTGTCCATCGCGCCGACCACCGTCAAGACGCACGTCAGCAACATCCTCGGCAAGATCGGCGCCCGCGCCCGGGTCCAGGCGGTGACCTTCGCGTACGAGTCGGGGCTCGTGCGGCCCGCGGCCTGACGCGGGGTGCGGGGACCGGGGGCTCCGCCCGTCGCCCCAGCTCCGCCTCACCCCCGCTCGGGCCAACTGGCCTCCTGCGCTACACCATCCGGTGGCTTATGTCCGCCGCAGCGTTATTCATATCAGCCGATTTCCTATTCATTTCACTGTCCGGCTCTTGGTGCTGACCCCCCGTCACGAGGCCCTGAACCAAGTCGAGGAGAGTGGAAACAATGACGACATCGCCTAGATGGCGATCAGTTCTGGCGCCAGCCGCCATGGCTGCCGCGCTCGCCGCAGCCGCCCTGGCGAGCACGGGCACCGCCCATGCCCAGGACGACACCCCACACCCGCCGTACCCGGCCAAGCCCGCCCATCCGGCGCACGGGGCCAAGCCGGCGTATCCGGCCCACCCGGTCAAGCCCGAGCACCCGGTCCACCCGGTCAAGCCCGAGTACCCCGTCAAGCCCGTCAAGCCCGAATACCCGGTCAAGCCTGTCAGGCCTGACTACCCCGTAAAGCCTGAGCACCCGGTCAAGCCGGTCAAGCCCGCCTACCCGGAGAAGCCGGCGTACCCCGTCAAGCCGGTCAAGCCCGAGTATCCGACGAAACCCGTCAAGCCGGCGTATCCGGAGAAGCCTGCCTACCCCGTCAAGCCCGTCAAGCCCGAATACCCCACGAAGCCGGTCAAGCCTGCGTACCCGGAGAAGCCCGCCTACCCGGTCAAGCCCGTCAAGCCTGCGTACCCGGAGAAGCCTGCCTACCCCGTCAAGCCGGTCAAGCCCGCGTACCCGGAGAAGCCCGCCTACCCGGTCAAGCCCGTCAAGCCCGCATACCCGGAGAAGCCGGCGTATCCCGTCAAGCCGGTTAAGCCTGCGTACCCGGAGAAGCCTGCCTACCCGGTCAAGCCCGCGTATCCGGAGAAGCCCGCCTACCCCGTCAAACCGGTCAAGCCCGCGTACCCGGAGAAGCCCGCCTACCCCGTCAAGCCCGTCAAGCCCGCATACCCGGAGAAGCCCGCCTACCCGGTCAAGCCCGTCAAGCCCGCATACCCCGAAAAGCCGGCCCACCCGGTCAAGCCCGTCCACCCGGTCAAGCCCGCCTACCCGGACAAGCCCGTCCACCCCGTCAAGCCGATGTACCCCGAAAAGCCCGTCCACCCCGTCAAGCCCGCCTACCCGGACAAGCCCGTCCACCCCGTCAAGCCGGCGTACCCCGATAAGCCGGACCACCCCAAGCACCCGAGCAAGCCCAAGCACTCGTCCCACGAGAAGGGGCAGCACGGGTGGTGACGACGGCGAGCTGGGGCTGATCCCAGCCCGTTAGGGGATGTCGTACGTCGATGAAGGCCGGGCCCGGACATCCGGGCCCGGCACACGGTCGTCCGGGGCGAGCGCGACCAAGGGATCCAGGGACGCCACGGCCTGGTGGAGCGTGATCGCTCGGCGGAGTGCGTCCCGGCACGCCAGGACGGCGGGGTGTCGGTCGCGGCCACTGCGTACGACGGTGAAGACGCGGCGGGCGCGCCGACCGCGAGGGAGTTGTCGCAGGGGGACGGACGGGGGGCGTCCGTTCCAGACGAGGTCGGGGAGGAACGCCGCGGCGTGGCTCTGCTCGACGAGGCGGAGGTGGAGCAGCAGATCCGTGGTCTCGAACCGTACGTCGGGTTCGAAGCCGGCGTCGCGGCACAGGGTCATGGCCCAGTGCCGGGCGGCCGTGCCCTCGGGTTCCATCACCCAGGGGTGGCCCGCCAGCGAGCGCAGAGCCGCCATCGGGCCGTCCGCGTCGGGAGGGGTGGCGCGTTCCGGCAGTGCCAGGTGCAGGGGGTCGTCGAGGAGGTCTTCCTGTTCGAGTCCGGCGGGCCGTGGGTTGGGGTTGCCGGGGTACTCCTCGGCGAGAACCAGGTCGAAGTCCCGGGCTTGCAGGGCGGGCAGGGCCGCCTCCGGTTCCAGCTGTGTGACGTGGACGCGCAGATGCGGATGCCGGTCGCGCAACAGGCCGAGTGCCGTCGGCACCAGGGCCAGGGCCGCGGTCTGGAACGACGCGATACGCAATGTGCCGGTCAGATCGGCCAGGGACGCGGCGATGTCCGCCTCCGCCCGCTCCAGGCGTTCCAGAACGGCCTCGGTATGGGCGACGAGGATCTCCGCCTGCTCGGTCAGTCGCACCCGCCGCCCTACCGGTTCGAGCAGCCGGACCCCGACCTCGGCTTCGAGCTGGGAGAGCTGCTGGGAGACGGACGACGGGGCGTAGGACAACGCGGCGGCGACGGCCGCGAGCGTGCCGCGGTGCTTGAGTTCACGCAGCAGGCGCAGCCGGTGAAGGTCGAACATCGACGGACCGCTCCCCTCACCCGCGTCGGACGGTGACCGACAGCCGCCGGGCTACCCGATCAGTCGGCTGCCGGCCCGCGAATCATCAGGTATTCCGATGACTATAGTTCGAAAACATTCGCTGGACCGATCGCAGAGGGTCGTCGGACCCTGATCATGTGTCCGACAACCACTCCTCCCCGCGTCCCGTGCGTCCTCTGCCCTGCGTCGTGCGTCCCGCCGCCCGTACCTGGCGGTGCGAACCCGCACCCGCCGACGTACGGGACTTTCACACCGCGCTGCCCGGCCACTCACCCACCCCGCTGACCGAACTGCCTTCACTGGCAGAGGAGTTGGGGATCGGGCGAGCCTTCGTCAAGGACGAGTCGTGCCGTCTGGGGTTGCCCGCGTTCAAGGCGCTCGGGGCATCCTGGGCCGTCCACCGTGCCCTTGCCGAACGGGCGGGGATCGACGAAGGGCCGGACGCCGACCCGGTCACCTTGGTGACCGCCACCGACGGCAACCACGGGCGGGCGGTGGCCCGCATGGCTCGTCTGCTCGGGCAGCGCGCCCATGTCTTCGTCCCGCAGGGCGTGCATCCGCAGGCCGTGGCGGCCATCGCCGCCGAACGGGCCGAGGTCACCGAGGTCCCGGGGGCGTACGACGAAGCCGTGCGCCAGGCGGCTCGGGCGGCTGCGGCACCGGACGCCCTTCTGATCCAGGACACCGGGTGGCCGGGGTACGAGCGGATCCCGGGGTGGATCGTCGAGGGGTACTCCACGCTCTGCGCCGAGATCGACGAGCAACTGGCGGCCGCCGGGGTCGTCGAGGGGCCGGGCCTCGTCGCCGTACCGGTCGGCGTGGGGTCCCTGGCCCAGGCCGTCGTCACCCACTACCGCAGCCGCCCGTCGGGTCGGGCGCCGGCGCTGCTGTCGGTGGAGCCGGAGGCCGCGGCCTGCGTCCTCGAAAGCCTCACCCTGGGCAGGCTCGTCAGTGTCCCCACCGCCGACACCATCATGGCCGGGCTGAACTGCGGCACCCCGTCATCCGTCGCCTGGCCCCACCTGCACGGCGGGCTGGACGCGGCGGTCGCCGTCGCCGACGCCGACAGCGCCCGCGCGGCCGCTCACCTCGCCGCCCTCGGCGTCTCCTCGGGCCCCTGCGGGGCCGCGGCGCTCGCCGGTTCGCGTGCGATGCTGACCGGCGCGGGCGCCGCGGAACGCCGTACGGCGTTGGGGGTCGAGGCGACGTCGGTCGTCGTGCTGTTGAGCACCGAGGGCACGGCCGCCAACCCGGCCGCCGACCTGCGGTCCCCCACATGCTGACCCACCTCGCCGCCGCCCTCGGTGTCCTCGGCCTGTTGACCGTCATGCCGGGGCCGGACATGGCGGTGGTGACCCGCCGTGCCCTCATGGCCGGGCCGGGGGACGCGCTGCGGACCGTGGGCGGGATCGCGTCCGGGCTGCTGGTCTGGGGCGCGTTGACCGCGGCCGGACTCGCGGCCGTACTGGCCGCCTCGCCCATGGTCTATCCGGCCGTCAAGCTCCTGGGCGCCGGCTATCTGGTGTTCCTGGGGGCACAGGCGCTGTGGCAGAACCGCCATGCCCCGCCGACGGCCGCCGACACGAACGCCTCCCCAGCCCAAGCTCAAGCCCCGGCCCCGGCCCCGGCCCCCGAACCTGGTCGGCCCGCCGTAGGCAGCCCCTGGCGGACCGGTCTGATCAGCAACGTCCTCAATCCGAAGATCGCCGTCTGCTACACCGGACTGCTTCCCACCCTGGCCCCGCCCCACCTGTCCACCGGCTGGGCCATGACGCTCCTCGTCCTCCTGCACACCGCCCTCACCCTCGTCTGGCTGGGCGGTTACGTGCTGCTCCTGTCCAGGGCCGGCCCTGTTCTCCGGAAACCAGGGGTCCACCGCGCGCTCGGACGGACCACAGGCGTCGCACTCGTCGGCTTCGGCCTCGCGGTCGTGGCCACCTCGCAGTGAGCTAGTCCGGTACGCCGGGAGCGGCCCCTCCCACGGTGTGGATGAGCCGGATACGGCACGCCGCGTCCGGACCAGTCCCTGCCGTGCGGCCACCGGCAGCCTGCCGTGCGCCTCCCTCGGCTCCCGTGACAGGCATGCCCGCTCCCCCGCCCCGTCCCCTGGAGTGGCCCGGAATCGCCATGCCCGGGCCCGGCCCGTGTTGCGCGTGACCCTGCGACGGCGGGCAGCCGCCTGCCCGTCCTGGGCACCGTGCTGATCGCCCCGGTGTCGCCGAAGACACAGCACCACATCGCCTCGACGCCGGGGGCCGAGGTGCTCGTCGCGCCGGCGCTGACCGTTCTGGCGCTGTCGCCAGCGCTGCTGTCCCCGTTCGCCGGAGCGATCGTGGACCGGCTGGGCCGCGAGCGGCTGCCGACCAGACCAACCGTCCGGGGTGCCGGCGGTGGAGCCCGTACCGCGGGCACACCGGCCGGGCGGCTGCGCGCGGGCGGGGCGGGTGGTATCCCCCGTTCTTCACGCCGGCGGCGGTCGGCGTGCGCCAGAGCTCCGGGGCGGCCGAGCACTGACCTGCCGGAACGCGCTCGGCACACGCCGGAGGAGCCGGGGCTTCACGGTGTTTCCTGTTCGGCCCAGATGATCTTGCCGACGGCCGTGTGGCGGGCGCCCCAGCGGTGGGCGAGCTGGGCCACCAGGAACAGGCCGCGGCCGCCCTCGTCCATGCTGCGGGCGTGGCGCAGTCGGGGGGCGGTGCTGCTGGCGTCGGCGACCTCGCAGGTCAGGCGGGAGTCGCGGATCAGGCGCAGGCGGATGGGGGGTTCGGCGTAGCGGATCGCGTTGGTGACCAGCTCGCTCACGATCAGCTCGGTCGTCATGGCGAGTTCGCCGAAGCCCCAGGACGCCACTTGGCGGGTCGCCCGGGCCCGGAGGTCGGCGACGGCGGCCGGGTCCACGGGCACCTCCCACGAGACGACGTCCTCGGCCCCCAGGGCGTGGGTGCGCGCCAGGAGGAGGGCGATGTCGTCGGGCTGCGGCGCGGGCACGAGCTGCCGTACCGCGGACGAGCACAGCAGGTCGAGGTCGAGGTCACGCCTGGACAGCAGGTCGCCGAGCAGGGTCATGCCCTGCTCCATGTCGTGGTCGGCCGCCCCGACGAGACCGTCGGTGTAGAGACCGAAAAGGCTGTTCTCGGCCAGCTCGATCTCGGAGGCCTCGAACCCCATCCCGCCCAGTCCGAGCGGCGGCCCGGCGGGGGGTTCGGGGAAGGAGACCCGCCCGTCGGGCGCGACGACGACCGGGGGCGGGTGGCCGGCCCGGGCCATCGTGCAGCGCCTGGTGATGGGGTCGTAGACGGCGTAGAGGCAGGTCGCCCCCAGGAATCCGGTCGTACCCTGGCGGGCCGCCTCGGTCGGCTCCTCGCCCGTCTGCTCCGCGCTGAGCCGCAGCACCAGGTCGTCGAGGTGGGCCAGCAGTTCGTCGGGCGGCATCTCCATGTCGGCGAGGGTCTGTACGGCGGTGCGCAGCCGGCCCATGGTCGCCGCCGCGGTGATGCCGTGGCCGACGACGTCACCGACCACCAGGCCCACCCGGGCCCCGGACAGCGGGATCACGTCGAACCAGTCGCCGCCGACGCCGCCGGTCGGGTCCGCGGGGAGGTAGGAGGAGGCCACCTCCAGTGCCGTACCGCCGGTGAGGGCCTGGGGCAGCAGGCTGCGCTGAAGGGTGACCGCCGCCGTGTGTTCCCGGGTGTAGCGGCGGGCGTTGTCGACACACAGCGCCGCTCGGGCCACCAGCTCCTGGGCGACCAGGACGTCGTCGGGCTGGAACGAGACGGGGTTGAGCGACCGGATGAACGTGGTCAGGCCCAGGACGGTGTTCCGGGCCCGCATCGGCGCCGAGATCAGGGAGTGCAGTCCGAACTCGCGCATGCTCGCCGCCCGCGCGGGCTGTTCGGTGGCCCACAGCTCGTCGGACGGGTCGAGGACCGGGATGAGGATCGGCCCGCCGTCGATGAGGAGATGCGAACCGTGCGGCGGAGGGACGAAGTCCACCCGCTCCCCGACCCGCGCCACCGCCTCCGGGCAGCCCTCGCGCACCGAACTCATCCCGGCCCTGTGCATCACCGGCTTGGCGGGTGCCGGGCCCGCGTCGGTCAGCCACGCCCCGTGTCCCTCGTTGCTGAGCACCGGCTCCAGCAGGTCCACGACGACGAAGTCCGCGAAGCGGGGGACGGCGAAGTCGGCGAGCTCCTGCGCCGTCCACAGCACGTCCAGCGTCGTCCCGATACGCGTGCCGGCCTCGCTGACCATCGACAACAGCTGGCGGGCGGTCCACCGCTCGGTGACGTCCAGGACCATGTAGCAGACCCCGGTGATCGAGTTGTCGGGGTCGACGAGGGGGAAGAACGACGTGGAGTAGGCGTGCCGGCGGTGCGGGTCGGCCCAGCTCCATCCCTCGTACTCGTAGTCGGTGACCGGGAGGCCGGTCTCCATGACCTTGCGCATCAGGCCCTCGATGGTTTCCGCCTGGAGCCCGGGCAGCAGTTCGCTGAGCCGACGGCCGATGCGCTGCTCTCGGGGGACGCCGCCGAAGCGTTCCAGGGTGTCGTTGAGCCAGACGTATCGCAGCTGGGTGTCCATCACGGCCATGCCGACCGGTGAACGGGTCAGAAAGCTGTCGAGCACGGACTGGCCCACCGCCCACTGCAGGCGCCGTTCCCGTGCCGAGATCAGGAAGCACTCGTCCGTGCCGATGCGGAAGGACGCGGAGACCCGCAGGTCGACGTCGATCGGGTGGCCGTCACGGTGCCGTACGGGAATCAGTCCGCTCCATCCCATGCCGGCCCGGCAGCGCTCGGCGACACCGGCCACCCGGACCGGATCACCGGGCATCGCCAGCAGGTCCGCCGCGGAGGTTCCGACGGTCTCCGCCGCCGGACGGCCGAGGAGTTCCTCCGCGGCCCGCGTCCAGCCGAGGACGACACCGCGTGCGGACACCACCGCCGCCGCGTCGGTGGACGCGTCGAAGAGCGCGCTCGGTCCGGTGGACGTGGGCGCCTCCGGTCGTTCTCGCTCAGCATCCATGGGTCCTCACGCAGCGTCCATGGGTCCCGTCCTCCACACGACCATGTTCCTGCTTGTGCGCCCGATGCGCACGGGCCGAAGGCCGCCGGTCCCGTCCGTCACCGTCACTGGGCAAGCCGGTGCGGGCGGAGGGAGCATGGAGGTGCCGGTTCTGCCGGCCGGTGGAGGAGGAGCCGGGATGACAGCTGGATCCTTCGGGTCCGACGCGGGCGGGTACGACCCGCAGCCGCCCCGCCCGACCGGCCTGCTCGATGTGCTGAGCGTGGCGGCGGTGGTCGTCGACGCCGGCGGGCGTGTGGTGTTCTGGACCCCGCAGGCCGAGGAGCTCTTCGGCTACACCGCCGAGGAGGCGCTCGGCACGCACGCGGCGCGGCTGTTCATCAGCCCCGGCCAGCTGCCGTCCGTGGTGCAGCTGTTCACGGAGGTGCTGGAGACCGGCCGGAGCTGGGCCGGCACCTTCCCCGTGCGGCACAAGGACGGCAGCACCCGGCTGACGGAGTTCCGCAACATGCGGCTGCTGGACGATCTCGGTGACGTCTACGCCCTGGGCATCGCGGCCGACCACACCCTGCTCCAGCGCGTCGAGACCGATCTGGCGCTGTGCGAGCGGCTGATCAACCAGTCCCCGATCGGCTTCGCCCTGCTCGACCCGGAGCTGCGGTATCTGCTGGTCAACCCGGCGCTGGAGCGGATCGACGCCACCCCGGCCGAGGACCATGTCGGACGCCGGCTGCGGGAGACCCTGCCGCTGCCCGACATCGACACCATCGAGTCCGCCCTGCGCCAGGTGCTCACCACCGGCACCCCGCTGCTCGACCAGTACCACGTGGGCCGCCCGCCGGCCGACCCCGACAACGAGCACGCCTGGTCGCTGTCGTTCTACCGGCTGGAGGATCCCGGCGGGCGGGTCCTGGGCGCGGCCATCTCGTTCGTCGACGTCACCGAACGGCACCGCGCGTCCGCCGAGGCCGACCGGGCCCGGCGGCGCCTGGCCCTGATCGCGGACGCCTCCACCCGGGTCGGCACCACGCTGGAGGTGGAGCGGACCGCCCACGAACTGGCGGAGGTCGCCACGCCCGAGCTGGCCGACGTGGTCGCCGTGGACGTCCTGGACTCCGCGCTGGCCTGCCGCCGTATGCGCAAACCGGACAACGGTCCGGAGCTGTTCCGGGCCCTCGCCCTCAAGGCGGCCTACCCGAGTGTGGCCCTGCGCGCCGCCGACCCGCCGGGTGACCTCGCCGCGTACGACGGCGACCGGCTGGTCACCCTGTGCGTCCACACGGCGCGGCCGGTGCTGGTGCGCCATGTCGGCGAGGGGGATCTGCCGCGCATCGCGCGGGACGACAAGGCCACCTCGCTGCTGGCGCGTGCGGGCGTCCACTCCTATCTCGCGGTGCCGTTGATCGCGCACGGCGAGGTGCTCGGCGCCCTCGACCTGAAGCGGACCCGCAATCCGGTGCCGTTCGACGACGACGACGTCGTCCTGGCCAGTGAGCTGGCCAGCCGGGCGGCCGTGGCCATCGACAACGCCCGCTGGTTCCAGAGCGTGCGCAACACCGCGCTCACCCTCCAGCGCAGCCTGCTGCCCGACCACCCGCCGCACCACACCGGTCTGGAACTCGCCTCCCGCTACCAGCCCGCCCAGGCCACCAGCGAGGTCGGCGGCGACTGGTACGACGTCATCCCGCTGGACGACGACGAGACCGCCCTGGTCGTCGGCGACGTCATGGGCAACGGCATCGACGCCGCCGCCACGATGGGCCGGCTGCGCACCGCGACCTGCGCCTACGCCGACCTCAACCTCGACCCCGGCACCGTGCTCCAGCACCTGGACAAGATCACCTGCGATCTGGAGCACTACATCGTCACCTGCCTGTACGCGGTGTACGACCCGCGCACCCAGCGGTGCCACATCGCCAATGCCGGACACATGCCGCCCGCCCTGGCCCGCCCCGGCCGCCCGCCGGAACTGCTGGACCTGCCCGCCGGTGCCCCGCTCGGTGTCGGGGGCATCCCCTTCCGGACCACGACCGTCGACCTCGGGCCCGGCGATCTGCTGGTCCTCTACACCGACGGCCTCGTCGAGACCCGGCACCACTCGATCGACGACCGCCTGGACGTTCTCCTGGGCTTCCTGGACGAGCCCCGCAGACCGCTGGAGGAGACCTGTGACCTCCTCCTTTACGGCCTGCGCCATCCCGACGACCACGACGACGTCGCGCTTCTCGTCGCACGGGTGCGGTAGGTGCAAGTCCGCGGTGTCACCGGTGCCGTCGCTGACGCCGTCCCTCATGCCGAGCCGTCGCGTCCCGCCGGGCGAGCCCGCCTTGCCCGCTCGGCGCGCCCGGCGCACCCTGTTCCTATGGGTGCTGAGAACGGCCCTACGCTCATCGGGTCCGTCCAGCGCGCGTTCCGTCTGCTGGAGGCGATGAGCGCGCACCAGAACGGTGCGCCGGCCAAGCAACTGGCGCGTGAGACGGGCCTGCCCCTGGCCACGACGTACCACCTGCTGCGGACGCTGGTCCACGACGGATACGTGCGCAAGCTCGACGACGGCGGGTTCATCCTGGGCGACCGCCTGGAGACGCTGCACACGTCGGGACAGGCGCAGTCGCTGCTCAGCCGGATCCGCCCCACGCTCGCCGCGCTGCGGGACGAGTTGTCGTCCGCCGCCTACCTCACCTTCTACGAGGAGGGGGAGATCCGGGTCGCGGAGATCGTCGACGGCCCGCGCGCGCCCCGGGTCGACCTGTGGGTGGGGTTCGAGGACGCCGGGCACGCCACGGCGCTGGGCAAGTCCGTCCTGCGCGAGCTGGACGAGGAGTCACGCATGGACTACCTGTCGCGACACTCGCTGCCCGACCTCACCCCCAGGACGATCACCGACCGTCCGGAGCTGATCCGGCGGCTCGACTCCTCGCCCCTGGCCCCTGCGGTCACGGACATGGAGGAGTACGCCCTCGGCACGGTCTGTGTGGCGGTGCCCGTCTACAGCGGCAGCACACTCGGCTCGCTCGGCGTCTCGCTGCGGGCCGACCGGCGGTCCCGGATCGAGGAGACGCGCGCCCGCCTGGAAGAGGTCAGGGCGCGCCTGCTCCCGACCGCGAGCCGCGTGACCAGGGGGCTGTCGCTCACTATCTGAAATCCGTGTCCTTGTCGTGTCCGGGGCCGAGCCGGTTTTCTTATATAAATCGGACATTTTCCCGGGCGTATGCCCCCCGCTCACAGGTGAGGACAGCCGACAAGACATGAGCCAGGTCCTGTACCACGGTCGTGATCACTGGCCGAGGCGACTGGTCGCCACGATGCCCGTACTGCCCATCCTCATCGTCGCCGCCATCGTGCTCGTCGATCTCATCTGTGGGTCGGGAATGACCTGGCTGCCGCTGCTCGCCGTGGGTCCCGCGCTCGCCGCGACCACCAACGGGCCGCGCGGCGTCCTGTGGGTCGGCCTGCTCGCCGCCGTCCTGGGCGCGATCCTCGGCGTCCGCGACAACGCCGGGGACCGGGAGCTGGCGGTCGTACTGGCCGCCCTGCTGGCCGTCACCCTGGCCGGGAGCCTGGCCAGCGCGTTGCGGGGGCGGCGCGAGCGGGTGCTCGCCGCGGTCCGTTCCGTCGCCGAGGCCGCCCAGCACGCGCTGCTCCAGCCGGTACCGGCGACGGTGGGGCCGTTCCAGGTGGCCGTCCGCTACAGCGCCGCCGCGGCGGAGGCCCGGATCGGCGGCGACCTCTACGCGCTCGTGTCCACGCCCTACGGGGTCCGGCTGATCGTCGGCGATGTGCGGGGCAAGGGGCTGCCCGCGGTGGGGACCGCGGCTCTGGTGCTGGGTGTCTTCCGTGAGGCCGCCTACGACGAACCCGACCTCCTGGCCGTCGTCGCCCGGATCGAGCGGAGCCTGGCGCGCAACCTGGGCAGCGACGACTTCGTGACCGCCGTGGTCGCCGGGTATCCCCGGGAAGGGCAGCTGGAGGTCGTCAACTGCGGGCACGCGCCGCCGCTGCTGGTGCGCGACTCCGTCGTCGTACCGGTCGAACCGGACCGCCCGGCACCGCCCCTCGGTCTGCGCACCCTCTCGGGCGAGACTCCCGCGCTGCAGGTGCTGCCCTTCTCCGACGGGGACCAGTTGCTGCTCTACACCGACGGCGTCACCGAGGCCCGCGACCACGCCCGTGAGTTCTATCCGCTCGCCGACGGGCTGGCACGGCACACGTGCGACGAGCCGGTGCGCACCGTCAGCGCGCTCCACGACGAACTGCTGTCCCACGTGGGCGGCCGACTGCACGACGACGCGGCACTCCTGCTGCTCCGGATACCCCACACAACCGCGACAACCGCCCCCCGGACGACCTCCGACACCGACCGCGTCGAGTCGTGCTCACCGTAGGCGCGACGACCGCCCCGACCGGAGCGTCGCCACGAGTGACTCCGTGAAGCGGGTGGCCGCCCAGGGGAGGCGTCGTCCCGCGGCGGTCTGTACCTGGGCCTCGCGCTGCCGGAAGACCGGGTGGTCGACGCGTATGTGCGTGACGCCCTCGGCTGCGGGGTCCGGGAGCTGGTCGTCCGGATCTCCGACCAGGTGCCCGACCAGGGCGAGACCGCCTCCGGCGCGTACGAACTCGTACTGCGGGGCGAGCGCGTCGCAGACCAGCGCGGGGTGGACGGTGAGTCCTTCCAACTGCACGCCGATGTCGAAGAGCTCGCGTTGGCTGGTGCCCGGTGAGGCCAGCGCCAGCGGGTGGGCGCAGAGTTCCGCGAGGCCGACCCGGTCACGGGTGGCCAGCTCGTGGCCGAGCGGGACCACGGCGGACACCGGCACCACGACGGCGCACTCCACGCGGACGTCGTGCTGCGGGCCCATCGCGTAGGTGACGGCCACGTCGGCGATCCCCTCGACCACCCGACGCGTCGCCTCCTGGCGGGGGACGACGTCGAGGCGGAACGACACCTCGGGGTGCTCGCGCCGGAAGGCGGCGATCGCGCGGGGCACCAGACGGTGCGCGAACCCCTCCGCGCAGGCGACGGCGACACCGCGCTCCTCGGCGCCCTGCCCCGCCCTCAGCTCGTCGACCAGCGTGACCGACTCGGCCTCGGTCCGGCGGGCGTGGGCCAGCAGCCGTGCCCCGGCGTCGGTCAGGGTCATGCCGCGCGGCCGGCGGTCGAACAGCGCCACCCCGAGCCCCGACTCCAGCTTGGCGACCTGCCGGCTGACCGCCGACGGGGCGACACCCAGCACCCGGGCGGCCTCGGTCACCGATCCGGCGCGGGCGACCTCCAGGAAGTACGCGAGGTTCACCGGCAGCAGCTGCATCGTCTCTCCAGCTTGAGATCGCGTTGCCGAAAAGGGAACGTGGCCCGTCACAAACGGCAATGGTCGCACGCCGGGATCCGGCCTACGCTGCTGAGGCGAAGCCGTCATCCCTGGAAGGCCGGTCCGTGGTTCCCGAGCAACTGATCCGAAAAGCCGAGGAGTTCGTCGACTCGGGCGGCTTCTTCGCCGAGCTCGCCTCGATGGTCGCGTACGCGACGGAGAGTGCCCGCCCGGAGGGACGCGTTGCCCTGGACGCATATCTGGAGGAGGTGCTCGCGCCCGCGCTGACGGGGCTCGGCTGCCGGGTCACCCGGTACGAGAGCGCGGGTTCCACAGGTGGTCCCTTCCTGCTGGGCACCCGGATCGAGTCACCGGAACTGCCGACCGTGCTGTGCTACGGCCACGCCGATGTCGTGGAGGGCCAGGCGGGCCGGTGGAGCGCGGGGCGTGATCCCTGGACGCTCACCGCGGAGGGAGAGCGCTGGTACGGGCGCGGCGCCGCCGACAACAAGGGGCAGCACCTGGTCGATCTCGCGGCGCTGCGGCTGCTGCTGGCCGAGCAGGGCGCGCTGGGCTTCAACCTGAAGTTCCTCTTCGAGTCGGGCGAGGAGATCGGCTCGCCCGGCCTCGCCGGGTTCGCGGCCGCGCACCGCGCGGAGCTGCGGGCCGACGTCCTGGTGGCCTCGGACGGGCCCCGTCTGGACGCGGAGACGCCGACGCTGTTCCTCGGGGCGCGCGGCGGCGTCCAGCTCCTCCTCGACGCCGATCTGCGCCCGGACTCGTACCACTCCGGCAACTGGGGCGGCGTCCTGCGCAACCCCGCCACCACGCTCGCCGGTGCGATCGCCACCCTGGTCGACGGTCACGGCCGGATCCGCGTGCCGGCGTTGCTGCCGCCCGCCGTCCCGGACGCCGTCCGCGAGGCGCTCACCGGCGTCGGCGTCGCGGGCAGCCCCGGGGACCCGGCGCCGGACGAGGGCTGGGGCGAGCCCGGCCTGTCCGCCGCCGAGCGGCTCTACGCCTGGAACACCCTGGAAGTCCTCAGCCTGGGCGCGGGCGATGTCGACCACCCCGTCAACGCCATCCCGGGGCGGGCGCGTGCGGTGCTACAGCTGCGGTACGTCGTCGGCACGGAGGTCGGCAGGGCCGCGGAGGCGGTCGCCGAGCACCTCTCCGAGCACGGGTACCCGATGGTCGACGTCCGCCTGCTGGGCAGCTTCGCCGCGAGCCGTACGCCCCTCGACGACCCTTGGGCCCGCTGGGCCCGTACGACGCTGGAGCGGGTCGCGGGGCGGCCGGTCGCCGTGCTGCCCAACATCGGCGGCTCGCTGCCCAACGCGGTCTTCACGGACATACTCGGCCTGCCCACCCTGTGGCTGCCGCACTCCTACCCCGGCTGCCTCCAGCACGCGCCCGACGAACACCTCCTCGCGTCGATCGCCCGCGAGGGCCTCGTCCTGGCGACCGGCTTCTTCCACGCGCTGGGCCGCCCGCCGGCCGACCACCCGCTGCCGCCCCGGGCCTGAGGCCACCCCTCCCCGGACAACAGCCGTGCCCGGCCCGCCGAACGGTGTTAGAAATGAGGCATGGCCGCAGTCCCCGGCCGCCTGCGGTCGCTGGTGAGCGCGCGTACCGTCGCCCGGCAGGTCTTCGTGCTGCAGGCGGCGATCGTCGTGCTTCTCGTCGTCGCCGCTGTGGTGGCCCTGGTGCTCCAGGTGCGCACCGACACCGAGCGGGAGGCCCGCAACCGGTCCCTCGCCGTGGCCGAGTCCTTCGCGAACGCCCCCGGCGTCGTGGACGCCCTCGCGCAGTCCGACCCGACCGTGCTGCTCCAGCCTCGTGCCGAGGCGGCGCGCGAGGCGACCGACGTGGACTTCATCGTCGTGATGAGCACCGACGGGATCCGCTACACGCACCCCAACCCCGACCGGATCGGCCAGCACTTCGTCGGCACCATCGCCCCGGCCGCGGCCGGCGGGATCGTGCGCGAGACGTACACCGGGACGCTGGGGCCGTCCGTGCGGGCCGTCGTCCCCGTGAAGGACGGCGACGGCCGGGTCCTGGGCCTGGTGGCCGCCGGCGTGACGCTGGCCAGCGTCGGCGGGCTCGTCGACGACCAGCTGCCGATGCTGCTCGGTTCGGCGGCGGCGGCGCTCGCCCTCGCCACCGGCGGGACCGCGCTGGTCAGCCGGCGGCTGCTGCGCCAGACACATGGGCTCGGGCCCTCCGAGATGACCCGGATGTACGAACACCACGACGCCGTCCTGCACGCCGTACGGGAGGGCGTGCTGATCCTGGACGGCCAGGGGCGGCTGGCGCTGGCGAACGACGAGGCGCGTCGGCTGCTCGGGCTGGCCGCGGACGCGGAGGGGCGGCCCTGTCTCGCCCTGGGCATCGGCAGCGACCTCGCCGGGCTGTTCGCCTCCGGGCGGGACGCCACCGACGAGGTGCACCTGGCGCAGGGCCGCCTGCTGGCCGTGAGCCAGCGGTCGACCGACCGGGACGGCGGGCCGCCCGGCAGTGTGGCGACGCTGCGGGACACCACCGAGCTGCGGACCATGTCGGGCAGGGCGGACGTGGCGCAGGAGCGGCTGAAGCTGCTGTACGACGCGGGGCTGGAGATCGGCACCACCCTCGATGTCACCCGCACCTCGCAGGAGCTGGCCGACTTCGCGGTGCCGCGGTTCGCCGACTTCGTCTCCGTCGATCTGGCGGATCCGGTGCTGCGCGGCGAGGAGCCGAAGGAGGGCCGCACGGACATGCGCCGGGTCGCCTTCCGGGGCGTACGGGAGGGCAGTCCGCTCTATCCGATCGGCGAGCTGATCCACTTCGCCCCGGCCACGCCGCAGGCCTTCGGCTTCGGCACGGGCAAGTCGGTGCTGGAGGCGGACATGCCCGCCTTCTCGGGCTGGCAGGACCAGGACCCGGAGAACGCCCGCAGGATCGTGGGGTTCGGCATCCACGCGATGCTCACCGTTCCGCTGCGCGCTCGTGGCGTGATCATGGGCATGGCCACGTTCTGGCGGGCCGAACGGCCCGAGCCGTTCGAGCAGGAGGACATCTCCCTCGCGGAGGAGCTGGTCGCGCGGGCCGCCGTCAGCATCGACAACGCCCGCCGCTACACCCGCGAGCACACCCTGTCGGTCACGCTCCAGCGCAGCCTGCTGCCCCGGGCCCTGCCCGAGCAGAGCGGCCTGGACGTCGCCTACCGCTATCTGCCCGCACAGGCGGCGCAGGGCGGGGTCGGCGGGGACTGGTTCGACGTCATCCCGCTGCCGGGCGCGCGGGTGGCGCTGGTCGTGGGGGACGTCGTAGGACACGGACTGCACGCGGCGGCGACGATGGGGCGGCTGCGTACGGCGGTGCACAACTTCTCCACCCTGGACCTCCCGCCCGACGAACTCCTCGGCCATCTGGACGAGCTGGTGGCCCGCATCGACCAGGACGAGGGCGACGCCGACGGCGAGTCCGCGCCGGTCACCGGGGCCACCTGCCTCTACGCGGTGTACGACCCGTCCTCCGGGCTGTGCACCCTCGCCCGCGCCGGCCACCTCGAACCGGCCGTGGTCCACCCCGACGGCGAGGTCGAGTTCCCCTCCGTCACCGGCGGACCGCCGCTGGGCCTGGGCGGCAGCCTGCCGTTCGAGGCGACCGAGCTGCGGCTGTCCGAGGGCAGCGGGCTGGTCCTGTACACGGACGGGCTGGTCGAGGACCAGGGGCGGGACATCGACGAGGGGCTGGAACTGCTGCGCGGGGCGCTGGCCGCCGCGCCCCCGACGCACGGCCGGACGCCGGAGGAGACGTGCAAGGCGGTCCTGGAGGCCATGCTGCCGGAGCGGCCGCGCGACGACGTCGCCCTCGTCGTCGCCCGGACCTGGATGCTGGCCGCCGACCGCGCGGCGACCTGGGACTTCCCGGACGACCCGGCCGCCGTGGCCCGGGTCCGCGCCGCCGCCGCCCGGACGCTGGACGCCTGGGGGCTGGAGGAGGAGGCGTTCACGACCGAGCTGATCCTCAGCGAGCTGGTCACCAACGCGCTGCGCCACGCCACCGGCCCCATCCGGGTCCGCCTCATCCGCGACCGCGCCCTGATCTGTGAGGTCTCCGACGGCAGCAGTACCGCCCCGCACCTGCGCAGCGCGGCCACGACGGACGAGGGCGGCCGGGGCCTGTTCCTGGTGTCCCAGTTCGCCGAGCGCTGGGGCACGCGGTACACGACGACCGGCAAGGTGATCTGGACGGAACAGCCGCTGGCGCAGGACGCGGCGACGGGGCCGGGCGAGCTGTGACAGCGGTCGCGTCGACGCGGCCCTCGAAGACCTCGCCTGCTTCGGATTCTGTGGGTTCGTGAATCCCGTGTGACGAAACCGTTGACGGGAACATGGCCCACTTTTATCTTTCTGATCCACATCACGATCGGAATCACGAACTCCGTTCGAAATCACGGACACTTACGGACAGGGACGGTCTCGTATGCCCCGGATGTCTTACATGCTCCCCAGGAAGCGCCGCAGATCACTGATCCTCTGTGTGCTCGCCGCGCTCCTGGCTCTGGTGGCGACCACCCAGCCGGCGTCCGCGGCGGACGGCCGTCCGTACACGAACCCGCTGAAGTCGTTCAAGGGCGCCGACCCCTGGCTCCAGTACCACGACGGCAACTACTACCTGATCACCACGACGTTCACCGGCATCCTCGGCATCCGCAAGTCGCCGACCCTCGCGGGCCTCGCCACCGCGCCCAACGTGCAGGTGTATTCGGACACCACGTCGACGCGCAACACCAACATCTGGGCGCCGGAGATGCACCTCTTCAACGGCCACTGGTACGTGTACTACTCGGCCGGCCAGGCGGGCGTCGCCTGCTGCGACTCCCAGCGCACGCATGTACTGGAGAGCGCCGGCACGGATCCGATGGGGCCGTACACCTACAAGGGTTCGCTCACCGGCTCCAATCTCACGCCGGGCGGCTGGCTGATCGACGCGAGTGTGCTGCAGGCGAACAACAAGCTGTACCTGGTGGGCAGCGGGTTCATCAACGGCAGCACGCAGAGCCTGGTCATCGCGCCGCTGAGCAACCCGTACACCCTGGCCGGCAACACCTTCACCGTCATCTCCAGTCCGACCCTGGCCTGGGAGCGCTCCGGCAACCCGGTCAATGAAGGCCCCGAGCCGCTCTACCACAACGGCCGCACCTTCCTGACGTACTCCGCGAGCTCCTGCCAGACCGCCGACTACAAACTCGGCCAGCTGGAGCTGACCGGCTCCGACCCGCTCAACCCGGCGTCCTGGACGAAGAAGCAGACCCCGGTCTTCCAGCGCAGTGACGCCAACAGCGTCTACGGCCCCGGCCACAACGGCTTCTTCACCTCGCCCGACGGCACCGAGAACTGGATCGTCTACCACGCCAACTCCGCGTCGAACGGCGGCTGCGGCAACGGGCGGACCACCCGCGCCCAGAAGTTCACCTGGAACGCCGACGGCACCCCGGACTTCGGCACGCCCGTCGCCCTCGGCGCCACGCTCCCCGGCCCGTCCGGCGAGACGGCCGCGACGCCGACCTCGTACACCCTCGTCAACCGCAACAGCGGCAAGTGCCTCGACGTGAACGGCGGGAACACCGCCGACGGCACCAACATCTTCCAGTGGAGCTGCACCGGCGGCGCCAACCAGAAGTGGAAGGTCGAGGACCTCGGGGACGACACCAACCGGCTGGTCAACGTCGCCACCGGCAAGGTGATGGACACCGCCGAGTGCTCCGCCAGCGACGGCGCCGACATCCGGCAGTGGTCCTGGCTCAACAACAAGTGCCAGCGCTACCGGCTCGTCTTCACCGCGGGCGGCGACCACGTGCGGATCGTCAACGAGTCCACCGGCAAGGTCGCCGACGTGGCCGACTGCTCGACCGCGAACGGCGCCGACGTACGGCAGTGGACGTGGCTGAACAACAACTGCCAGCAGTGGAAGCTCGTCCCCACCACCTGATCACTCCCCCTCTGATCCGGAGAACCCCCTTGAGACGCATAGCCGTACGGCTGCTCATGGCCGTCCTCGTCGCCCTGGCTGCCTGCCTCGCCGGGCCCGCCCCCGCCGCCCAGGCCGCCGTCCCGGCCTCCCCCGCCGTGACCTACACCAACCCGATCGCGGAGAAGCGGGCCGACCCGCACATCTTCAAACACACCGACGGCTTCTACTACTTCACCGCGACCGTCCCCGAGTACGACCGCATCGTGCTGCGCCGGGCGACGACCATCCAGGGCCTGTCGACGGCCCAGGAGGTCACCATCTGGACCAAGCACGCCAGCGGTGTGATGGGCGCGCACATCTGGGCGCCGGAGATCCACTTCATCGACGGCAAGTGGTACGTCTACTTCGCCGCCGGCGCCACCAACGACGTGTGGGCGATCCGGATGTACGTCCTCGAAGGCACCGGCGCCAACCCGCTGACCGCGACCTGGGCGGAGAAGGGGCAGATCAAGACCCAGTGGGAGAGCTTCTCCCTGGACGCCACCACCTTCGTGGTGAACGGCGTGCGCTACCTGTCCTGGGCCCAGCGCGACCCGTCCGTGAACAACAACACGGACATCTACCTGGCGAAGATGGCCAACCCCTGGACCATCACCGGCACTCCGGTGATGCTGTCGCGGCCCACCTACTCCTGGGAGACCGTCGGCTACAAGGTCAACGAGGGGCCGGCGGTGATCCAGCACGGCGGCAAGGTGTTCATGTCGTACTCCGCCAGCGCCACCGACAGCAACTACTGCCTGGGCCTGCTGTCCGCCTCCGCGAGCGCCGACCTGCTCAACACGGCGAACTGGACGAAGAGTCCGACGCCGGTGTTCACCAGCAACGCCTCGACCGGCCAGTACGGTCCGGGCCACAACTCCTTCACCGTCTCCGAGGACGGCAAGTCCGACATCCTCGTCTACCACGACCGCAGCTACAAGGACATCAGCGGCGACCCGCTCAACGACCCCAACCGCCGTACCCGCGTCCAGAAGCTGTACTGGAAGGCCGACGGCACCCCCGACTTCGGCATCCCGGTCGCCGACGGCGTCACGCCGCAGCGCTTCTCGTCGTACAACTTCGCGGACCGCTTCATCCGGCACTGGGAGTACCGCGCCCGCATCGAGGCAGGCGTCTCCCCGCTCGCGGACTCGCAGTTCCGCGTGGTCACCGGTCTGACCGGCAGCGGCACGGTCTCCCTGGAGTCGGCCAACTTCCCGGGCTACTACCTGCGGCACAAGAACTTCGAGGTGTGGCTGGAGAAGAACGACGGCACCGCGCAGTTCGCGGCCGACGCCAGCTTCTACAAGCGGGCCGGGCTGGCCGACTCGGCGGGGCTCTCGTACGAGTCGTACAACTTCGCCGGGCGCTACATCCGGCACTACGACTACCTGCTTCAGGTGCAGACGCCGAGCACGGCGACGGACCGGGGGGACGCCACGTTCTACGCCCAGTGAGCAGGTAAAACCCCAGCTCAACAACTATAAATACCGCGTATAAATGCCGTGTATACTCGCCATGTATAGTCGCGGCATGCCTTCTCTGACCAAGAAGATGAAAAGAACGGGGGCCGGGTTGCGTGCCGTCGCCGTCTCGGCGGCGGCCGCTTCCCTGCTGGGGGCGCTCACGGGGTGCGTACGCCTCGACACCACCACACCCAGCGCCGCCCGCGCCGACTCCTCGGCCACCACCCAGGCCCGCTTCGGCACCGTCGACTGCCGCCAGGCCAAGTGCATCGCGCTGACCTTCGACGCCGGACCGAGCGAGCACTCGGCACGACTGCTCGACATCCTGAAGGAGAGACAGGTCCCGGCGACCTTCTTCCTCATGGGCAAGGGACACATCGACAAGTACCCGGACCTGGTGAAGCGGATGGCCGACGAGGGCCACGAGGTCGCCAACCACACCTGGAACCACGACCGGCTCACCGAGCTGGAGCCCGAGGAGATACGCGAGGAACTGGAGCGCCCCAACAAGGAGATAGAGCGCCTCATCGGGCAGCGCCCGACACTGATGCGGCCGCCTCAGGGCCGCACTAACGACACGGTGCACGAGATCTGCCGCGAGCTGGGGATGGCGGAGGTCCTGTGGAGCGTGACCGCCAAGGACTACCTGACCAAGGACCCCGCCCTCATCCACCGGCGCGTCCTCGCACAGGCGGACCGGGACGGGATCATCCTGCTGCACGACCTCTACGACGGGACCGTGCCCGCGGTGCCCGGGATCATCGACGCGCTGAAGAAGCGCGGATTCGTGTTCGTGACGGTGCCTCAACTGCTGGCGCCGGGGCGGGCCGAGGCGGGGAAGGTGTACCGCTAGGGCACGGCCCTGGTTCCCTAAGATCGCCTCGTGGTCAACTTCCTGCTCGAACGCACGGTTCCACTCCCCCTCGACGAGGCATGGCGCCGCCTGACGGAGTGGCCGCGCCATGCCCGGGCCGTCCCCCTGACCCGTATCAGGGTCACGCCCGCCGAACCGACCCACGAGGGCACACTCGTCGTCGCCCGCTCCGGAATCGGCCCCCTCTCCTTCGCCGACCCGATGGAGGTGACGGTGTGGCAGCCTCCCGGGGACGACTCGCCGGGCCTGTGCAGGCTGGAGAAGCGGGGCCGGGCGATCACGGGGTGGGCCGAGATCGAGGTACGGCCCGGGCCGGGCGGGCGTACGCGGGTGGTGTGGCGGGAGGAGCTGGCGGTGCGGTTCGTGCCGGGGGGCCTGGACGGAGTTGTCGAGCGTGTGGCGCGGTTTGTGTTCGGGCGGGCTGTGAACCGGTTGC
This sequence comes from Streptomyces sp. NPDC057623, assembly GCF_042800355.1. NCBI lineage: Bacteria > Bacillati > Actinomycetota > Actinomycetes > Kitasatosporales > Streptomycetaceae > Streptomyces > Streptomyces sp. NPDC057623. Next base: position 22,435 of record NZ_JBHVGZ010000096.1, read on the forward strand.
TTCGGAGCGTGTGACGTCGGGCGGCCGGGGCGCGGGGCGGCCGGATCAAGCCCGTCCCGGAAGGACCGTGCCAGAGTGGGCCACATGACGGAAACCGAGCCAACCGGCATGGCAGTGGACGAAGTTGAGGAACTGGCGGCGGACGGACTGCGGTGGCTGCTGTCCGTCGCGCGGGAAGCCGGGGACGGCGGCGGCATCGGCTGGCCCGTCAGGCCCTCCGCCGACGAGCTCGAACCCATGCTCTACAACGGCACGGCCGGAGTCGTCCCGGTCCTCCTGGAAGCCTGGCGGCACTTCGGCGACGACTCCTACGCGGACACCGCCCTGCGCGCCGCCCGCGGACTGGCGGAGTCCGTCGAGAGCGTGGCGGACGACTCGCTCTACTTCGGCCGCACCGGAATGGCCCTGGTGCTGCGTGCCGTCCACGACGAACTGGGCGACACCGCGGCCGGCGCAGCCGCGGACCGGGCCCTGGAACTGGTGCGCTCACGCTTCGACGGGACGCGCTGGGGCGACCTGTTCGAACTGATGGGCGGCAACGCGGGCATCGGCCTCGGGGCGCTGCTGGCCGGGGCGCGGGAGCTGGCCGTCCAGGCGGTGGAGCCCTACGCCCGCACGGCCGAGCCGACTCCTGCCGGGGTCCGGTGGCCGTACCGGGCCGACACCTCCCCGAGCATGCACCACATGTCGCACGGCACGCTGGGCATCGCGTACGGACTGGCCGCGGTCGGCCACGCGACCGGCCGCGAGGACCTGGTCGAGCTCGCGCTGGCCGGTGTCGCCGACGTCGTGTCCCGTGCCGAGGACGGGCCGGACGGCTTCCTCGTCGCCCACTCCGACCCGCACCACGGCTCCGAGCTGACCGCACGCCACAACTACGGCTGGTGCCACGGCCCGACCGGCGACGCCCAGGTCTTCCGGCTGCTGAGGGACCTGTCCGGCGACCCCACCCCCTGGCCGGCCCTCGCCGACCGCTGCTGGCACACCGTCCGGCACTGCGGCCTGCCGCGCCGGCTGCGCCCCGGCTTCTGGGACAACAACGGGCGCTGCTGCGGCACCGCGGGCGTCCTGGCGCTGGCCTGCGACCGCATCGCCGAGCAGGGCGACTCCCCCGGGTTCGCCCAGGTCCTCGTCGCCGACATCGCCGCCCACGCCACCCGCGACGCCGAGGGCGCCCGCTGGTCGAACGTCGAGCACCGGGCCGACCCGAGCGATCTCGAACCGGAGGCCGGGTGGGCGATGGGCAACGCGGGCATCGTGCGGGAACTGCTGCGCTTCGTACGGGTCGTACGGGGAGGCGAGCCGGACTACGCGTTCACCTGGCCCGACCAGCCGGCGGTGCGGCGCCGTCGCTAGGCCGCGTCACGCCACCGACCCGATCCGCCCCACCGCCGACGACGACGCGTCGTGGTGAATGGGGGTGTGCGCGCCGGTGAGGGAGACCCCGCTGCCGCCCCGCCGGTTGGCGACGATCTCCGAGGCGATCGACAGGGCGGTCTCCTCCGGCGTACGGGCGCCGAGGTCCAGCCCGATGGGGGACCTGAGCCGCGCCAGCTCCAGCTCGCTCACCCCGACCTCCCGGAGCCGCTCGTTGCGGTCCAGGTGGGTGCGGCGCGAGCCCATCGCGCCGACGTACGCGACCGGCAGGCGCAGCGCGAGCCGGAGCAGGGGCACGTCGAACTTGGCGTCGTGGGTGAGGACGCACAGGACGGTCCTGGCGTCCACCTCGGTGCGCTCCAGATACGTGTGCGGCCACTCGACGACGATCTCGTCGGCCTCCGGGAAGCGGGCCTTCGTCGCGAAGACCGGGCGGGCGTCGCACACGGTCACGCGGTAGTTCAGGAACTTGCCGATGCGCACCAGCGCCGACGCGAAGTCGATGGCGCCGAAGACGATCATCCGGGGCGCCGGCACCGAGGACTCGACCAGCACCGTGAGCGGGGCACCGCAGCACGAGCCCTGCTCACCGATCTCCAGGGTGCCGGTACGTCCCGCGTCGAGGAACGCCGCCGCCTGAGCCACGACCGTGCGGTCCAGTTCGGGGTGGGCGCCGAAGCCACCCTCACAGGACGCGTCGGGGCGGACCAGCAGGGCGCGGCCCCTCAGCTCGTCCGGGCCCGACACGATCCGTGCGACGGCCGCCGCCTCCCCGCTCGCGGCCGCCCGCAGCGCGGCCGCGAGAACCGGGCGGTACGGGTCGGCGGCCCGTACCGGCGTGACGAGGATGTCGATGACGCCCCCGCAGGTCAGGCCGACCGCGAAGGCGTCCTCGTCGCTGTAGCCGAAGCGTTCCAGGACCGTCTCGCCGTCCTGCAGCGCCTGTTGGCACAGCTCGTACACCGCGCCCTCCACACAGCCGCCGGAGACCGAGCCGATGGCCGTGCCGTCGGCGTCCACCGCGAGCGCGGCACCGGGTTGCCGGGGTGCGCTGCCGCCGACCGCCACCACGGTGGCCACGGCGAAGTCGCGTCCCTGCTCGACCCACCGGTGCAGCTCTTCGGCGATGTCCAGCATCTGTCGGTCTCCTTAACAGCGGTTGTGTGGAAGGCGGTGCACGGCTTGCTAGTGCACGCCCATCCAGCTCTCAATGGGATTGAGGGCGAAATAGACGATGAAGATGCCTGTCAGGGCCCACATGAACGCCCCGATCTCCCGCGCCTTGCCCTGAGCGATCTTGATGGCGACGTACGAGATGACGCCGGCCGCGACACCGGCCGTGATCGAGTACGTGAACGGCATGATCACGACGGTGAGGAACACCGGGATCGCGGTGGCCCGGTCGGCCCAGTCCACGTGCCGCGCGTTCATCATCATCATGGCGCCGATCACCACCAGGGCCGCTGCCGCCACCTCGCCCGGCACGATCGCCGTCAGCGGGGTGAAGAACAGACAGGCCGCGAAGAACAGGCCGGTGACGACCGAGGAGAGACCGGTCCGGGCACCCTCGCCCACGCCGGTCGCCGACTCGACGAACACCGTCTGGCCCGAGGCGCCGGACACGCCGCCGATCGCACCGCCGGCGCCGTCGATGAACAGCGCCTTGGACAGGCCCGGCATCCGGCCCTTGTCGTCGGCGAGCTTGGCCTCGGTGCCGACGCCGATGATCGTCGCCATCGCGTCGAAGAACCCGGCGAGCACGAGCGTGAAAACGATCATGCCGACGGTCATCGCGCCGACCTCGCCCCAGCCCCCGAACTCGACGTCGCCGAAGATCGAGAAGTCGGGCATGGAGACGGCGCTGCCGTGCAGTTCGGGAGCGCCGCTGGCCCACTGCTTGGGGTTGATGACGTCCAGTGCGTTCAGCACGACGGCGACGACGGTGCCGCCGACGATGCCGATCAGGATCGCGCCGGGAATGCCGCGCGCCTGGAGCATGAAGATCGCGAGGAGTGTGGCGGCGAAGAGCAGCACCGGCCAGCCGGCCAGTTCACCGGCCGGGCCGAGGCTGAGCGGGGTCGCCTCGCCCTGGTGCACGAAGCCGGCCTTCACCAGACCGATCAGCGCGACGAACAGTCCGATGCCCATGGTGATCGCGTGCTTCAGCGCGAGCGGGATCGCGTTCATGATCATCTCGCGCAGGCCGGTGACGACCAGCAGCATGATGACCACGCCGTACATCACGCACATGCCCATGGCCTGCGGCCAGGTCATCTGCGGGGCGACCTGCGAGGCGAGGACACCGGAGACGGACAGGCCGGCGGCGAGGGCCAGCGGCACCTTGCCGAAGAAGCCCATCAGCAGCGTGCTGAAGGCCGCCGCGAACGCGGTCGCGGTGATCAGGGCCTTCTGGGCGAGCATGTCTCCGGCGGCGTCCTTGCCGGACAGGATCAACGGGTTGAGCAGGAGGATGTACGCCATCGCCATGAAGGTCGTGACGCCGCCGCGCACCTCACGCGCGATCGTGGACTCTCTCCTGGATATGTGGAAGTACCGGTCGAGCCAGGACCTGCCGGCCGGGACGCGGGTGCCTTCTCCCGCGTCTTCGGCTGTGGTCTCCGGCTCCAGTGACTGCTGGGTCATGTGGGGCCTACTCCCAAGGTTCAAAGGGGCACCCGCGTACTGCTTCTGGGGATTGCGGGATTTGGGAAGGTGCTTCGGCCGCACGACCCGGGGGACGGCCCGAGACGAACGAACAGGATCTCTACTGCGGGGACTTGCTTGTTCTCCAAGCCCCGCGAGCGGTGCGGTACTTGGGTACTCCGGGCGGCGCGGCGAAGTGTGACGTTCCCGGCGCCGCCCGGAGAGTTCCTACGGGGTTTCCTTACGCCGTGCCGGTGAGGTGTTCCGGCCGAACCGGCGTCCGGTTCAGCTCCAGCCCCGTCGCGTTCCGGATCGCCGCGAGGACGGCCGGGGTCGACGACAGGGTCGGGGCCTCGCCGATGCCCCGCAGCCCGTACGGGGCGTGGTCGTCGGCGAGTTCGAGCACGTCGACGGGGATGGTCGGCGTGTCGAGGATCGTGGGGATGAGGTAGTCCGTGAAGGAGGGGTTGCGCACCTTCGCGGTCTTGGGGTCGACGATGATCTCCTCCATGACCGCCACGCCGAGACCCTGGGTCGTACCGCCCTGGATCTGGCCGATGACGGACAGCGGGTTGAGCGCCTTGCCGACGTCCTGGGCGCAGGCCAGCTCGATCACCTTCACCAGGCCGAGCTCGGTGTCCACCTCGACGACGGCGCGGTGCGCGGCGAAGGAGTACTGGACGTGGCCGAAGCCCTGGCCGGTGCGCAGGTCGAAGGCCTCGGTCGGACGGTGCCGCCACTCGGCCTCGATCTCGACGGACTCGTCTTCGAGCACGTCCACCAGGTCGGCGAGGACCTCGCCGGCGTCGGTGACGACCTTGCCGCCCTCCAGGAGCAGTTCGGCGGTGGCCCAGGCGGGGTGGTAGGAGCCGAACTTGCGGCGCCCGATCTCCAGGACCTTCTCGCGGACCAGCTCGCAGGAGTTCTTGACCGCGCCTCCGGTGACGTACGTCTGGCGTGACGCGGACGTCGAGCCGGCCGAGCCGACCTGCGTGTCCGCCGGGTGGATCGTCACCTGGGTGACGCCGAGCTCGGTGCGGGCGATCTGCGCGTGGACGGTGACCCCGCCCTGGCCGACCTCCGCCATGGCCGTGTGCACGGTGGCGACGGGCTCGGAGCCGATGACCTCCATGCGCACCTTGGCGGTGGAGTAGTCGTCGAAGCCCTCGGAGAAGCCGACGTTCTTGATGCCGACCGCGTAGCCGACGCCGCGGACGACGCCTTCGCCGTGCGTGGTGTTGGACAGGCCGCCCGGCAGCTGCCGTACGTCCGCGCCCTCGCTGGACTCCCACTGGCGCTCCGGCGGCAGCGGCATCGCCTTGACGCGGCGCAGGAGTTCGGCGACCGGCGCCGGGGAGTCGACGGGCTGCCCGGTGGGCATGATCGTGCCCTGCTCCATGGCGTTCAGCTGCCGGAACGCGACCCGGTCCATGCCCACCTCGTCGGCGAGCCGGTCCATCTGCGCCTCGTAGGCGAAGCACGCCTGGACCGCGCCGAAGCCGCGCATGGCGCCGCAGGGCGGGTTGTTGCTGTAGAGGGCGATGGCCTCGATGTCCACGTCGTCGACCACGTACGGGCCGATCGCCAGCGAGGCGGCGTTGCCGACGACCGCGGGGGACGCGGAGGCGTAGGCGCCGCCGTCCAGCACGATCCGGCACTTCACGTGGGTGAGCTTGCCGTCCTTCGTGGCGCCGTGCTCGTAGGAGAGCTTGGCCGGGTGGCGGTGGACGTGCCCGAAGAAGGACTCGAAGCGGTTGTAAACGATCTTTACGGGCTTCCCGGTCCGCATCGCCAGCAGACAGGCGTGGATCTGCATCGACAGGTCCTCACGGCCACCGAAGGCGCCGCCGACGCCGGACAGCGTCATCCGGACCTTGCTCTCGGGCAGGCCGAGGACCGGGGCGATCTGCTTCAGGTCGCTGTGCAGCCACTGGGTGGCGATGTAGAGGTGGACGCCGCCGTCCTCGTCCGGCACGGCGAGTCCCGACTCGGGGCCGAGGAAGGCCTGGTCCTGCATGCCGAAGGTGTACTCACCCTTGACCACGAAGTCGGCCCGCTCGGCGGCCGCCGCGGCGTCACCGCGGAAGATCGGCTGACGGTGCACGATGTTCGGGTGCGGGACATGACCGATGTGGTGGTCGTCGCGGCCCTCGTGAATGAGGATCGCGTCCGGGGCGGTCGCGGAGGCCTCGTCGGTGATGACGGGCAGCTCGCGGTAGTCGACCTTGATCTTGGCGGCGGCGCGGCGCGCCGTCTCCGGGTGGTCGGCGGCGACGATCGCGACCGGCTCGCCGTGGTGGCGTACCTTGCCGTGCGCGAGGACCGGGGTGTCCTGGATCTCCAGGCCGTAGTTCTTCACCTCGGTCGGCAGGTCGTCGTACGTCATGACGGCGTAGACACCCGCCATGGCCAGCGCCTCGCTGGTGTCGATGGACACGATCTCGGCGTGCGCGACGGTCGACCGGAGGATCTGCCCCCAGAGCATGTCCTCGTGCCACATGTCGGACGAGTACGCGAACTCGCCGGTGACCTTGAGGGTGCCGTCCGGGCGGAGCGTCGACTCGCCGATGCCGCCCTTGGTCCGGGTCCCCTGGGTGATCTTGGTGGGAGTGCCGTTAGGAGTGGACACGTCAGACCGCCTCTCCCTGCCGGGCGGCCGCGAGGCGGACCGCGTCCATGATCTTCTCGTACCCGGTGCAGCGGCACAGGTTGCCCGACAGGGCCTCGCGGATGTCCGCGTCCGTCGGGTTGGGGTTGTTCTCCAGCATCTCGTCGGCGGCGACCAGCAGACCCGGCGTGCAGAAGCCGCACTGGACGGCACCGGCGTCGATGAACGCCTGCTGGATCGGGGAGAGCTCGGTGCCCTCACCGGTCTGCGAGTCCTGCCCCTTGGCCGCCCTCCCCCAGGCTTCGCCCGGGGGGACCCCCAGCTGAGCGTCCTGGAGCGAGGTACCGCAAGCACCGGTGGCGCAACCACCGTGCTCGGCGCGCTGCTTGGCGAAGTCGGCGAGCCCTTCGACGGTGACGACCTCGCGGCCCTCGACCTGCCCGGCGGCGACCAGGCACGAACACACCGGCACACCGTCCAGCCGGACCGTGCAGGAGCCGCACTCGCCCTGCTCACAGGCGTTCTTCGAACCCGGCAGCCCCATCCGCTCCCTCAGCACGTACAGCAGGGACTCGCCCTCCCACACGTCGTCGGCTTCCTGCGGACGTCCATTGACAGTGAAGTTGACGCGCATCAGGCGACACTCCCCTTCTTGTTGGTACGGCCGTCAGTGCCGCGGTACGACTCCCAGGTCCAGGTCAGCGTGCGGCGCGCCATGACGCCGACCGCGTGCCGGCGGTAGCTCGCCGTGCCCCGGACGTCGTCGATCGGGTTGCAGGCGCCCGAGCACAGCTCGGCGAACTGCTTGGCGACCGACGGGGTGATGATCTTGCCGTTGTCCCAGAAGCCGCCCTCTTCGAGCGCGGCGTTCAGGAACTCCTCGGCGGCCTTGGCCCGCACGGGCGTCGGCGCGGCCGAGCCGATCCCGGTCCGCACGGTCCGCGTCTCGGGGTGCAGCGCGAGCCCGAAGGCACACACGGCGATGACCATGGCGTTCCTGGTCCCCACCTTGGAGTACTGCTGCGGCCCGTCGGCCTTGTCGATGTGCACGGCCCGGATGAGCTCGTCCGCTGCCAGCGCGTTGCGCTTCACACCGGTGTAGAACTCGTCGATCGGGATACGGCGGCTGCCGCGCACCGACTCGACCTCGACCTCGGCGCCTGCCGCGAGGAGGGCGGGGTGGGCGTCGCCGGCCGGGGAGGCGGTGCCGAGGTTGCCGCCGACGCCGCCGCGGTTGCGGATCTGCGGGGAGGCGACCGTGTGCGAGGCGAGCGCCAGGCCCGGCAGCTCGGCACGCAGGTGCTCCATGATGCGGGTGTACGGGACGGAGGCCCCGAGCCGCACGCTGTCCTCGCCGACCTCCCACTCGTAGAGGTCGCCGATGCGGTTCAGGTCGAGGAGGTACTCGGGCCGGCGGTGGTCGAAGTTGATCTCGACCATCACATCGGTGCCACCCGCAATCGGCACAGCGGTGGGGTGCTCGGCCTTCGCGGCGAGCGCCTCCTCCCAGCTGGCGGGGCGAAGGAAGTCCATGACCGGCTCTCTTCTTCTTCGTCTCGTGGGTCGTACGGTTTGAGCCAGATCAGGTGCGGCGGGCCCGGCTCGTTCATGTGCTGTTAACGCGGATTGACGTCAGTACACAGCGCCGTCCTCCACCGGGGTCAGTCACGGAAACCATGAAGGAGTTGGCTGGCCAGGGCGGGCATCTTGTAGATTCGTATGAACGGAGGTCACCAGTAACCTCCACGTTTTCCTCTGGAAACATCCGATAGAGCCCTCTGGAAACATCGGCCACGGCCCTGTGACCTGGGACACCGTCCGAAAGACGACGAGCACCACCCCCCGGCGCCGCTCGTCGGCCCGCCGACCGGGCCGCCCTCACAGACCCATCAAGATTCATCGTAGATTTCGAGACAAAGAACGGCGGCGACGAGAATGCGGCTGCGCGCACTGCTGGACACCGACGCGCTGGGCCTCAAGCTGCTCGGCGGCGAGGACGAGCTGGACCGCACCGTGCGCGGTGTGATGACCACCGACCTCCGGGACCCCAGCCGCTACCTCTCCGGCGGCGAGCTGGTACTCACGGGGCTGGCCTGGCGCCGCGACTCCGCGGACTCCGAGCCTTTCGTCCGCCTCCTGGCCCAGGCCGGCGTGGTGGCGCTGGGGGCCGGTGAGGCCGAGCTCGGCGACATCCCCGACGACCTGGTCCTGGCCTGCGCCCGCCACCGCATGCCGCTGTTCGCGGTGCACGAGTCGGTGGCGTTCGCGACGATCACCGAGCACGTCGTACGGCAGGTCAGCGGCGAGCGGGCCGGGGACCTGGCGGCGGTGGTCGACCGGCACCGCCGGATGATGACCTCGGGCCCGGCGGGCGGCGGCCCGGACGTGGTCCTCGACCTCCTCGGCTCGGACCTGGACCTGCGGGCGTGGGTGCTGTCGCCGACCGGGCGGCTCATCGCGGGCTCGAAGGTCGGCGGTCCCGCACTGCCCGCCGAGGTGTGCGCGAAGCTGGCGGCGGAGCATCTGACGGCCGCCCGCACGGGCCGCCGCGGCCCCCACCGCCTGCCCCTCGGCAGCACGCAGTACTCCCTCTTTCCGATCCGCAGCACGGGCCGCTCCGCGCAGGCCGCACGGGACGTGCGCGAGACGGTGCTGTCGGAGTGGCTGCTGGCCGTGGAGGCGGACGCGAGCGACTGGCCCGAGGAGCGCCTCGACCTCCTCCAGGGCGTCACCCAGCTGATCGCGGTGGAACGCGACCGGCGCGACGCGGCGCGCACGGTCCGCCGCCGCCTCGCCCAGGAGGTCCTCGAACTGGTCCAGACGGGCGCGGCACCCGCCGAGATCGCCGCCCGCCTGCGCGTCGCGGCCCCGGTCCTGCTGCCCGGCCTCGGGGCGGCCCCGCACTGGCAGGTGGTGGTGGCCCGCGTCGAGTGGGAGGGCGGTGACATCGAGGAGGGCCCGATCACCCAGTCCCTCCTGGAGGAGATCCTCGTCGACCCGCTCGCCACCGGCCCCGAACCGTCCGACCGCATCGCGGTGGCCCACACGGGTGACGAGGCCGTCGCCCTGGTCCCCCTCCCGGCGGTCTCCTCGGAACACGACGGCTCGGAGTCCGGCATCCTCGCGGACGTGCTCCTGGACTCGGTCCGGGACGCCCTCTCGGCGGGCCTGGACGGCGACGGCCGGGTCACGCTGGGCGTGAGCGCGGCGGTGCACTCCGCGGAGGGTCTGCGCGGCGCCCTGGAGGAGGCCCGGCACGCCCGCCGGGTGGCCGCGGCCCGCCCCGGCCGGGTCTGCGCGGCGGGCCACCAGGAACTGGCCTCCCACGTCCTCCTCCTGCCCTTCGTCCCGGACGACGTACGCCGGGCCTTCACCGCCCGCCTCCTCGACCCCCTCCGCGACTACGACCGCCGCCACCGGGCCGAGCTGATCCCCACCCTCGAGGCCTTCCTCGACTGCGACGGCTCCTGGACCCGCTGCGCGACCCGTCTCCACCTGCACGTCAACACACTGCGCTACCGAGTGGGCAGGATCGAGCAGTTGACGAGTCGGGACCTCTCCCGGCTGGAGGACAAGCTGGATTTCTTCTTGGCATTGCGGATGAGTTGACCTCCCCCGGCCGTCCCGCCGGATGACACCAAGTGCCGCCGCTGTCCCACGACTTTGTGAAATCCTTCACCCACCCTCTTGGCCGAACCCGGCGATCCGTGCTGAGATGCCGCCACCACTCAACAGCTCGATGGCGTGCTCGGGGAGGGCGAGGTGGCGTATACCGCCATGTCTGGTAACGGAACGACCGCCGGCGACGATCCACTCCAGACCGCGGTATGGCGGCTGCGCTCACGCGCTTGCTGGGCGGACGCGGCGGCCCTGCTACAGCCGGTGACCGCGGCGGCCGCGCTCCAGCGGGCCGCGCTGCTGGTGGAGCGATGTCTCTACACCGAGCAGGGCTGGGAGGAGGCCGAGGACGCGTTGCGTACGGCCGAGGCGCTCGCCCACAGTGACGACGAACGGGGCGCGGCCGCTTGTGAACGCGGGCAGCTTGCCTACGCGGCGACGCTGCACTCGGTGCGCGACCGGGCCGACGAGGCGCGGGCCGCGTTGGGGCGGGCGGCGGCGCTGATCCCTCCGGGCGCGGCGGGCAGGGCTCTGCTGGACTTCCGGCGCGGCCTCCTGGCGGAGAACCTGGCGCGCTCGCCCCAGGCGGCCCGTGCGGCATACCGCCGCGCGCACGCGGGCGCGACGGCCCACGCGGACCCCCTCCTCCTCTCGTTCACCTGGCGCCACCTGGCCGGTCTCGCCCTGCGCGACGGTGAGTTGGCGGAGGCCCGGCACGGCTTCGCCGAGTCCCTCCGTATCCGCGAGGAGCTGGGCTATCTGGTGGGCACGGCCCCCGCGTTGGCGTCCCTGGCGGACGCGGAGACCGAACCGGAGGCGGCCCGCCTGCGCGAGGAGGCCCGCCGCCTGTTCCGCCTCCTGGGCGGCGTCCCCACGTGGCTGGCCCGCCAACTGGCGCCGGTACCCCCGGCAGCGGCGTAAGGGTCACCCCGGAGGTCCCATCCCAGGGGGCTCCGCCCCCTGGACCCCCATCGGCCTGAACGGCCTCGTCCTCAAACGCCGGACGGGCTGAGAATGCCGGGACCTGCGCCGAAAGGGTGACCGCCGGCCCGACATCTGGGCGGCGCACCCCCACGGGCCGGGCAGCCGCGTACGGCGGCAAGGGGACGCGTCGGGGGGTGTCCGCCCGCAGAGTCCGGTGTCAAGGCTCGGCACCTCCTGGCAAAAGCACAACGCACCG
>NZ_JBHVGZ010000097.1:0-31653 GCF_042800355.1 Streptomyces sp. NPDC057623
TCGGCCACCGCGCCTCCAGCGGTCGGTTCGGACGTCACCGCACATCCAACCGCCACGACCACCAACCCGGTGAACCTATGCGGTCAGAGCACTAGCGTTGGCGATCCATCACGATCACCCGTGTGACGCTCCGCCCGGCGCGGTTCGCCCGCTTCCCTGCGGTGGAGCCGGTGGCCGACCAGCGCCCGCACCCGCACCGGCCCGAGCCCGTCGAGCGCCTCTGCGGGAAGGTCGGCGTACACCGACAGCCACGCAGGAAGAGCCTGACCCTTGGCGCCGACGACAGCCGGATCTTCGCGTGGAGGAAGGCGTCGAAGTCCCGCAACAGGGGGCGACGCCAACTCGCCCACAGCGGCCCGCCCTTGTGCGGACGCGGCAGGATCAGCGAGGGGAACAGACTCCCGCCCAAGGGATGTAAGGACACTAGGGCTGGTGGCATGGGGCGATGCGCACCGGAGACCACGCCGGGGACGTCGAAGTGAACCGCGTAGCCGACGGCATCGCTGCCCGAATACGCCATTGAAAACCCGTGGCAGCCATGGGTGGCCCGGAGTTGGAGGACGTGCGCAAGGCTTTCAGCATGGCCGTCGTCAACATCGCCGACCAGGACTGGCGCATCATGGCCGCCGAGGTCTCCAGCCGCGACGGTTCAGCCGCCGCCTGGTCCGCTGGGCCCGGCGCCTCGCAGCCGCGACGGTACTGCTCGGCACGTGGCCCGTGCTGACGGCCAAGCCTTTCGCCTGGGTGACGGCGACGTACGAGACCGGCATGGCACCCGTGCCTTATTCAGTGGCCGCAGCCGTGGCAACCACACCCGGGTCTGCCACCCCGTCCATGCCCGGCAGCCGACGCTACGATCACTGGTCATGGACTGGCTCGAGCGCACCGCGAAGCTGAGGCAGTGGACCAGAAGCGGGGCGCGCGCACCGCACAAGCCCCTACTGCTCCTGTACGCCCTCGGCCTGTTCCAGAAGGACGCCGACAGCGAGCTGCGGTACAGCGCGGTGGAGCAGGACCTGCAGCGGCTGCTGACCGAGTACGGCCCACCCAACAGGACCACGCCCGCCTACCCGTTCCACCACCTGGTCAGCGACGGCGTATGGGAAGTACGTACCGACCGCGGCCCCGGCAGCCCCGGCAGCGGCCTGCGAGACCTCCGCGAATCCGGTGCCACCGGACAACTCGCCCCGGGACTCAGACAAGCCATGCGGGGCGAACCAGAACTGCTGCACCGAATAGCGCGATCGCTGCTCGATCTGCACTTCCCTCCCTCGCTCCACGGCGAGTTGTGTGAAGCCGTCGGCCTGGACCTGGAGACCGCGGAGACCAGCCAGCTCTCGACCGCCCGGAGACAGCGGGACCGGCGGATGCGCGAGCTGGTGCTGACCGCTTACGAGTACCGGTGCGCCTTCTGCGGCTACGACGGCCGGATCGGCACGGTCCCCGTCGGGCTGGAGGCCGCGCACGTGCGCTGGTGGGCATTCGACGGACCGGACGACGTCGACAACGGGCTGTGCCTGTGCTCACTGCACCACAAACTCTTCGACAGGGGCGTTCTCGGGGTCGACGACGACTACCGCATCCTGGTCTCACAGCGCTTCGTGGGCCACAGCCCCGCATCCCGCGATCACGTCACAGCGCTCGCCGGTCGCCCTCTCGTCGGCCCACAGCCAGGCGCCCACCCTGTCGCCGCCGACCACCGTGCCTGGCACACCAGCCAGGTCTTCCACGGCAGTCCACGCCCTGCAGTGGAAGACCTGACGGATCCGCTGCCCCTGCCGGGCGGCTGAATTTCAGTGCCTCGTGCGACGCTCATGGCATGGACGAGTGGGGCCCGGGGTCTGGTGCTGCACGGCGGTCGAGGTGCGCGGAGAGCCCAGAGCCGCGTTGCGGGACCCGGCCGCGCAGCCAGAACGCGGGACGGCGGGCCACCGTGGCGCCGAGCGCGGCCGGGATCAGCACGGTGAGCACGGCGGTCGGGTTCACGGCCGCGGCGGAGTCGCCGAGCGTGTCGAGGATCCGGGGAAGCAGAGCAAGGCCGAGCAGTGCGCCCGCCGCGGTCAGCGTGAACACGACCAGGGAGGCCGCGAGTCCACACCGATAACCGGGTACGGCGAAAAACAGCCGGCCAGCGGGATGAGCAGGTCGAGCATCGTCACGGGAGAATTCCTTTCCTGCCCGAGCCCGAGATCGGGACGGGACAGGAATGACGCCCGACAGCATTCTTCCCGTTCCCGAACATGAGCCACATCGCTCCGCCCGGAAAAGGGAATTCGCTGCACCGCGAGGGAACTACTTGAGATGCGTGGAGAAGAACGTCTCCAGCTTGTCGAACGGGATCAGGTCGGTCCGGTCGTAGAGGTCGATGTGCCGCGCCCCCGGCACCACCACCAGCTCCTTGGGACCCGTCGCCTCCTCGTGAACGGTGTCGCTGAAGTAGCGGGAGTGGGCGTGCTCGCCGGTGATCAGCAGGATCGGCCTCGGTGCGATGTCCGCGAGGTGGCGCAGCTGTCCGAAGTTGATGTGCGACAGGGTGCTGGTGACCGCGAAGCCGCCGATCGACCTCGGGTGGTGGCCATGGGAGGTGGGCACGTAGTACTCGAAGAACTCGCTGGTGATCGGGTCGAGGCCGTCGGGGATCTCGGCGGGGAAGGTGGGCGTCAGCGCGGGCTCGCCCGCGTCGACATCCTTCCAGCGCTGCGCGGCGATCTCGTCGAGTGCCTTGTGGCGCTCGCCGTCGCTCGTGGTGTCCTGCCACCCGTTGCGCGCGACACGGCTGATGTCGTACATGGCCGATGTGGCGACGGCCTTGATCCGGGTGTCGACCTGCGCGGCGCTCAGGGCGAACCCGCCGCTGCCGCAGACCCCGATCGCGCCGATCCGGTCGCGGTCGACATAAGGCAGCGTGCCCAGGAAGTCGACGCCCGCGCTGAAGTCCTCGGCGAACAGCTCCGGCGAGGTGACGTGCCGGGGCTCGCCCCCGCTCTCACCGTTGTACGAGGGGTCGAAGCCGATGGCGACGAACCCGCGCCTGGCCAGCTCCTGGCCGTACACCCCGGGGGCCTGTTCCTTGACGCCACCGTGCGGCGGGCCGATGACGACCGCGGAGTGGCGGACGGACTCGTCGAGATCCACGCTGCGGTACAGATCCGCGGCGATCTCGATGCCGTAGCGGTTCTTGTAACGGACGGGGGTCCGTGTGACGTCGTCGGAGAGCACGAAGGTGTAACCGTCGTCCTGTAGAGGCATGTTCATCGCTCCTTGGATCAAAGACTCTTGCGAGTCGGTAGCACTGTTTTCTCTGTGTGGCCGGGGTACGCCGCGGGCGGCTCAGACGGTCTGGCCGCCGTCGACGACGAGGGCATGGCCGGTGGCGAAGGAGGCGGCGTCCGAGCACAGCCACAGCACGGCCGCGGCGATCTCGTCCGGTGTGCCGAGACGGCCGATCGGCTCGTCCGCGACAAGGGCTTCACGACCGCCGGGGGTACTGTCCGCGAAACGCTCGATCATCTCGGTGTCGACGATGCCGGGGCAGACGGCGTTGACGCGGATTCCCGACGGCGCACAGTCCAGGGCGGCGGAGCGGGTCAGGCCGATCACCCCGTGCTTGGCGGCGGCGTAGGCCGCCTGTCCTTTGAAGCCCTTGACCCCGGCGCCGGAGGAGACGTTGACGATGGCGCCCGCTCCCTGCCGGAGCATCAGCTCGATCTGGTGCTTCATGCACAGGAACACACCGGTGAGGCTGACGCCCAGCACACGGTCCCATTCGCTCTTGGAGATGTCGGCGGCGTGCTTGACCGGCTGTTCGACACCGGCGTTGTTGAAGGCCGCGTCGAGCCGTCCGAACGTCTTGAGGGTGCTGTCCAGGGCCGCTTTCACGTCGTCCTCGTCCGTGACGTCGCAGGCGAGGGTCAGTGCCTGTCCTCCCGCCTCCTCGACCAGCCTTGCGGTCTCCTGCAAACCGTCCTGGGAAAGGTCGGCGAGAGCCACATCGGCACCGGCTCGGGCGAAGGCGACAGCGGTGGCCCGTCCGATGCCGGAAGCCGCACCGGTGACGAAGGCGACCTTTCCGGGGAACAGAGGCTCGGTCATCGTGCCCAAGAGGGGGGTCCTTTCGATTGGTTCGGCCGTTCCCGGAGCCAGGACGGCGCAAGCGGATTCAGTCGGGCAGCGGCTCGGCGTACTGGCGGAAGCCGTCGCGCCGGGTGTGGATGCCGTACAGACGCTCGGCGAGCGCCTGCGGGCTGCTGTGCTCGGCGTCGGGCCGGATGGCGCCCGGGACGATCAGCTGTGAGACGTGGATGTTCTCCGGGGCGAGTGCGTCGTGGAGCATGCGGGCGTACGCGCCTTCCGCGGCGAACGCGATGGATGTGCCCGCCAGCTCGGGGTGGGGCCGTACGGCGCTGCCACCGTTGACGAACAGCACGGTGCCGCGGCCGAGAGCGCGCATGCCGGGCAGCACGGCGCTCACACACGCGGCCGGGCCCTTGACGGAGAAGGCGAGCGGGGCGTCGAGGTCGTCGGCGCTCGTGTCCAGGACCGGCTTCATGAAGTCGGCGCGGGGCACGGGGCTGTACTGGAGGATCTCGATGGGCCCCAGTGAGGATCCGGCCACGTGCAGGGCCGTGGTCAGAGACTCGATGTCGAGGACGTCGGCGGCGAAGGCGCGCGCCTTGATGCCGTCGGCGGTCAGCTGGGCGGTCAGTGCCTCCAGCTTCTCGGCACTGCGGGAGATCAGGGCGACGGTGTGGCCGGCGGATCCGAAACGGCGGGCGGTGGCGAGCCCGAGGCCTGGGCCCGCGCCGACGAGGGCGAAGGTTGTCATGGTGGGTCCTTCAACAGGGAGAGGGCCGGGCTCTGTGGCGGTCCGGCCCGATGGCGAACTGGCCTGCGATCAGGGCTTCAGGAGCGTCTTGATGGCGCGACGTTCGTCCATCGCCTTGTAGCCCTCGGCGACCTGGTCCAGGGGCAGGGTGAGGTCGAAGACCCTGCCCGGGTCGATCCGACCGTCGAAGACCCGCTCGATCAGATCGGGCAGGTAGCCACGCACCGGGGCCGGACCGCCGCGCAGACCGACGTGCGAGAAGAACAGCTCCTGACCGTCCACGGCCACCCCGTGCGGAACACCGACGAAGCCGACATTGCCGCCCGGACGGGTGGCATGCAGCGCCTGCCGCATCGACTGCGCGGTCCCCACGCACTCCAGCACACTGTCCGCGCCGACCCCGTCGGTCAGGTCCTTGACGCGGGCGATGCCTTCCTCCCCGCGCTCGGTGACGATGTCGGTCGCACCGAACTCCAGCGCGAGATTCTGCCGGGCGGCATGCCGGCTCATGGCAATGATCCGCTCGGCACCCAGCTCCTTCGCGGCGATGACACCGCACAGGCCGACCGCACCGTCCCCGACCACCACCGCGGTCGAGCGGGACCTGACCTCGGCGGCCTTCGCCGCCCACCAGCCGGTGCCCATCACATCCGACAGCGCCAGCAGACTGGGCCACAGCTTCTCGGCCGGGTATTCGGGAGTGGCCACGAGGGTGCCGTGGGCGTTGGGGACGCGCACGTACTCGGCCTGACAGGTGGACATGAACTCGCGGTTCACACAGTTGGACTGGTAGCCCGCCCGGCAGTTCACACACGTGTTGTCGGACGTGGCGAACGAACCGATGACGAACTGCCCCGGCTTGACATGGGTGACCTCGCTGCCGACCTCCTCGACGACGCCGACGTACTCGTGCCCCATCGGGTGGGGAGCGTCGACGGGCTCGGCGCCGCGGTAAGGCCACAGGTCCGAACCGCACACGCAGGTCACGGCCGTCCGGATGACGGCATCGGTCGGTTGAAGGATCTTCGGGTCGTCGACCTCCTCGAAACGGACGTCGCCGGGGGCGTGGATGACAGCTCCGCGCATGAGGATGCTTCTTTCGATGTGAGAGGTCTTCGGTCAGCAGCCCGTCGGGGAACGGATGAGGCTGCTCATCGTCGAGCCTCGCACGCGAAAGCAGGCGCGAAAAGCGGAGAAAATCATCCGGGGATAATCACATCCTGGGAGAAAACTCTCCCCCCTTATTGAGGCACGATCAATGCCATGCTGGGAAGCATGAACGAGAATGTGACCCTCAACGAGCTGGGAGAATTCCTCAAGAAACGCCGTTCTGAGCTCAGCCCGCGCACCGTCGGGCTGCCGGACACGGGCGGACCCCGCCGGGTTGCCGGACTGCGCCGTGAGGAGGTCGCCCAGCTGGCCAGCATCAGCACCGACTACTACACCAGACTCGAACAGGGCCGTCTGCAGGCATCCGCTCCCGTTCTCGAGACCCTCGCCCGTGTCCTCCATCTGGATGACGACGAGCGCGGCTATCTCTTCCAGCTCGCGGGCAAGACCACGGTCCGCGTGCGGCGCCGCGGCAGGCAGCAGGTACAGCCCCAGCTTCAGCGCGTCCTGGACGATCTCACCGCCACCCCGGCCATCGTGCAGGGCCGACGCGGGGACATCCTGGCCTGGAACGCGCTCGCGTCCGCCCTGGTCATCGATTTCTCCCGGATCCCGGAAAAGCATCGCAACTACCCCCGGATCCAGTTCACCGAACCGTCGATGCGTAGCCTGTACGCCGATTGGGAGACCTCCGCCCAGATTTCCGTGGCTCAGCTGCGCATGGAGGCCGCCAAATACCCCGACGACCCGCGGCTGATCGAGCTGGTCGGGGAACTGTCCACGCGCGACAAGGAGTTCGCGAAGTGGTGGGGCGACCACAAGGTGGCGGCCCGCACCGTGGGCACGAAGACTCTCGACCACCCGGTCGTCGGTGAACTCGTTCTGGACTGGGACACGTTGACCGCGAACACCGACCCCGACCAGCACCTCACCGTGTGGACCGCGGCGCTCGGCTCCCCCACCCACGAGCGCCTGCGCATCCTCGCCTCCTGGGCCGCCGACCAACACCTGCCGGCCTCATCCCATTTCCGCGAGGGCGGTCCATAGCGGAGCGTGGTGCGCGGTGCGCGGCGACAGTTCCTCGAAGTAGCCGAGACAGCGGTTCGCGGCGTCGTTCACGAGGACGTCGCTACGGCCGAACCGCTCGACCGCGGCCCTCACCGCCTCCATGCTGCGATCTGTCGCCACCACCTGGTGGCCCACGGCGAGCGCCTCACGTGCCCGGAATCGAAGAACCCGCGCCGCTAGCCCAGCGACGCGTACGCGGGCCGCGGCCCGGTGGTGTCGGCAAGTGCCTCCTCGACCGAGTCCCGGTGAATGGGGCCGGTGCGCCGGGTCAGAGGCAGGCCCGAACCCCGGTTGGCCTGGGCGATGATCTCCGCGGTGATGGAGACGGCCGTCTCCTCGGGCGTCCGGGCACCCAGGTCGAGCCCGATCGGCGACCGCAGCCGGGCCATCTGCTCGTTTGTGACCCCGGCTTCCCGCAGGCGGCGCAGGCGTTCCTCGTGGGTGCGGCGGGATCCCATCGCGCCGACGTAGCCGACGGGCAGGCCGAGGGCCAGGGACAGCAGCGGGATGTCGAACTTGGCGTCGTGGGTGAGGACGCAGACCGCGGTACGGGCCTCCACCGGCGTCTGCGCCAGGTAGCGGTGCGGCCAGTCGACGACGACCTCGTCCGCGTACGGGAAACGGGCCTCGGTGGCGAACACGGGCCGGGCGTCGCACACGGTGACGTGGTAGCCGAGGAAGCTGCCGGCCCGGCTGAGCGCGGCGGCGAAGTCGACCGCCCCGAAGATCAGCATGCGGGGGCGGGACGCGTGCACATGTACCAGGACGGACAGGCGCTCCGGGCAGGTCGCGGCGTCTCCGCCGACCTCCGCCCGAGCCGTGCGTCCGGCGCGCAGCAGTGCCCACGCCTGTGCGCCCACCTCCCTGCGCAGCGGCCCGGTCAGTGGCCCGGGACGGATGCCGCCGGCCGCGTCGACGTAGAGCATCGCTCCGACGAGTTCCTCCGGTCCCTCGACGACCTGGGCGACGGCGGCGGGCCGGCCCTCCACCACGTCGGCCAGTGCCGCGCCGAGATGCGGCTGCGTCTCGGGGTCGACGGCCTGGACGAGGATGTCGAGTTCGCCACCGCAGGTCAGCCCGACAGCGAAGGCGTCATCGTCGGAGTAGCCGAACCAGGCGCGCTGCGGGGCGCCTTGGTCGTCGAGCACCTGGCGGCACAGTTCGTAGACAGCGCCTTCGACGCAGCCGCCGGAGATGCTGCCGACCGCGTTCCCGTCCCCGTCCACCGCGATCGACGTCCCGACGGGCAGCGGTGCGCTGCCCCGGACGCCGACGACGGTGGCGAGGGCGAAGGGGCGGGCCTCGCGGCACCAACTGTGCAGTGTGTCCGCGATGTTCAGCATGAACAGGTCCTTCGTGCAGTGGGGGGGTGGCATGGGCGGGCCGCCGCCGCGTCACGGGGGTGCGTTCCCACGCGGCGGCGGCCCTGAAGTCCGGCGACGGGACGGGGGACCCGCGGCCGGACGGCTCACGTGCGCGTTCCGGCGGTCAGCAGCCGGCCGACCGGAGCGCGGGGTGTCAGATCAACGCCTCTGCCGTGATGGGCAGTTCGCGCACGCGGCGGCCGGTGGCGTTGAAGACCGCGTTCGCGATGGCGGGCGCCACGCCACAGATCACGAGTTCGGCGAGGCCCTTCACACCGAGCGCGTTGGCGTCCTCGTCCTCCCCCTCGAGGTAGATCGCCCGAAGCTCGGGGATGTCGGCGTTGACCGGGACCAGGTAGCCGGCGAGGTCGGCGTTGACGATCCGGCCGTCGCGGTGGTCGGTCACGGTGTGCTCCAGCAGCGCCTGGCCGATACCGCCCACCATGCCGCCGATAGCCTGGCTGTCGGCGAGCTTGGGGCTGATGATCCGCCCCGCGTCGTACACGGAGAGCATCCGCCGCACCCGCACCAGGCCGAGCGTGGAGTCCACCGCCACCTCGGCGAAGGTCGCGCTGTAGGCGCTGATGGACAGCCGCTCGCCCCTCGGCGGGGTGAAGGAGGTGTTCGCTTCGAGCCGGGCACGGTCGTTGCGGGTCAGCAGCCGCTGGTACGTCTCGCCGCGGGTCGGGTTCCCCTGCACGTGCAGTCGGCCGTTTCGGACCACGACGTCCTCGGCCGGCACCCCGTACAGCGGCGATTCCCTGTCCTCGACGGCCAGTCGGATTGCCTGCGTGCGGAGCTGGTTGCAGACGTCGAGGGTGGCGGAGCCGATGCTCGCCATGGTCATCGAGCCGCCGTGCGGCGGGGTCTGCGGGTAGCGGGAGTCGCCGAGCCGGAAGTCGACCGCGCGCATGCCGAGTCCGAGGGCGTCCGCCGCGACCTGAGTCTGGGACGTGTAGGTGCCCGGGCCCATGTCGCTGGTGGCGCACTCGATCTCCGCCGTGCCGTCGGCGTTCAGGCGACCCCGGGACTGGGCCGGGGCGACACCGGTGTGGTAGACGCCCGAGGCCATGCCCATGCCGATGAGCCAGTCACCGTCACGTCGCGAACGCGGCCGCGGGTTGCGCCGGCCCCAGCCGAACTCGCGGGCGCCGACCGTGTAGCACTCCACGAGCCGGCGCGTCGAGTACGGCGCGTTGCTCTGCGGGTCCTGGGTGGGCTCGTTGCGGCGGCGCATCTCGATCGGGTCGATGCCGAGCTCGTGGGCGAGTTCGTCCATCGCCGACTCGACGACGTAGACCCCGGTGGCGGCGCCGGGGCCGCGCATCCAGATCGGGCTGTTCACGTCCAGCGGGACGGTCCGGTAGGCCTGGCGGACACTGGGCGTGGTGTAGAGGCTCGCCCCGGGGCCCGTGACGGCCTCGTTGAACGTCTCGTGCGACGAGGTCTCCGCGTCGATCACCTGGTCCGAGGCGACCAGGCGGCCGTTGCGGTCGGCGCCGATGTGCATCCGGTACTCGTAGGCGGGCCGGAAGCCGGTGCCGAAGTACATCTGCCTGCGGGTCAGGGTCAGCTTGACCGGTCGGCCCATCTCCCGCGCGGCGAGCGCGGCGACCACGGTGTGCGGCCAGCAGCGCAGCCCGCTGCCGAAGCCGCCCCCGACGAAGGGGTTGATGACCCGCACGTCGTCCAGCGGCACGTCGAACACCGTGGACAGCTCCAGCTGGGTGCCGGGGACCCACTGGGTCTTGTCCCACACGGTGAGCCGGTTGCCGTCCCAGCGGGCGATCGTGCCGTGCATCTCCATCGGATTGTGGTGGTTGCGCGCCAGGTGGTACGTCAGGTCCAGCGTCACGTCCGAGTCGCGCAGTCCGGCTTCGACGTCACCGCGCGAGTACGGCCGTCCCGCGACCGGCTCGCCCTCGGCCAGGTCGGTCGTGGGCCGCTCGGCGTCGTAGTCGACCTTCACCAGGCTCGCGCCGTGCTGCGCGGCCTCCAGCGTGGTGCCCACCACGACGGCGACCGGGAAGCCGTGGAAGAGGACCCGGTCGTCCTGGAAGACCCGCACCTTGTTGCCGGGCAGGTTGTTCGACCCGCCGGAGTTGTCGCGGTACGGCAGCGTCGGCGCGTTGCCGTGGTGGATCACCCGGAGCACGCCCGGGACGGCTTCGGCGGCGTCCGTGTCGAAGCCGGTGATACGGCCGCGGCCGATACTCGCGTCGACGACGACAGCGTGCACCATCCCCTCGGCGTTGAACTCGGCGGCGTACTGTGCCTTGCCGGTGACCTTGAGCCGACCGTCCACGCGGGACAGCGGTGCACCGACGGCCGCCCGTGGCTGGGGGCTCACTTGGTTCCTCCTACGACGCGCAGCTGACGCTCGATGGTTCGTTGCAGCAGTTCGACCTTGAAGCGGTTGCCCGACAGCGGCCGTGCCCCTGTCGCCGACTGCTCGGCGGCGGCTGTCCACAGGGCGTCCGAGGGGCGTTCGCCGATGAGGGCCCGCTCGACGGCAGGCAGTTTCCAGGGCACGGTGCCCACGCCTCCGGCGGCGACCTTGGCCTCGCGGATCACTCCGCCGCGCACGTGCAGGGCGACGGCCGCCGAGGTGAGGGCGAACTCGTAGGACTGCCGGTCGCGCACCTTCAGATAGCCCGACTTCAGCGGGCGCGGCAGGGCCGGAAGCTCCACCGCCGTGATCAACTCGCCTTGCCGAACGGCCTGTTCACGGTTGGGGGTGTTGCCGGGTCGGAGCAGGAAGTCGGCGAAGGGGACGCGGCGCTCCCCGTCCGGCCCGAGCAGGTGCACGGTCGCCTCCAGCGCGGCGAAGGCCACGGCCACGTCGGAGGGGTGGGTGGCCACGCAGGCGTCGGTGGTGCCGAGGATGGCGTGCATCCGGTTGAAGCCGTGCAGCGCGGCACAACCCGAGCCCGGGTCCCGCTTGTTGCAGTCGGCGGTCACGTCGCGGAAGTAGGTGCAGCGGGTGCGCTGCATGATGTTGCCGCCGATGGTGGCCATGTTGCGCAGCTGGGCCGACGCGCTCAGCTCCAGCGCCTCGGAGACGACCGGGAACAGGGAGCGCACCTTGGGGTGGCCGGCGGTCTGGGACATGGTCACCAGCGCGCCGATCCGCAGCCCGCCTCGCTCGGTGGCCCTGACTTCGCGCAGCGGCAGGTCGCTGATGTCGACGAGGGTGTCGGGGCGCTCGACGGTCTCGCGCATCAGGTCGACGAGAGTGGTGCCACCGGCGATGTAACGGCCGCCGCCGCGACCGGCGTTGAGGGCCTCACGGGTGGAGGTGGCCTTCGTGAAAGAGAAGGGATGCATCGGTCCTCACTTCCGGCCGGCGGTCTGCTCGACCGCGCGCACGATCTTCACGTAACAGCCGCAGCGGCAGATGTTGCCGCTCATCCACTCCCGGATCTCCTCCGGTGAGTCGGTGTGGCCCTCCTGGATGCAGCCGACGCCGGACATGATCTGGCCAGGTGTGCAGTAGCCGCACTGGTACGCGTCCTCGTCGATGAACGCCTGCTGGAGCGGGTGCAGCCGGTCACCGTCGGCCAGGCCCTCGATCGTGGTGACCTCGGCACCCTCCAGCCGCACCGCGAGTGTCAGGCAGGAGTTCACCCGCCGCCCGTCGACCAGCACCGTGCATGCCCCACAGGCACCCGCGTTGCAGCCCTTCTTGGTGCCTGTGAGATCGAAGTGCTCACGCAGCAGGTCCAGCAGCGAGGTGCGGTTGTCCACCGTCACCGTCCGCCGGGTGCCGTTCACCTTGAGCGACACCCGGCTGGACGGCGACGCCTCGGCGCCGGCCGCTTCTTCCGAGCCACCGAGGAGGGATCCTCCGATCACGCCGCCCGCGACCACGGCACCGCCGGCCACCGTGGTGGTGGCGATGAAGGTCCGCCGGGTGGGCGCCGAAGGGGCCTCACTGGATCCGGTGGGGGGTGGAGCAGATTCAGGGAGTTCAGTGGACATGCCTACGCCTTCGCATCACGGTCGGGATCTGCCGCACACGGCGGTGCGGCGAGAAGCGGCTTGTCGTCGCCGCAAGACCAATACAAACCGGGCGCCTCTACGGCGCATCCCGTTACGCGGAAGCGTGCCACCGTCATCGCGCTGGAAACAGGGAGAAATTCCTCCCCCCATAAGAATCGCGTGTCACAGCGCGAACGCGGCAGGGATCTACCCCCCTGCTTCCTGTGATAGTCCTGTGGACCTTAACCATGCGTCAACCGGGGTGACCTGTCGTGCACTCAGAGCAGCTGCTCAGAAGGGGAGTTGGCCGTCGTCCCGGTAATCGTCTCGCCCTATTTCCCGGAATCAGGCCAAAACGCCTGCATTTCCACTGCATTACCAAGCCATGACCATCCAGTCGACAGCGATCCCCGCTATACGACGCGAAGCTCTGCGAGCGGTCAGGATCGAGAACCTCAGCGACTGCTACCCGGAGGAGCAGAGGTCGGACTTCTCACTCACGCGCTTCACGGTCGGCCGTTTGAACCGGCCCTCCGGGCCGTCCGGAGCAGTGCCGCTCCGCCGACCTGATCGGCTGCAGCGTCACGGCATTTCTCGTTACTCCACAGCGCGGCAGATGAGTTTGTGACTCCCGGCCGGTCCAAGCTCATGACATCCAGGAAAGGACACCGCCATGTCGGAGCTTCTCGTCGACTTCATCACCTCCCTCGATGGCCACGCATCGGGAGAGGGATGGCCCGGGTTCTGGGGCCTCGAGGGCCCGGAGTACCTCGCATGGCTCGGGGAGCAGCCCGAGGCCACCTACCTGATGGGAGCGAACACCTACCGCCTGATGTCGGGCTTCGCCGGAGGCGAGGTCCCGAATGGCCAAGACGAGTTCAGGCCCGAAGAAGAGGCGTCCGTCGACGAGCTCACGCGAGCGTCCAAGGTGGTGTTCTCCTCCTCACTCGAGGAGCCACTGGCGTGGGCCAACTCCACGCTCGTCCGCGACGACGCCGTCGAGGCGGTCCGCGCCATGAAGTCGGATGGCTCGGGGCTCCTCAGCACGATCGGCAGCCTCAGCCTGTGCCGGTCCCTGCTACGAGCCGGGCTCGTCGACCGCTTCCGGGTCGTGATGTTCCCGGTGATCACCGGGGCCACGGGCGAGGAACGCATCTACGACGGCTATCCGGACGTGGCCCTCGAGATGATCGAGCACCGCACTTTCGACGGCCGCATCCAGCTGGTCGAGTACAAGCCCCGCGTGCTCGACCACCCGCCGCTCGGCGTTCCTGCGTGACGTCGCCCCGTGCCTCGTTGTACGCGGGGTGGCCGACGGCGGAGTGGGCCTTGCCGGCGCGCGAGCGCGACCTCGTCACGCGGATCGCCGAGCAACTCCAGGCACCACGTGCCGAACTCCCCGACCGGATCGCCACGCTGCTCGACCGGCTGAGAGCCGCCGACCGGGAGAACCATCGGTTGCGGCAGCAGGCCGTCCAGGCCCGGGCCCGCGAACTCGCCGCCCGGGCCCAGGACGTCGACGGTGTCCGGGTCGCCACGGCCACCGCGGAGGGCGGCGCGGACGCGGCCCGGGCGCTCGCCGTCGCCGTACGGGACCTGCTGCCCGCCGAACGGCCGGGCGTCGCGACGATCGGATCGGAGAGCGGCGGCGGCAAGGCGGTGGTCGTGACCGCCGTGAACTCCGCCGCCCGCACGGCCGGTCAGGACGCCTCCACCCTGGTGAAGCGTGTGCTCCACAGCCGCGGAGGAGGTTCACCGGAGGTGGCGCAAGAGAGCGGGCTGCCCACCGGACAGCTGGCGAAGACGCCAGCCACCGTGCCCGGCCTGCTCGGCGGAGCCTGAGACACCGAAGCCGGCGAGTGGGTTCTCGACCGGCGGCCCCGGCTGAACACCCGTCTGGTCTGCGATGGCCTCAGCCGGTCATCGCAGACCAGACACGCTCCATGTCTTGCCGCACCAACACCGAATCCCGCTGGCCCGCCGGCATGCGGGCCTCAGGCAACGGCAGGCTGTTCAGCCGTGCGCCGGGTCAGGGACCGGTTGTAGCGGCGCAGCAGGAGCAGGGCGGTGGCAGCGAGGCCAGTGAGGAGGCCGAGCCAGACGCCGACGGTCGCCAGGTCGGCGAGGTTGCCGAGCAGCCAGGCGGCGGGCAGGCCGATCAGCCAGTAGCCGATCAGGGTGATGCGGAAACCGCTCTTGGTGTCGTCGAGTCCGCGCAGCAGGCCGACGCCGATGTTCTGGGCGCAGTCGAAGAACTGCAGGACGGCCGCGACCAGGAGGAGGTTCGTGGCGATGTCGGTCGCGCTCGACCCGTCGGCCGCCGACGGGTCGAGGAAGGGGCGCAGGACCAGGCCGGGGACGGTGAGGTAGACGATGCCGACCACCGCCATCACGGCCGCCGCGCACGCGAGTGCCGTGTTCTTGATGCGCTGGGCGGCCGCGATCCGGTCCAGGGCGAGTTCGCGGCTGACGTTGAGGGAGGCCGCGTGGGACAGGCCGACGGCTATCTGGAAGACGATGTAGATGAGTTGGTTGACGGCGGTGTGCGCGGCCAGGGCGGCGCTGCCGAAGGTGCCGATCAGCAGGGCGACGACGGAGAAGAAGCCGGCCTCGGAGCCGTAGGTCGCGGCGATGGGCAGGCCCAGGCCGGTGAGCTTGCGCAGGGTGGCCGGGCGGGCCTTCCAGATCCGGACGTCCAGGAGCGGGGCGAGCCGGGGGTCGCGGCGTGCCGAGGCCCACAGGGCCAGGCAGGTCAGGGCGTAGACGAACGAGGTGGAGATGCCGATGCCGGGCAGGCCCAGTTCCGGCAGGAGCCATGTGCCGTGGATCAGGCCCCAGTTGAGGGCGGCGTTGACGGCGACCGAGGCGATGGTGATCTGGAGAAGGGCTTGCGGACGGCGCATGCCGACCGTGAACTGGCGGATCGTCTGGAACCACAGACAGGGGATGAGGCCGGGTGCCAGAGCGAGCAGCACGGGCCAGGCCGTGTCGACGACCTCGGGGTCCTGGCCGAGGAAGGCGACGGCCCGCCCCAGGATCAGGATGACGATCGCTCCGATGATTCCGGACAGAGTGGCCAGCGCGAGTGCGGCGCGGACCAGGTCCCGGACCTCTTCCCTTGCCGCGTCGGTGAGTTCGTCGTCCTCGTCGGCGCGGGCGGAGGCGGCGGAGACCTGGTTTCCTACGGCGGTGACCATGCCGACGCCCATGGTGCGGAGCTGGTTGAAGATGACCAGCGCCAGGCCGCCGCCGGCCAGTGCCTCGGCGCCCATCAGGCCCATCATGACCGTGTCGGTGGTGGTGAGGGCGACCTGGGCGAGCTGGGTCAGGGCGAGCGGGACGGCCAGGGTCGCCAGGGCGCGGCTGTCGCGGAGCAGGGTGGTGAGCGGTGTCGGCATCGGAGTCAGTTCTCGCGGGATGGTGTCGGCATCGGGTCAGTTCTCGCGGGGCGGTGTGGGCATCGGGTCAGTTCTCGCGGAGTTTCGTCAGCAGCTCGTCGACCTCGCGCTCGACGGCCGGGTCGATGAGGTGGCGGGCGTTCATCCAGTCGTCGTTGAAGACGGTGTCCATGTACTTCTCGCCTCCGTCGTTGATCAGCGCGACCATAGTCGTGCCCGGCGCGAGGGAGGACATGCGGGTCAGGGCCTCGTACACCACCCCGCCCGCGGAGCCGCCGATGAGGAGGCCGATCCGGCGGGCCAGCACCCTCGCGGTCGCGAACGCCTCGATGTCGCCGACCTTGGCGCCCTCGTCGAGCAGGTCGTAGTCGACCATGGCGCCGATGGTGGCGCCCTCTGGGGTGCCGGTGCCGGACTGGTAGTAGTCGTGGGCGGGCGGCCCGAAGGCGATCGACCCCTTGGGCTCGACGCCGACGATCCGCACCCCGGGCACGGACTTGCGCAGTTCCCCGCCCGTCCCGAAGAGTCCGCCGCCGGTCCCTACGGCGCCTATCAGGATGTCGATACGGCCGTCCAGGGCGGCGTGGAGTTCATGCGCCACCGGTCGGTAACCGTCGCCGTTGGCCTGGTTGTTGTGCTGCTCGGTGAAGTAGGCGTTGTCGCTGTCGGCCGCCAGCTTCTCGGCGAACTCCTCGCGGGCGGCCGTGGCCAGCTCCTCGTCCCCGTCCTCGGCGACGTAGACGAGTTCGGCACCGAGCGCCTTCATGCCGCGCAGCTTGTCGGCGGCGGCGTGATGGTCGACGACGGCGGTGAAGGTGTAGCCGCGCTCGGCGGCGATCACGGCCAGGCCGAGGCCGGTGTTGCCGGAGGTGGACTCGACGATACGGCCGCCGGGGCGCAGCAGTCCGCGGTCCTCGGCGTCGAGGACCATCTGCCGAGCCATGCGGATCTTCGCCGTGCCGGTCGGGTTGAACTGTTCGAGCTTGAGCAGGAGTCGGCTGCCGGTGTCGGTGCGGCACAGTTCGAAGAGCGGGGTGTGGCCTATGAGGTCGGAGACACGGCTGACCACGGCGGGACGCGAGAGCGCCTTGTCCATCGGATGGCTCCAGTGTGCGAGGGGAGTTCGAGGGGAGAGAGTCAGGCGAGTGGGTGGCGGTCGAGCCGCCAGCGGGTCCTGCCGTCGGCCGTGTCGAGGACGACCTTCGGGGGGAGCGGAAGCTCATGGAAAGGGGACTCGTTGGAGTCCATCTGGTATCCGGCGGTGTTGGGGTAGACGAGCAGGTCGCCGGGGGCCGGGCGGGCGGGGAACCGCACCTTGCGCCAGGTGAGCATGTCGGACTCCAGGCAGGTGGCGCCGCCGACGCAGGCGGCGTACGGCTCACCTTGCGACTCGTGGGCGGGTAGCAGTACCGGATCCGGCAGATACTCGCTGTTGAACCACTGCTCGGACAGGCTCAGGCTGCTGCCGTCCACGGTGACGACGCCGTAGCCGCCCCGGTCCTTCACGCCCTGCACGCGGAACACCGTGCACCCGGCCCGGTCCAGCAGCGCCCGGCCGGGCTCCAGCAGGAGCGTCACCCCGGCCGCGCGCAGCCTCTCGGCGAGGTTGTGCGCCGCGAGAACGGCCCGCAGGGCGTCGGCGCCCGCCACGGGCGAGTGGTACGGGTAGAAGTCCGCCGGGTCGAAGGACTTCCCCGCGTGGTAATGGGCGGGCCGCTGCTCGCGCAGGAAGCGTTCCCAGTGTCCGGCGGCGGCGTAGTCGACGGCGAAGCCGCCACCGATGCTGATCCGGTCCGCCCGCAGCCCCATGACCCGCGCCTTCAGGCACAGTTCGACGAGTTCGCTCGCCAACTCCGCGCGCGGCTCGGTGGCGTAGCCGGAAAGGTGGAAGGAGAAACCCTCCATCACGATGGCGTCCCGGGCCTGCGCACACCGGGCGAGGGCGGCCTCCAGCTCGCCGTCGTCGAGGCCGAAGCGGCTGTGTGGCTGGGCCGGGGGGAGCCGTCGCAGCAGCACGCGCGCCGGGCGGTCGACGGCTCGCGCCTGCGCGTGGACGCCCTCCAGTTCATCGAGTGCGTCCACGGCGATCAGGCAGCCCTGGAGGACGGCCACCCGCAGAAGCCCCTCGGCCTTGGCCGGCCCGGTGACCACCACGTGCTCACCGCGCACCCCGTGGGCGAGTGCGTCCCGGAGCTCACCGGCGCTGGCCACGTCCACGCCGGTACCGGTCAGCGCGCAGCGCTCCATCCAGGCGGCGGCCTTGTTGGCCTTCTTCGCGTAGTACACCCGGCCTTCCACACCGGCCTCGTCCAACGCCTGCACAAAGGAGGTCACGTTGGCGTCGAAGCGCTCGGTCAGCAGCAGGTGGAACGGGCCGCCGAGGGCGTGCGACAGCTCATGCGGCAGTCCGCCGCCCAGGATCGCGTCGAGCCGCGGATCCGGGTGGGCAGGCAGCGGCGGGGCGGCCGTGGGAGGTGGGGCCGGGGCGGGGGTCACTGCCACACCGACACCCGCGTTCCCAGGCCCTGCTCGACGGCCAATTGCGCGAACCGGTGGCCCAGGGCGATGTCAGTGACGACCAGGCCGCTGTTGTAGGCGAAGATCCGCTCGTCGGCCGAGCGCCGGCCTTCCGCCCGGCCCGCAACGACCTCGGGGAACTCGGCATGCACGGGCGGGAAGTTGCCGTCGGCGTCGGCCATGTCGGTGCCCGTGACCTTCATCTGGGCCTCGCTGGTGGCGATCACCCGGTCCGCCTCGTGCAGGGTGGAGGGGGCGATGCCGTGGCCGACCAGGATGGACAGCGCGCCCGGTTTCAGGTCGGCCGCGTCCACCGCGGCGGGCGTGTGCTGACCGGCGGTGGCGACCACGACGTCGGCCTCACCGGCGGCGGCCCGTACGTCGTCCACCACCTCCACCTCCCGTTCGGGGAAGTGGTGGCGGAGCCTCTCTCGGACGGCGGCGAGGCCGTCGGGGTGGGTGCCGTAGACCATGAGCCGGTCCAGGTCCGGCAGTGTGGTGAGCAGGAACGGCAGGGCCAGCCGGCCCTGGGTCCCGGTGCCGATGACCAGAGCGCTGCGGCTGCCGGGCGCCGCCAGCTCGCGGGCGAGCAGCGCGGAGACGGCCGGGGTGCGCAGCGAGCCGACGCGGCCGCAGTCCATCATCGCGACCGGAAGGCCGGTGACATCGTCGTAGATCGTCAGCGTCGTGTAGTAGTGCTGCTCGTCGCGCGACTTGTCCAGGCCGTGCTTGTACGACGTCTTGATCGCGACGACCTCGCGGACGCCGTCGCGGCCGAGCATGGCGTACGAGACGGAGTGGCCGTCGTCGGGCTTGACGGTGAGTTTGCGTGGGTTGGCCGACTTGCCGTCGGCCAGGGTGCGGTACGCCTGCTCGACCACGCCGACGACGTCGGCGAGGGAGATGTCGAGACCCGCGACGTCGCTGGTGCTGAGGATGCGCAGGGTCTTGTCGTTCGCGGGTATGTCGGCCGCGGGTATGTCGGCCGGGGTGCTGTCCGTGCTTGACGGGGTGCCGGTCACGGCTGGTCCCTTCGTACGAGGGGAGGGCGGGAGGGGGAGCTCAGAGGTGGGCCACGAGGGCGGCCTGGCCGTAGCCGTGTTCGTCCGCCTCGGCCAGCGGGCGGCTGCGGCGGCCGGGGACGCGCACCGAGGCGCGCTTGAGCCAGCGGTCGGTGCCGTCGTAGCGGGCCTTGAACGGGACTCGGCCGTGGACGACGAGGTCGTTGTCGACGACCAGGACGTCGCCGGGCTCCAGGGCTACGGCGACCGACACGCGTTCCAGTTCCGCGGTCAGCCGGTCATAGGCGGCGCGGTAGTCGGCGGGTGCCTGGTCGAGTGGGGTGTAGGCGGGGTCGTAGCGCAAGGTCGGGCCGGCCTCGGTCTGCCAGAGGGCGGGGACCTTCGGCGGCTGCTCCCCGGTGAAGGACTGGGCCTCGGCGTAGGCGTCGTCGGGGAGGATCGGGAGCACCGGGCGGGACAGGAGCGCGACGTCGTCCGCGCTGAGGCGGACGTGGCGGACGCCGGCGGCGGTGGTGGCGACGGCGTCGTGGTTGCGCATGCAGGCGAGCAGCAACAGGTGGGCGCGGCCGGGGTGGAAGGCGTCCTCGGTGTGCGGGCTGAGCAGCACGGTGCTGCTCGCGCCGGTCTGCTCCTCCTCGTGGCCGGGCGCGGGCACGATGTTGTGCACGAACCGGCCCTCCTGCTGTCCCTCCCAGGCGATCGGGTGGCCCATGGCCGTGGCGAGCAGCAGCAGGATCACGTCCCATTCGGCCGCGCGGTCGCCCGCCGTGGCCCAACTGGAGGGCGTGGGGCCGATGCCGCCGTCGTCGACGGGCAGACCGCGCAGGACGTACAGACCGTCGTCGGTGTCGACCGGGCGGCAGTGGTGGCGGATGGCGTCGCCGAGTCGGCCGGCGGCCACCGACACCCGGCGGAGCAGTTCGGGCCGCGCGGCCGAACTGCCTAAATCGGCAAGGATCTTCTGGGCGGTCTCGGTCAGCTCGTCGACGGCGTGCGCGTCGAGCTGCCGTATGGGAGCGGCTCCCGTGGGCATGGCGGAGTCATCCGTTCAGGTGCGGGTGCGGGTGTGGCGAGAACGTGTTCCTGTGACCTTGCTGTGCCTCGGCGGGCGAAAACGTATCAGCGGGATTTAGGTAAGGCAATCCTTACTTGCTCCCTGTGCTCCCATTGAGGCGAGGTGCACCTCTCGTGCCACCGCGCGCCCCGTTGCGCCGATTTGACGCTCCGTCAGCAACACGCGAACCGCCCCGCACAGGTTGCCTAAAGGATCTTCTTAGGGTAGGCACACCTAAGCAATCTCCCCGTGTGAGTGGAACGAGGTCGTACGTGAACTGGAACAGACGCCAAGTGCTGTGGGCCGGCGGCGGGATAGGCGCGGCCGCCCTCCTGGCCGCTTGCGGCGGTGGTGACGAGACCTCGTCCGACTCGCCGGCGAAGGCGAACGAGAAGCCACGGCCCGGAGGCACCCTGCGGGTCGGCGCGCTGGGCCGCGCCTCGGCCATCACCCGCGATCCGCATGGAGTCCAGGCCAACGAGAGCGACTACCTGATCATCTCGCTGGTCCACGACACCCTCACCGTGCCGGGCACCAAGCCCAACACCGTGCCCCGGCTGGCCGCTTCCTGGAAGGCGTCGGACGACCTGAAGACCTGGACCTTCACTCTCGCCAAGGGAGCGAAGTTCCACGACGGCACCCCGGTCACCGCCGAAGACGTCGTCTGGTCGCTCAAGCGGCTGCGCAACACCCCTGCGGGCGCGTCCCGACTGCCGGGCATCAAGCCGGAGAACATCAAGGCCGACGGCGACGACGCCGTGGTGCTGGTGTCCGACTACGCCAATGCCGAGCTGCCGCAGCTGACGCGCCTGACGACGTTCGTATTGAAGAAGGACACGCCGGAGAAGGACCTCGGCAAGGCGCCCGGTACGGGCCCGTTCAAGCTGGACTGGTTCCGCTCCGGCAACGCCCGCCTGGTCCGCAACGAGGACTGGTACGGCGGCGACGTCCACCTCGACGCCATCGAGGTCAAGATCTTCGAGAGCCCCCAGGCGATGGCCAACGCGCTGCTCGCCGGGCAGATCGACGTCGCCTCCAACGTCGGCGCGGTCGCGGCCCGTACGGCCGAGAAGCGCGAGGACATCCAGATCGTGCGCCGCCCCAACGACATGGCGATGCCGATCGTCATGCGCACCACCGACGGCCCGTTCGCGGACCCGAAGGTGCGCGAGGCGCTGCGGCTGGCCGTGGACCGCGAGGCCATGGTCAAGCAGGTGCTGTCCGGGTACGGCACCGTCGCCAACGACATCCTCGGCACCGGCGACCCGGCTTACGCCAAGGACATCCCGCAGCGCGAGCGCGATCTGGACAAGGCCAAGTCGCTGCTGAAAGAGGCCGGTTTCGACCTGTCGAAGACGTACAAGCTGCTGACCACCGAGGACATCCCGGGCCTCGCGGAGGCCGCCACCGTGTTCAGCTCGCAGGTCCGCGAGGCAGGGGTCAAGGTGGAGGTGGTCAAGCAGGAGTCGGCCACGTTCTGGGAGAAGACCTGGCTCAAGGGCGACCTGTACACCACCTACTGGGGCACCAACGACTCCGTCGTGTTCTTCGCCAGCAAGACCATGGTCTCCGACTCGGCGCAGAACGAGGCGGGTTGGAAGAACCCCGGATTCGACTCCGCGTACAAGAAGGCGATGGCCACCAAGGACGCGGCGAAGCGCGCCGAGGTGCTGCACGAGCTCCAGCAGATCGAGTACGACGAGTCCGGCTATCTGCTGTGGGGCATGGCCGACGGCATCGACCTCGCGGGCGCGGCCGTGCGTGACCTGCCCACCCTGCCCGGCTACGGACGCGTCCAGCTCGAGACGGCATGGCTGGCTCGCTGATCGAGGCCGTACGGCCCGGGCCGGCCGGGGACGACAAACCCCGTCCGGCCCCAGCGGCCGTACGCCTCCTTCTGCACGTGGCCGGGGTGCTCGCACGCCGGGCCCTGCTGCTCGCCGTCCTGCTCGCGTTCGTCTTCGCGGCCGTGGAACTGCTGCCGGGCGACGCGGCCACCGCCACCTCCGAGCGCGGGGAGAGCGCGGCCGACATCGCCGAGCGGCGGCACCTGCTCGGCCTCGACCGGCCGGTGCTCGAACGCTTCTGGGAGTGGATGACCGGCCTGCCCACCGGCGACCTCGGCACCTCCGCACGCGGCGAGCCCGTCGCCGACCTGCTCGCCCGCCCGTTCCCCAACACCCTGCTGCTCGGCGGGCTCGCCCTGCTGCTGACCCTGGTCGCGTCCGTCGCGCTCGGCTGCTGGGCCGCAGCCCGGCCCGGCATGACGGTCGACCGGATGGTGTCGGCGAGCGCCACCGGCATCCTCGCGCTGCCCGAGTTCGTGGTCGCGGTGGCCCTGGTCCTCGTCTTCGCCCTGTGGACGGACTGGCTGCCCGCCGTCACCCTCACCGACGCCGACGGCTCACCCGCCTCCTGGCAGATGCTCGTGCTACCCGTCCTCGCCCTGGCGATCCCGCAGATCGGCTGGAACACCCGCATCGTGCGGGCCGCGCTCGCCGACGAGGCCAAGGCCCCGCACGTGGACACCGCCGTCCTCGACGGACTCCCCCGGCACCGGATCCTCACCCACCATCTACTGCCCGGCGCCCTGCCCACCATCGCCGCCGGCATCGCCACCTCGACGGGCATGCTGCTGGGCGGCGCCGTCGTGGTGGAGACCATCTTCAACTACCCCGGCATCGGCTCCGTTCTCGCCGGAGCGGTCACCGACCGGGACAGCCCGCTCATCGCCGGGGTCGTCGCCGTCACCGGAGCCGTCATCACCGCGGTCCTGCTGCTCGCCGACCTCGTACGTGCCTGGGCCTCCGGAGGCCGGACATGACCGTATCCACACCCACCGCGCGTCCTGCCTCTCCCACGCGCCATTTCCCGGGCCGCCACCGACTGGCCCTGCGCGTGCTCCCGGCCCTGCTGCTCACCGCCCTCGCCCTGGCCGGACCGTGGCTCGCCCCGCACGCCATCGACACCCCCGTCGACGCCCCCTACGCCGAACCCGGCAGTGCCGCCCCCCTCGGCGGCGACCAGCTGGGCCGGGACGTGCTCAGCCGTCTCCTCGCCGGAGGGCGCGAACTCGTCATCACCTCCCTGCTCGTCGCCGTCCTCGTCACCGCCGCTGCCGCCGTGCTCGGCGCGGTCAGCGCGCTGCGTCCGACCGTCGGACGGATCATCGAACGCGCCGCGGACGTCCTGATGCTGCTGCCCGCCGTCCTCGGCATCCTCCTCGTCACGCTGTCCTGGCCGGACGGCGGACGGCTTGCCGTGGTCACGGTGTCCGTCGTCCTGGGCGTCCCGTACGCGGTGCGCCTGGTCGCCGGGGCCGCCGCGCCCGTGGCGGCCTCCGGGTACGTGGAGGCGGCGGCGGTCGGCGGCGAACGCCTCTGGTACCTCGTCGTACGGGAGGTCCTGCCCAACCTGCGGGCCACCCTGCTCGCGCTGTTCGGACTGCGCTTCGTCGCCGCCGTCTACCTCGTCGCCACCGCGGGCTTCCTCCAGGTCGGCCCCCAACCACCCGCTGCCGACTGGGCGTTGATGATCCGTGAGAACTCCGGCGGCATCCTCCTCAACCCCTGGGCCGTCCTCGCCCCCAGCATCGCCATCGGCCTGCTCGCCATGAGCGTCAACCTGGCAGCCGCCGCCCTCGTACCCCCAGCCGGCCGGAAGGCGGTATCCGCACTGTGAACCACACGTCCGACCGGTACTCCGAGGGCGAGGCCATCGACGGGAAGCCCACGGTGCGGGTCTCGGGCCTGACCGTGGTCGCCCCGAACGGCCGCTTCCTGCTGGACCATGCCGACCTGGAGCTGGCTCCCGGCCGCGTCACCGCCGTCGTCGGGCCGTCCGGCTGCGGCAAGACCACCCTGCTGCGCGCCGTGGCGGGAGCCCTGCCCTCGGGCACCGAGCGCACCGCCGGCACCGTCACCGTCCTCGGCGAGGACCCACTCACCCTGCCCGCCCCCGCCCTGCGCACCCTGCGCCGGCACCGCCTCGCCTACGTCAGCCAGGACCCCGGCTCCGGCCTCAATCCGCGTATGAGCGTGCGCCGTCTGCTTGCCGAAGTCGCCGTGGAGGGCGGGCACGACGCGATACGGGCACAACTCGCCGAGGTTCGGCTGCCCGTCGACAACGGCCTGCCGGACCGCCGTATCGGCGGGCTGTCGGGCGGCCAGCAACGCCGGGTCGCACTTGCCCGCGCGCTGGCCCGCCGCCCCGCCGTACTTCTCCTCGACGAGCCCACCGCCGGACTCGACCCGGCGCTACGCGACGAGAT
Source organism: Streptomyces sp. NPDC057623 (assembly GCF_042800355.1). Lineage (NCBI taxonomy): Bacteria > Bacillati > Actinomycetota > Actinomycetes > Kitasatosporales > Streptomycetaceae > Streptomyces > Streptomyces sp. NPDC057623. Next base: position 24,610 of record NZ_JBHVGZ010000097.1, read on the forward strand.
CGCCGACCTCCTGCGCCACCTCGCGGAGAACCACCGCATAGCCATCGGCCTGTCCTGCCACGACCCGGGCCTGGTCGCGCGGCTCGCCGACGACGTCGTGGACCTGACCGGCTCGCGCCCGAAGGCTCCGGTGCCCGACCCACGCCGTGCGGACGAGTCCATTGCCCGGATCCCCTCCGAAGGCACCCCGACCCTCACCGTGTCCGGCCTGCACGCCGCCCACACCCACCGCGGCCGTCGCCTCCCCGTACTGCACGGCATCGACCTCACCCTCGCCGCCGGAAGCAGCCTGGGCATCGTCGGCGCCTCCGGCTCCGGCAAGACGACCCTGCTGCGCACCCTCGTCGGTCTGCACCGCCCCGCCGCAGGCACCATCGGCCTGGACGGCACCCGCCTCGCTCCCACGGCACACCGCCGCTCCCGTGAGCAGCGCCGCCGCCTCCAACTCGTGCCGCAGGACCCGCTCGGCACCCTCAACCCCAGCCGCACCGTCGGAACCACCCTGCGCCGCCCTCTCCTGCTGCACGGCCGGACCGGCCGCGCCGAGGCGCCCGCCCGGGTCCTGGAACTCCTGGAGCAGGTCGGCCTGCCCGCCACGACCGCCGACCGCCACCCCCACGAGCTGTCCGGCGGGCAGCGCCAACGCGTGGCGATCGCCCGCGCGTTGGCGGCCGAGCCGGACGTGCTGTTCTGCGACGAGATCACCTCGGCACTCGACGCGGACACCGCGGTCGCCGTCATGGACCTACTGGCCGAACTGCGTGACCGCCGCGGTCTGGCCCTGGTCCTCGTCAGCCACGACCTGCGCCTCGTCACCGACCGGACGGACTCGCTGGTCGTGATGTCCGAGGGGCACGTGGTCGAGTCGGGGCCCACCGCACGGCTGTTCAGCTCGCCGACGCATCCGGTCACGGCGGCGCTGGCGACAGGAGTTCCGCTGGGCGGCTGACGAAGGGATCTACGAGGTCAACCGGAGTGGAACCATCCTCCGGCAGCCGTTCGCGGTGTCCGCCGCACCGTCACGCGGCCCCGTCGTCCTCGACCGGATAGGGCACGAACGTGCTGCTGTTCTGGTCGATGAGCAGCGGACGGCCCAGCGGTGGCGCGGCTCTCTGGGAACAGCCGAGCCGTTCGCAGACGCGGCAGCCCATGCCGATCGGGGTGGCGGCGGAGGAGCTGGTGAGGTCGAGGCCGTCGGAGTAGACGAGCCGGTGGGCGTGCCGGATCTCGCAGCCCAGTCCGATGGCGAAGGTCTTGCCGGGTTCTCCCCAGCCGCCGCGGTGCCTGGTGAGGGCGCGGGCGGTCCACAAGTACCGTTGCCCGTCGGGCATTTCGGCGATCTGGACGTGGATGCGGCCGGGTGAGGCGAACGCCTCGTAGACGTTCCACAACGGGCAGGTGCCACCGGCCCGCGAGAAGTGGAACCCGGTCGCGGACTGCCGCTTTGACATGTTGCCGGCCCGGTCGACCCGCACGAAGGAGAAGGGGACCCCGCGCAGGCGGGGGCGCTGGAGCGTGCTCAGCCGATGGCAGACGGTCTCGTAGCCGAGGCCGTAGCGGTCGGTGAGCCGCTCGATGTCGTAGCGCACCTCCTCGGCCGCGGCGTGGAAGGCGGTGTACGGCAACACCAGTGCCGCGGCGAAGTAGTTGGCGATCCCGATCCGGGCCAGCGCGTGGGCCGCGGTGCCGGGCTCGAAGTCCTCCGCGGCCAGGCGCCCCAGGTCGTCGCCGTGTTCCAGCAGAGCCAGCTGGGTCGCCATGCGGAAGGCGCGTTGGCCGGGGCGCAGCCGTGCGGAGAGGTGGAGGGTGCGGCTTCGCTGGTCGTAGCGGTGCAGCCGTTCACCGGACTCCGCGGCGAGATGGACGCCGTGGGTCTTGGCGAGTCTTGCGGTGAGGGCCCCGATCACTTCGCCGGGCCGGACGCCGATGTCGTCGGCGAGGTGCTCGGCGGCGATGTCGGTGTCGTGGAGGTAGTTCTGGCGGCGGTAGAAGAAGTCGCGGATCTCCTCGTGGGGAGAGAGCGCGGCCTCCCGTTCTCCGCCTCCGCCTCGGCCGTCGGCCGCCCCGGCCAGCCGTTCGGAGAGCGAGTGGTTGCGGCGGCCGAGGTCGAGCAGGACCTGCGCCACCGCCGGCATCCGTGCGGCCAGTTCCGCGAGGTCGGTCGGGGAGACCCGGGCGGCGGTGATCTCCCCGGTCAGCGCCTCACGCAGGTCGGCCACCAGGCGGGCGGTGTCACGCTCGGAGAAGAAGCCCGGGTCGACACCGAAGGTCTCGGTCAGCCGGAGCAGTACGGGCACCGTGAGCGGGCGGGAGTCGTGCTCCATCTGGTTCAGATAGCTCGGCGAGATGCCGAGGGTGCGGGCGAGTTCGGCCTGGCTCATCCCGCGCTCTTCGCGCAGCCGCCGCAGCCGCGCACCCACGTACGTCTTGCTCACCGACCGTTCCTCCCCACCGGGGACCCCGACCCGGTCAGCGTACGTGAAGAACCGACTGCAGCCGCCTTCGCAAAGTTGGCAGATCACAGCCAGAAGATTCGCAGAAGTTGGCAGCGATCCATGCTTGATGGCACTGCGTGCCAGTGCCAGAGTCTCAGTGCGGCCCGCCGGAGCCGACAGGTTCCGCCCGGAAAAGGGGCCCGACTCACTGCCCTGACGTCGGACATCCCCGTATCCATCGGAGCCTGCACCGGCAGCATTGCTCAGCTTCACCCTCGCGGTGACGGCGGGCCGTATCACAGCGTGAAGACACGCAGTGCCGCCTCCGTTCATCCGGACAGCGGCATTGGCAACCAGTACAGACCGAGGGGATGTTGACAGTCATGGCAGACGCGAGCACGCAGGCGGCCGAGCTGGCCCAGCGCTGGGCCACCGACCCCCGCTGGCAGGGCATCGAGCGCACCTACAGCGCCGAGGACGTGGTCCGGCTCTCCGGCAGCGTCCGTGAGGAGCACACCCTGGCCCGGCGGGGCGCCGAGCGCCTGTGGGGTCAGCTGCACGAGCTCGACTACGTCCACGCGCTGGGCGCGCTGACCGGCGGCCAGGCGGTGCAGCAGGTCAAGGCCGGCCTTCAGGCGATCTACCTGTCCGGCTGGCAGGTCGCCGCCGACGCCAACCAGGCCGGGCACACCTACCCCGACCAGAGCCTCTACCCGGCCAACTCCGTTCCCCAGGTGGTCCGCCGCATCAACAACGCGCTGCTGCGCGCCGACCAGATCGCCACCGCCGAGGACGCGGGTGACACGACGGACTGGCTCGCCCCGATCGTCGCCGACGCCGAGGCCGGATTCGGCGGCCCGCTGAACGCCTTCGAGCTGACCAAGGGCATGATCGCGGCCGGTGCGGCCGGCATCCACTACGAGGACCAGCTCGCCTCCGAGAAGAAGTGCGGCCACCTCGGCGGCAAGGTCCTCGTCCCGACCTCGCAGCACATCCGCACCCTGAACGCGGCCCGGCTCGCGGCCGACATCGCAGAAGTGCCGACGGTGATCATCGCCCGCACCGACGCGCTGGCCGCCAACCTCCTCACCAGCGACGTCGACGAGCGCGATGCCGAGTTCGTGACCGGCGAGCGGACGGCGGAGGGCTTCTACCGCGTGCGGGGCGGCATGGCGCCGGTCATCGCCCGCGGCCTCGCCTACGCTCCGTACGCCGACCTCATCTGGGTCGAGACCGGTACCCCGGACCTCGCGCAGGCTCGGGAGTTCGCCGAGGCGATCCACGCGCGGTACCCGGACCAGATGCTGGCGTACAACTGCTCACCGTCCTTCAACTGGAAGGCGGCCCTGGACGACGACCAGATCGCCAAGTTCCAGCGCGAGCTGGGCGCCATGGGCTACAAGTTCCAGTTCATCACCCTGGCCGGCTTCCACTCCCTCAACCACGGCATGTTCGACCTCGCCCGCGGCTACGCCGAGCACGGCATGACCGCCTACGTCGACCTCCAGGAACGGGAGTTCGCCGCGCAGGCGCACGGCTTCACCGCCGTCAAGCACCAGCGCGAGGTCGGCACGGGCTACTTCGACCTGGTGTCCACCGCCGTCAACCCGGCTTCCTCCACGACCGCCCTGGCCGGCTCCACGGAGGAAGAGCAGTTCCACTAGGCCCCGCCAGGTCACCAGGCCACCGGGCCGGACGCCCGCCGTCAGCCGACCCTGGCCGAGCGGAGGGGGCCGCTCCGTCTCCGTCCCCCTCCGCTCCCATCCCTCAGGAGATCCCGATGTCCACCACCACACTCACCCACGGTGTCCGCGTCCTCGCCGCCCCCGGTCCGCGGCACGAAGAGATCCTCACCCCGGCCGCCGTGGACTTCGTCGGCCGACTGGCCGGCGCCTTCGGTCAGCGTCGCCAGGAACTCCTGAAGGAGCGGCGCAGGCTCGCGCTGCGCCTGGCGTCGGGCTCGCCGCTCGACTTCCCCATGGTCACCTCCGCCGTCCGTGCCGACCCGACCTGGCGCGTGGGGCCGCCCGCCCCGGGACTGACCGACCGGCGCGTGGAGATCACCGGCCCGCCCGACCGCCGTATGGCCGTCAACGCCCTCAACTCCGGTGCCCAGGTATGGATGGCCGACTTCGAGGACGCCACCGCTCCCTCCTGGAGCAACGTCATCGGCGGCCAGCTCACCCTGGTCGACGCGATCGAGCGCCGTATCGACTTCACCACGGCGGAGGGCAAGGAGTACCGGCTCGGCGACCCCGCCCGGCTCGCCACCATCGTCGTACGGCCGCGCGGCTGGCACCTCGACGAGGAGCACCTTGAGTACGACGGCCGGCCGGTACCCGCCTCGCTCGTCGACTTCGGCCTGTACTTCTTCCACTGCGCCCAGCGTCAGATCGATGCCGGGCACGGCCCGTACTTCTACCTCCCCAAGCTGGAGAACCGCTACGAGGCCCGGCTGTGGAACGACGTATTCGTCCTCGCCCAGGAGCTGCTCGGCATCCCCCGCGGCACGATCAGGGCCACCGTCCTCATCGAGACGATCACCGCCGCCTTCGAGATGGAGGAGATCCTCTACGAGCTGCGCGAGCACAGTGCGGGATTGAACGCGGGCCGCTGGGACTACCTGTTCAGCCTGATCAAGACCTTCGGCCATCGCACCGACTTCCTTCTCCCCGACCGGGCGAAGGTCACCATGACCGCCCCCTTCATGCGGGCGTACGCCGAACTCCTGGTCCGCACCTGCCACAAGCGCGGCGCCCACGCCATCGGCGGCATGTCCGCCCATGTGCCCGGCAAGGACCCCGCCGCGAACGAGGCCGCGCTCGCCAAGGTCCGCCTCGACAAGGAGCGGGAGGCGGAGGACGCCTTCGACGGCTCCTGGGTCGCCCACCCCGGCCTCGTGCCCGTCTGCCGCGAGGTCTTCGACAAGGTCCTCGGTGAGCGGCCACACCAGATCGACCGCACCCGTGACGACGTCGAGGTGACGGCGGCCGACCTGCTGTCCGTGCGCCGGATCAGCGGACCCCCGACCCCCGAGGGCGTGCGCACCAACATCGTGGTCGCGCTGCGGTACTTCGCCGCCTGGCTGCGCGGCCAGGGCGCCGTGGCCCTGTACGGCCTGATGGAGGACGCGGCCACCGCCGAGATCGCCCGCGTGCAGATCTGGCAGTGGCTGCGCCACCGGGTCGTCGACCGGGAGACGGTGCTGGGGCTGCTCGACGACGAGCTTGCCGCGCTCGGCGCCGAGTACCCCTGGGCCCCCGTCGATGACATTCGCGCCCTCTTCGAACGAAGCGCCCTCGCAGGCGAGTTGCCACAGTTCTTCACCCCGGACGCGTACACCCGGCACCTCGTGCGGCGGACGGAGGGCCAGGCATGACCGCGGACATCAAGCGTGTCGGTGTGGTCGGCGGCGGGCAGATGGGCGCCGGCATCGCCGAGGTGTGCGCACGGGCAGGAGTCGACACCGTGGTGTGCGAGGCGGACGCGATCGCCGCACGCGCCGCACGCGACCGGGTCGCGGGTTCCCTGGACCGTGCCGCGCGACGGGGCAAGCTGACCCGGGAAGCCGTCGGCGACGCTTTCGCCCGGCTCCGCTTCACCAGCAGTCTGGACGATCTCGCCGACCGGCAGCTGGTCGTCGAGGCCGTCATCGAGAACGCCGACGCCAAGACGGAGATCTTCGCCGCACTCGACAAGATCGTCGAGGATCCGAGGGCCGTGCTGGCCACCAACACCTCCTCCCTGCCGGTCATGCGACTCGGCATGGCGACCAGCCGGGCGGACCGAGTCGTGGGTCTGCACTTCTTCAACCCGGTCCCCGTACTTCCCCTGGTCGAGGTCGTGACCTCCCTGCACACCTCGGAAGCGACGATCAGCACGGTCGAGGACTTCGCGACCCGCCCCCTCGGTAAAACGGTGATCCGCTCCCAGGACCGGGCGGGCTTCGTCGTCAACGCACTGCTCGTCCCCTATCTGCTGTCCGCGATCCGGATGGCCGAGTCCGGCGTCGCCACCGCCACCGACATCGACGCCGGCATGGAACTGGGCTGCGCCCATCCCATGGGGCCGCTGAAGCTCGCGGACCTGATCGGTCTGGACACCGTCGCCTCGATCGCCGAGTCGCTCTACGACGAGTTCAAGGAACCCCTCTACGCCCCGCCGCCGCTGCTCCAGCGGATGGTGGAGGCGGGACTGCTGGGCCGGAAGAGCGGCCGAGGATTCCACACCTACGACCAGGGCTGAGGGCCTGGTACGACGCGGGCGAGGGACCCGGAGGCCGCCGGGGTGAGGGTCCCGGCGGGTGCCGAGAAGGGGCGGGAAGCGCGAGTGCGACGCTTCCCGCCCCTCGCAGTTCCGCCTCTCGCGGCTCCTCCTCCGACGTGCTCGGTGTCACCTCCCAGATCTGGCCGGATCCTGCAACGAAAAGGGCAGCTCGTGCTGGCCTGACACAGGTGCTCTTTCGCAGCGCGCCACGTCCAGTTGCCCTTCCCGTGCCTCCTGCTGGGGAGCAGGCCCCGTTACCTTCTAGACGGCCCCGATCTTGGGGCTCCCGGCCTTCTGGCCCGGCATGACTTTTGCCCCCTGTCGACCATGACCCGGGGGGTGG
>NZ_JBHVGZ010000098.1:0-1279 GCF_042800355.1 Streptomyces sp. NPDC057623
CACAGGCCAGCAGAGCACACGAAGGAGGAAGAACGCCCTGGCTACGGGGTCAGCGACTCAGCCGGGCTCCAGGGAACTCACGGGATGTCGCACATGTAGACGTGCATGAAGAAGTTGCGCTGGGGGTCCCACAGCGAGTTCTGCACAGCGGCCTTGAGCTGCGCGGCCTTGGCGTCGTAGTCGTCCGCGGTCGCCGTGTCGCCGTGTCGCCGTTCATCGTGGCGATCTTGCTGATCGCCTGAGCGGCGCTGAACATGTACGCGTTGATCGTGGGCCGGAAGCCGCGGCCACCGCTGAACCAGTTGCTGCTGTGCATCGACGTCTCGGTGTACTCCGTGGCGTCGGACAGCGGCGTCTGGTGGTAGAGATCGCTCGTCGACTGGGTGCCGTCGACCGTGATGTCGCTGGTGAGATTCGAGTCCCACCTCTTGTACAGCGCGATCAGATGCGGGAGCGCGGACTTGATCTGCGCGGCGTCCCCGGTCACGAGATAGCGCTGGTAGGCGGCGCTGGTGATCCACTCACTGAAGTTCCGCACGCCCGAGTTGCCGGCCCCACGCAGCCAGAAGTCCAGGTAGTCACCCGCGTAGTCGCGGTTGCGCAGCCAGCGCCCGTCCAGCAGGTGATAGCCGGCCGCGTCCGGAAGCGCGGTGTACGGGTTCCCGGCGTACCCGATCGGCACGTCGTACTCGGTCGACACGTATCCGGTGCCCGGCACCGTGTAGCGCAGCGCGCGCTTGAAGGTGCTCCACCGGTAGTAGTAGACGTCGTCGATGTCGTTGTCGGGAGTGTCGAGGAACGGGATGTTGTCCTTGTACCACTGCCGCTCGTCGAGCTGGCTGGCGGCGAGGATCGCGTCCTGGTCGAGTGCCACCGCGTTGGGGTCGTCGGCGGCCAGGGCGGGGGACGCGCCCGGGCCGGCACTCAGCAGGCTGACGGACAACACCGTGCCGCACAGGGCGGCCAGGGCGCGGTTGCTACGTCTGAGTCGGTAACGCATCGAGGTGACCTCCATAGGGCACTCATGCGACGGTTCGAGTTGTTCGATATTACGAACTTTGTTCGAAATTCTGCGAGACGGTAACGGTGGGCCTGGAGGGAACGCAATAGCTGCAACAGCAGCAGTTCGGAGCACGGCAGGCGTTGGCGCGTGACGGCACGGCGGTTGTGGGGGCACCGGGTTCCAACCCCCCCCCCCCCCCCTTCCCCCCCCCCTACCAGCCTTTCCAAAAGGGGGCTTCTCTTTTCTCCCCCCCCTCCCCCCCCCCACACAAAAAAA
>NZ_JBHVGZ010000098.1:1289-29805 GCF_042800355.1 Streptomyces sp. NPDC057623
GGCGACGGGGGGGCTTGGAGGAGACGCAATATTGACAACAAAAGCAGTCTGGGGCACGGCGGGCGTTGAGGGTTGAGAACACGGCGGTCGGGGCACCGTGGTGCCACGACCGCCTCTCTTCCTTGTCGCCGCGGTCAGGGCAGTTTGACGAGGGTGTAGTCGTCGCAGTACCCGGCCCCGGAACCGGCGTTCTTGTAGCAGTACACGGCGGCCGAGGTGGCGGAGGCGCCCGTGGTGAAGAAGATGGGCTGCTGGGCGTAGGACGTGGTCGAGGTCCGCAGATACGTTTCCGTACCGCCGAAGCTCTTCACGCCGACCGCCACCTCCTCACCCGCGGTGGCCGTCTTGGCCCAGCCGGCCAGCAGGTAGGTGCCGCTGGAGCTGAGGCCGCTCACCGTCTGCTGGGCACCGCTGGCGCTGACTCCGGTGCGCAGGGCGTAGGTGCCGGTGCGGGGGTTGGAGGCGACCACGCTGGACGCCGTACCCGTGCTCTGCCCCCACGGGGTCAGCGCGCCGGTCTCGAAGCCCGGGTTGGTGACCGAGTTGGTGGCGGACGACAGGCGCTCGACCGCGAGGTCGTCGCAGTTGCCCGAGCCCGTGCCGCCGGTGTTCTTCCAGCAGTAGATCTGCGCCGAGGTGTTCGAGCCGCCGGTGGTGAACACCACGGCCGCCTGAGAGTACGAGGTCGTGGCCACGTTGGTGAACGTCTCCGTGCCGCCGAAGCTCTTGACGCCGATCGCGAGGGTCTCGCCGGCGTTCGCGACCTTGGCCCAGCCGGTGAGCAGGTAGGTGGTGTTGGGGCTGAGGCCGGTGATGTTCTGGTTGGCGCCGCTGCCGCTGGCCTGGGTGGTCAGGGCGTAGGTGCCGGTGCGGGCACCCGAGGAGGTGACCGAGGGGGCCGCGCCGCTGTTGGTCCAGGGGCTCATCGCGCCCGACTCGAAGCCCGCGTTGGAGACGAGGTTGCCGCCGGTGCCGTTGTAGGCGCCGATGTTGGGCGCGGCCGTCGCGGAGACGGTGTTGCCGAAGGCGTCCTTGCCGCCGTTGTCGCTGATGACCGCGCCGGCCCGGATCACGGGGGACGAGGGGTGGACCTGGTAGGCGTCGGTGCCGGTGTACGTGGAGGAGGTGTTCGCGTTGCCCGGGTTGCGGAACTGCGGGTCGCTCAGCACCTTCGCCGAGTCGGCGGGCTCCGAGGACGGGTGGTTGCCGTAGAAGAGGTTGTTGGAGTAGACGGAGCCGCTGCCTGCGGTGAAGTAGCCGCCGGTGCCGTAGTTGAAGACGGCGTTGTTGCGGAAGGAGAGGTTTCCGGTGACGGTGCCGCCCCGGCGCGAGTACAGGATGGGGGTGTTCAGGCCGCTCTTGCTGACGTGGATGCTGTTGTTGTAGATCTGCGGGACGGCGACCGAACTGCCGCTCTTGTTGGGGATGTTGCCGACGAAGTGGAAGACGCCCGTGCCGTGGGTCGGGGTGCCGGCCATGGGGCAGCCCTCGTTGGTGCCGTCGTTCTCACTGATGTTGTAGCGGATCACCGTGCCGTCGCTGGGGACGGTCGAGGTGGGCTCGTTGGCGATGGTGAACGGCGGCATCAGCAGCATGAAGCCGCCGATGTTCTGGTGGCTGTAGTTGTACTGGAACGTGGTGTTGTGGTTGCCCCAGTCCACGTCGAAGCCGGTGCCGTCGGCGCCGTCGACGTGGCAGTAGACCTCGTTGTTCTGGACCACGGTGTCGTTGCTGCCGGACATCCAGATACCGGCCGAGGCGCGGTTGCAGTACTGGCCGGAGGGCGGGCAGTCCTCCTTCGCGCCGCCGTAGCCGGCCTTGTTGCCCTCGATGAGGGCGCCGTCGTTCTTGACGACGAGGATGTCGTCGGCGCCGCTGTAGGTGATCGTGTTGTCGCGGATGACGGTGTTGGTGGTCTGGTTGGTGCCCTGGCCGTCCCCGTCCGGGGTGACGGCGACGGCTATGCGGTCGACGTGGTCGAAGGTGTTGTCCTCGATCACCACGTCGTCCCAGGTGGAGGCCGGGGTGGTGTGGTCGGTCTGGACGCCTACGCCCGCGTTGGTGGCGTACCAGCCGCCCGAGTAGCCGCTGATGTGGTGGATGTTCATGTCGTGCACCCGGATGTGGCGCAGGACGCCGCCGGAGGCGTTCTCGGCGAGGACGCCGGAGCGGTAGTTCGGGGAGGAGGCGGCGTTGGTGAGTTCCAGGCCGCCGATCTCCCAGTACTCCTGGTTGAGCAGGTGGATGACCGGGCCGGTGGCGCCCTGGGCGTCGATCTTCGGCTTGGCGCCGGTGCCGTAGGACCCCATGGTGATCGGGCTGCCGGAGGCGCCCGATCCGCCGGGGGCGACCTGGCCGGTGCAGGTGGTGCCCGCGGCGAAGAGGATGCTGTCGCCCGGGCCGAAGGTGGTGTTGTTGACTCCGGCCACCGAGTTCCAGGGGCTGGACTGGGTGCCGCTGCCGTTGGTGGACGCCGAGCAGTTCACGTAGTAGGTGGTGCCCGCCGCCAGCGCGACGTGGGCCGGGACCAGGACCGCTCCCGCCATGGTGGCGAGCAGGGTCAGAACACGTGCCGCCCGGCGGACCGGACGTGACGGTCTGCGACGCTTCATCGCGACGCTCCTTGCTGGGTGATCGAGTCCCCCGCGCCGCGGACCACGACACGGGTCTTCCTGCACCGGGCGGGTCGGCGTTGCCGCCCCGCCCGGAGACTGCGGCCGCTCTCCTAGCCGGGGAGCGAGGTCAGGGCGGACGTTTCCAGGACCGAGGCATGCCGCATGCCCGTCGGCAGGGCCAGCGAGACCGGCTCCCAGTCCACGCCGTTCTTGCTGCGGGCCGCTCCGTAGCGCCCCTCGAGGAAATGGTCGAAGATCATGACGAGTTCGTCGCCGCGGCGGAAGAACGACGGCCCCTCCACCACGGGGGGAGTGACCGGTCCGCGCGGGGCGGAGAAAGGGCCGCCGGGTGTGTCGAACGAGGCCAGGTGGATGTTCTTGTGCGCGGTGCCGAGGTCGTTCGATCCTCGCTCGTCCTTGAACGCCATCAGAAAACCCCCGCCGTCCACTTCCCGCACCGTGGCGTCGATGACCGAGTGACCGGGGTCGAAGAAGACGGTGGAGGCCGAGAAGGTCCGGAAGTCCGCTGTGGAGCAGTGCCAGATCCGGTGGTTCTGGCTGTTGTGCTCGAAGTCGCGGCCCTCCGCCGTGGCCCCGGGCTCGACGACCGACGACCAGATGAGGTGGTACAGCCCGCTGGCCCGGTCCAGGAAGAACTCCGGGGCCCAGGCGTTGAGGGCACCCTCCACACCGGCCATCACCGGGACGAGTCTCTGCTCGGACCAGTTGAGCAGGTCGGCCGAGGTGGCGTGGACGATGCGGGGGCTTGTCCAGCCGTCGGTGGCCAGCAGGTGGAACAACCCGTCCGGGCCCAAGCCGATGAACGGATCCCGCAGCCGGCCGGTGCCGACCGTGCCCCGCAGGACCGGCCGACCGCCGTTCACCGGCGTGAACTCCTCGCCGTCGTGGCTGCGGGCCAGATGCAGCGCCTCGTCGGCGTCGGTGAAGTAGGAGACGACGTACATCGGTGAGGGTCCTTCCGCGACTACGGGACTACGGGACTACGAGGACTTGGGACGTCGGGGCACGACGCGACAGCCGTACGTCGATGCGGGACGGCCGACGTCGGCGGGTGAACCGGAGGGGTGACGCGAGCTGCGTGAAGCGGCAGGCGCGGGTCAGGACTTGACGGCCCCGGCGGACATGCCGGCCACCACATGGCGCTGCAGGAAGATGAAGACCAGCAGCAGCGGCGCGACACCCAGCAGGGCGGCGGGGAACAGGGTGGTCGGCTGCACGGTGTGCGGGTCGAGGAAGGCGTACGCGTTCACCATGACCGTGCGCTTGCCGGGGTCCTGCAGAAAGACCAGCGGAATGACCAGGTCGTTCCAGACCTGGATGCAGACGAACGTCAGCAGGGTGCTGGTGATCGGGCGCAGCAGCGGCAGGATGATGACGAAGAACGTACGGAACGCCCCGCAGCCGTCCAGCGCGGCGGCCTCCTCCAGATCCACCGGGATGGACCGGATGAAGCTGGTGTAGAAGAACACCGAGACCGGCAGGAACATGGCGGTGTAGATGAAGACCACGCCCGCGTAGTTGTCCAGCAGGTTCAGGTCTCGCATCAGCAGGTACAGCGGCGCCACCACGACGAAGACCGGTACCGAGGTGCCCAGGATGAACAGCCGGTACATCCAGGTCGACCAGCCCTGGGTGATACGGGCCAGCGGGTAGCTGGCCAGGGAGCCGAGCACGGTGATGGCCAGGCACGACAGCCCCGTGATGAGCAGGGTGTTCAGCGCGCTGCGCCCGTAGTGGATCTGGCTGAAGGCGTTGGAGAAGTTCTTCAGGGTCAGTGAGTCGGGGAAGCCCAGCGGGGAGTGCGCCACGTCCGCCGCGGTGCGCAGCGAGGTGACGACCGTGAACAGGAACGGCAGGACGAACACCAGCACGCCGAGGCAGAGCAGCCCGGTGCCGAGGGATCCGGTGATCTTGCGGTAACCGGTCTTCGGGGTGAGGGAGTTGGAGGTCATGGTTGGCTTGCCGCCCGTCAGATTCGGCGCTCGCGCAGGCGCAGCATTGAGGAGGTGGCGCTGGACAGGACGACCACGGTCACCAGGAGCAGTACGGAGACGGCGACGCCGAAGGCGAACTTCCCGCCGCCGAAGACGTTCCGGTAGACGAGCGTGGTCAGGGTCTCGGTGGCTCCGGCCGGGCCGCCGTTGGTGAGCACCAGGGGGAACTCGAAGACCTTGAGCGAACCGATGAGGCTCAGGGTCACGTTCACGGTCAGCGAGGGCGCCAGCATCGGCCACTCCACGCTCCGGAAACGCTGCCAGCCGCTCGCGCCGTCGACCGCGGCGGCGTCGAGGAGTTCGGTGGGCACGCTCATGTAGCCGGCCAGGAAGATGGCGCACGAGTAGCCCGCGAACATCCAGATGTTGACGCCCGCCACCGCGTACAGGGCGGTGGAGGTGTCCCCGAGCCACACATGCTGGAGCGAGTCCAGGCCGAACGCGCCGAGCAGGGCGTTGATGCCGCCCTCCGGGGCGTAGAGGTACGACCAGATGAAGGCCGCCATCACGGGGGAGACCAGGGTGGGGGTCAGCAGCAGCACGCTGAGCGTCTTGCGGACCCTGGGCCGGCGGAAGAGCATGCTCGCGAAGAGAAGACCGAGACCGTTCTGGGCGACCACGACGACGGCGGCGTACACGATGGTGTGCCACAGGGCCGCGGTGACGTCCGGGTCGTCGGCCATGGCACGGTACTGCTCCGTGCCGACGAAGTTGGCGATCGGTCCGCCGAGGCTGTCGGTCATGCTCAGGTAGACGCCCCGGACCAGCGGGTACAGCATGAACGTGCCGTACACGGCGAGCGCCGGGAGCAGGAAGGCGGCCATGGTGGCTCGCCGTCGGTGGAACACGGGGAATCCTCCTCTTGCCCGGAAGTGCCGTGGCGGGAGCGGCCGGAGAGCCACCCGACGCCCCCGCCACGGCTGACCAGGGGGTACCGGCCTACTTGGCGGACGCCGCGCTCTGGATGTCCTTCAGGGTCTGCGCGGTGGACGTCTTGCCCAGCAAATAGGACTGGATCTTCGAGCCGATCTCGGTCTCGGCGGCCGAGGCGTACCAGGAGTTGGACGGGAGGATCCGGTAACGGCCCTCCTTGAAGGCCGCGTTGAACGCCGTCGTCTCGTCGCTCTGGGGTGTCGTGCCGCCGGTGAACGGCGACTGCGCGTTCTCGGCCTGAAGGAACTTGGCGAGGTTCTCGTTCCGCGACCAGAAGTCGACGTACTTGCGCGCGGCCTCGCCCTGCTGCGACTGGGAGTTGACGGCCCACATCGTGCCGGCGAAGAGCATGCTGTTGGGCTCGGTGCCCTTGTCACCGCCCGGCCAGGGCGCGAAGGAGACGGGGAAGCCGGCCTTCTTGACGTTGGAGACCTGCCACGCGCCCTGGTACCAGAAGGCGCTCTTGCCCGCGCTGAAGTTCTGCGGGCCCTGCGACCACTCGTCGACGCCGAGTTCCTTCTGCCAGTCGACGTATCCCTTGTCCTCCAGGGTCTTCAGCTGCTCCAGCGACTCCTTCCAGTCCGGGTCGAAGGAGGCGTCGCCCGCGTTGAAGTCGGAGTCCCACTGCTTGTTCTTCTGGTAGACGCGGGTCGAACCGGCGGCCTGGAAGACGGAGCTGCCGGTCCAGGCGCTCTTGTCGGGCAGCGAGACGGGGGTGATGCCGGCCTTCTTGACCTTGCCGAGCACCTTCAGGAACGTCGGCCAGTCGGCGGGGACCTCGGTGACGCCGGCCTTCTTCAGCAGGTCCATGTTGGCGTACAGGCCGATGCCGATCAGCTCCATCGGCATGGCGAGCGTCTTGCCGTCGGCCTGCGCGAAGGGCTTGGCGTCGGGTGCTATCCGGCTCGCCCACGACTCACCGGACAGATCGGCGAGGTAGCCCGAGGCACCCCACTTCTTCATCTTGTCCGTGTCCACCATGATCACGTCGCCCGCCTTGCCGCCGAGCAGCTCGGGCTGAAGCTTCTGGACGTAGGTGTCGTTCGCGGTGATGTACTCGAAGTCGATCTTGATGTTGGGATTCGCCTTCTCGAAGGCCTTGTTGATCTCCGCGACGTTCGCCGGTTCCGCCCCGCCGCCCTTCCACGCCTCGATGTGGAGGGTCACCTTGCCGTCGGCGGAGGAGGAGTCGGACGACCCGCCTCCGCACGCGGCCAGTGACATCGCCATGGCGACGGCCGTGGCGGTGACCGCGATTCGTCTCCCAGAACGCTTCATTGCACACCTCACCCAGGGTCGGTACAGACCGACTCGTTCTCTGTGAATGGTTTTGTCGCGGCCGGTCGGCTTCCGTGCGGGTACGGCACTGATGCGTGCGGAACAGGCGGGTCGACCGGAGTTGCGGTGAACGTTACGTGTTGATGGCCGGGACTGTAACGCAAAACTTAGGCGACATCTATAAGTAACTTTCAGCAACTGATCCACTGCATATCGCGAGCCGCACACTCCCAGGTCGGACGCCCCACGGCTTACGCCGAGGCAGACTTATCGTTATAGTTTCCCTCAGGTTTCCGTGAAGCTTTGGCGCCTACTCCCCAGTAGTGGGAGAGTGGTCGCGCTTCGGGCGGACGAACAGAAGGAGGCCGCAGTGGCAGGGCGGGTGACCATCGCGCAGGTGGCCGAGGAGGCCGGCGTCTCCGCGATGACGGTGTCCAACGTGATGAACGGCAAGCCGGGGGCCTCCGAGGAGACCCGCCGTCGCGTCACGGAGGTCGCCGGACGCCTCGGATACCGGCCGAACGTCTCGGCCCGCAACCTCAAGGCCGGCCGAAGCGGGCTCATCGGCCTCATCGCCCTGGACCTGACGAGTCAGTACGGGCTTGAGATCCTGCGCGGCGTCGCCGACGAACTCGCCGACGCCGAGCAGGAGTTGCTGGTCAACGCCTCGTACCACGACGCGGCGCGGGAGAAGGACCGGATCGAGTTCCTCGGGCGGGGCCTGGTCGACGGCGTTCTCCTGATCGCGCCCGTGCTGGAGGACGAGACGGTCAAGCTGCTGCGTCGGCCCACCCTGCCCTGTGTCGTCATCGACCCGCGCCGCATGGACGTACCGCTCCCCCGACTGACCGTCGACAACTACCACGGCATGCGCGTGGGCACCCGGCATCTGATCGACCTGGGCCACACGCGCATCGCCTACCTGCGAGGCGAGGAGGACCTGGAGAGCACGTCCGTCCGCTTCCAGGGCTTCGAGGACGCGATGCGGCTGGCCGGACTCCGGGTCGACCCGCAGCTGGTCGCTTCCTGCGACTTCTCCTACGCCTGCGGATTCCGGACCGCGACCCGTCTGATCACCGAGCACGGGCCCACGGCGATCGTCGCTGGCGCCGACCTGATGGCCCTCGGCGCGGTCGACGCCGCACGGGCCCTCGGCCTCGACGTACCCGCCGACTTCTCCGTCGTCGGCTTCGACGACCTCCCGCAGGCGGCGCAGAGCTTCCCCGGCCTGACCACCGTGCGACAGCCGCTGCACGACATGGGTCAGAAGGCGGCCCGCGCGCTGCTGTCCCTCATCGAGGGGCAGCAGCTGCTCATGGAGCACATGGAGGTCGCCACCGAACTGGTCCTGCGCAACTCCACGGCCCCGCCGCCGGACGGCTCCGTACGGGGTGCCGGGCGAAGGGCCGTCACCCCGCCGGAATGAGGAGACCGGCACCCAGGCATCCCCGGTCCCGGTGCGCCTCGAAGATCCGGTAGGTACCCCTCGTCCGGCCGGGCACGCCGACACCCACCGCACACCGCACACCGCACCGGCGGAGACCCAGCCGCCCGCAGAGAGCCCGCCCCCTGCCGACGACGGCCGAGCCGGCCTTGCACTTGGGGCGAGCGATGAGCGGGCTAATGGGATTCACTGCACCACGCGCAGCGTTCGCCGCACGCCACACAACTCAGAGAATTGCGTTCTCACAGGTCAGAACGTTCCTGCACGGGTAACCACTGGTGGGGCGGTGGGACTCGAACCTATTTTGATGACGCGTCTCACCTGCGATGTTGCAGCAGGAACGGACATATCTACCCCTTTTCATTCGGCTGCGTCCTCCTCGATCCGGCTCGACCAGGTGCCGTTAGGCGTCCGCCACACCACTCCCTTACCACCGCTACGGATCGGAAGGCCCCCGAGGACTCCCGCGTCCGCCCCAGCACTGCTGGAACGCTCTTTGCTCTACGGCGAGGCGTCGCGGCCCATGGCCCATCAAATACACCCCGTCGATGCGATTACGTTCCGTAGCGAATGGGGGGGCGCTACGGCCGCCAATGCCGGCCTCGGGGACCAAGGGAACAGCCAGTCGGTGAGATTGATCTTGAACGGTGAGAGGGCCCTGGCGGTGCTGCCGGGGTCCTCTGTCGTGGTGGGGTAGTCGCAAGTCAGTCCTGGTGCGGGAAGAGGGCGAGGAGGCGTTCTCGCCGGGTGGCGCCGAGGCCCTGGACACGGCGGCTGTCGGAGATGCCGAGTTCGGTCATCACTTGCGTGGCGCGGATCTTGCCGATTCCCGGCAGTCCGGTCAGTAGCCGGTGCACCTTCGTCTTGCCGACGACCGGCTCGTGGCGGCGGTCCCGTACGTTCTGCAACGACAGGGTGCCTTCCTACAGCGCGGCCAGGACGGCGCCGCGCTCGCCGCGGGCTCGGTAGGGGCTCAGGGAGCGGACCGCCTTGAGCGTGCGGGCGGACTGCAACCCGGCCATGGTGTCGATGGCCCGGCCCCAGGTGGTGCTGTAGGTTCCCGCTGCCTGATTCACCGTAAGTTCTTCTGGCCTGCGGCTTTGCGTACCGTTCCAGCATCGTGTCAGTGCCGGATTCCACTGGTGCGTGTCATCTTCCTCGACGTGCGGGCCCGGATCGCCCGCGCCGGCGGGGTGCCGCCGGCGCGGCCGCAGCGCCTCGGGTGGTTGGGCGGATCAGCCTGCTGCGCTGTCCAGCAGGTGGCTGTGGCGCAGTCGCAGTGCCCGTTCTGTGCTGGCCGCCAGGGTGGCGACGCCGATCGCGATGTTGCCCCACGTCGGCACGTCGATGGGCGAGGCGAAGGTCCCGGTGTGCTGGGCGATGCCCTCGGACTCGGTGAGCTGTTCGGCAAGCTGTGGGACGAGGACGGCCAGGGCGCCGACGAGCACGCACAGTGAGAGGAGACCGATGGCGCGGCTCAGCGCGGGGTGGGCGCGGTCGAGGCGCGCCCGGCGCCCCTCGGCGGAGTCGGGGTCCGGGACCAGCTGGAACTCGCGGCCTTCGTCGGTGACGTAGTGGCAGCGCTTGAGGCCGAACCCGCTCATCCTCACTTCGACGGTGCCGCCCGGGACGGGGAAGACGGCAGGGAGCTTGGACACGGCGTGCAGCCTGCCGTCGAGATACAGGTGGGCCTTGACGTTGCCGGACGACTGGTTCTGCCAGTGCCTGACGTCGACGGCGTGGACCGTCTCCCGGCCGTCTGGGCCCGTCAGCCGCAGATGGAACAGCGCGCGGAAGGGCAACTGCCACCGGCGGAAACGCTTCAACTCCCGCCCGTCCCCGGGCATGACCCGCTGTAGGGCGCGACGGTGGCGCCACTCCTTGATCATGCGTCCGCTCCCGCTACGTGTTCGGCTCCGCCGCGCAGGCGAGGTCCTCGGCCGGGCGCTGTCCGTCGGTCAGGAACGCTGTCACCGTGTTCTTCGCGCACATGTTGCGGCCGAACGGGTAGACACCGTGCCCGCCCTGGTCGGCGGTCACCATCGTGGCCCGGTCGCCGAATGCCCGCCGCAGCTCCTTGGCGCCGACCAGGGGTGTCCCCGGGTCGCGTTCGTTCTGGACCATCAGTACGTTCGACGGGCCGAGGTCACCGATCCGTACCGGAGGCTCGACCCGGTTGTCCGGCCAGTACGCGCAGGGCTTGATGCTTCCGGTGGTCCCGCCCAGCATCGGGTACTTCAGCCGGTCGATCGCGGCATTGCGCTGGTAGTCGCGGACCTTGCCGGGCCAGCGCGAGTCACCGCAGGTCACGTAGAAATGACTGGCCAGGAGGTTCTCCGAGACCGGCGGCGGAGTCGGCAGCGGCTTACCCTTGTCCAACGCCTGCCATTCCTCGGCCAGTTGGGGCATGAGGCCCTCGACGTAGAGGCGGTCGAACGTCACCCCGCGCAGCAGCGTCCCGTCGATGCCGCCGACCGGTTCGGCATCCAGCCGCTTCGCGAGTTCGAAGAACTTGGCGGTCACCTGTTTCGGAGTGCTGCCCAGACCGTACTCGGGGTGCGCGGCCGCGTACGCCGCGAAGTCCGGGAACCGGTCCTCCATTCCGCGGCCGAGCAAGCGGAAGTTCGCCAGGTCGTAGCCGCCGGGGCCCATGTTGCTGTCGAGCACGATCCGGTCGCTGCGCCCGGGGAACATCGTCGTGTACACCGCGCCGAGATAGCTGCCGTAGGAGGCACCGAGGTAGGAGACCTTCGGCTCGCCCAGCGCCACCCGGATCCGGTCCATGTCGCGCGCGGTGTTCGCGGTGGTGGTGTGCGGCAGCATCGACGCCGTCCGCGACGTGGCGCACTGTTCGGCGATGGTCCGCGCGTACGGTGCCTCCTTGGCGACATCGGCCGCGGTGTGCGCGTACGGCGGAAAGTTGCCGCGTGCCTGCTGCTGCGGTGTCAGGTCGCAGGTGACCGGCGTGCTGCGGCCGACGCCACGCGGGTCGAAGCCGATCACGTCGTAGGAGTCGAGGACGTCCTTCGGCAGGCCGGCGCCGGCGAGAAGGGCCGGGTAGTCGAGCCCGGAGCCGCCGGGGCCGCCCGGGTTTGTCAGCAGTACACCGCGGCGCTTCGAAGGGTTCTTGCTCGCCAGGCGGGAGACGGCGATCTCGATCTGCCGGCCGTCGGGATCGCGATAGTCCAGCGGGACGTCGAGCGTCGCGCAGTCAAGGCGGGGCGCGTCGGCGTTCCGCGATCCGGCCTGCTGCGGACACGGGCCCCACTGCGGGGAGTCCGGCGTGGCCGTCACCGTGTCCGGGGTCGCCGCCGCCGACGCTCCCGACATCGCGGCCGCCGCGACCGCGGTGGCCGCGAGGGCGAGGGACAAGGCTTTGCGCATCAGGTGTCCTCCTGAGGGGGGCGCACGAGGTCGCGCGCCGGAACGGTCGGGTGACGGACACGAGTCTGTTCGTCCGGCGTCACCGGCACATCGGCCCGGCGGCCCGAGTCACCTTCGACCAAAGTCGAAGTGGTGATCCGACTCCGGGCGAGGGCGGGACTGTCCCAAGGTCTGCCGCACCGGCCGCACGCCTTCGCGACAATGACCTGATGAACACGGACGTGGCGCCACGGCTCGAAGGGTGGCAGCAGACATGGCGGCTGGTGGCGGCCGCGGCACTGGGCATCCCCTTCTGGCTCTCCACCGGTGCGGCGCTGCCGCGGGGATGCGCGGCCGACACCTGTTCCTGGTTCGTCACCGGTGATCCGCTGGTGGCACTCGGCTGTCTGACGGCGCTCCTGTGGCGGCGACGGTTCCCGCTCGCCGTCGCCTTGGCGGTCGCCATCGCTTCGAGCGCGTCGACACTCGCCATCGGTGCCGCGCTGCTGGCCCTGTGCTCGATCTCCACGCGTCGCCGTCCGGTGGAGATCGGAGTTGTCGCGCTCGTCTACGTGACCGCGTCGCAATTCACCCTCGTGCTCTACCCGGTGAAGGTCCCGCCCGGTTCGCTGTGGCTCCAACTCGCGCTCACGGCACTGAGTGCGGGCATCGCGGTGGCCATGGGCGCGGCCATCGGCGCACGGCGCGTCGAGGTGCGGTCCTTGCGAGAGCGGGCGGAGAGCGCGGAACGGGAACAGATCGCACGGGCGGCCCAGGTACGGGCCCTGGAACGGAACCGTATCGCCCGGGAGATGCATGACGTGCTCGCGCACCGGATCTCCCTGGTGGCCATGCAGGCCGGAGTGCTGGACCACCGCGGCAACCTCACCACCGAGGAGAATCGCACCCTGATCCGTGGCATCGCCGACGGCTCCCACCAAGCGCTGGAAGAACTACGCGACGTCCTCGGTGTGCTCCGCGCCGACCCGGGCAGCCCGGAACCGCCACAGCCCTCCCTCGACCGCATCCCGGAGCTGGTGGCCGAGGCTCGCACTTCCGGCCTGGATGTCACGCTCACCACCACGGTGACGGGAAGACCGTCCGACGCCGTGGGCCGAACCTGCTACCGGGTCATCCAGGAAGGACTGACCAACGCCGCCAAACACGCACCGGGCGCCCACGTACACATCACCGTCGAAGGAACAGCCGGCCACGAACTGCACGTCGGTGTCCTCAACTCCCCGCCCACCACGACGACCGCTCAACCGCCGGCATCAGGATTCGGCCTGCTCGGCCTCGCCGAACGAATCACCCTCGCCGAGGGAGAACTCAACCACCACCCGACACCCGACGGCGGTTACGTTCTGACCGCGCACCTACCCTGGCCGCACCACGACGACGAAAGGAGAGCGTGAGTGGACAGCGAGCGGGAGCCGGTGCGGGTCGTCATCGTCGACGACGAACAGCTGGTGCGGATGGCGCTGCGGCTCGTCATCGACGGCGAACCGGACCTGACCGTCGTCGCGGAGGCGGCCGACGGGGACACCGCGATCACCGTGGTGGACGAGCAGCGGCCGGACGTCGTGCTGATGGACATCCGGATGCCCGGCCGTGACGGTCTGAGCACGACCCGGGAACTCCTCACCCGGCCGGTGCCGCCCCGAGTGCTCATGCTGACCACATTCGACTCCGACGATCTGGTGCTCGGCGCGCTGCGCGCCGGAGCGCTCGGGTTCGTCCTGAAGGACACCCCGCCGGCACGGATTCTCGACGCGGTGCGGACGGTCGCGGACGGGAACCCCGTGCTGTCCCCGGCGGCCACGGCACGGGTGATCGCCGCAGCCACCGGGCCGCAGTCCTCCGAAGCTCGCCGCTCGTCCCGCGAAGCCGCCCGCGAACAGTTGTCCGCGCTGACCGAACGGGAACTCGACACTGCCCGGGCCATCGCGGACGGACTGGGCAACCCGGAGATCGCCGAGCGGCTGCACATCAGCATCGCGACCGTCAAGGCGCACACGGGCAACCTGTTCGCCAAGCTGGCGGTCGAGAACCGGGTACAGATCGCCCTCCTGGTCCGCGACGCGGAGGAATGACCGGCTACACGCCACCCGGCGCACCCGGACGACTCTCGGGTACCTCGCCAGCCACTCCGGTGAGGCTCCCGCAGGGCCGTGCAGTACTGATCGACGTGGACGAGGCGAAGATGTCACGGCGCTTGAGGGCGCGGAAGAGCTGTTCCAGCACGCACACCCCGTACGCGTCGCGGTCCACCGCCCCCTGCGGCAGCTCGGCGTTCGCGTACACCGCCTTGCGCCAGTGCGGCGGCACCAGCTTGTCATCGATCTCCCGCGGCAGCAGCGGCTTCTCATCCACCCTGCGGCGCGAGAGGGCGGGCAGCTGCTTCGACCCGCTCAGGACGCGCTTGGCCCGGGAGGTCGCCAGCGCATCAAGTACCGGCTCGTACTGCCCCAGCCCAGCAGATCCAGTGCCTTGTCATCCAGGCCCGTGCACTGGCGCCACTCCACCGACTCCAGCTCGTCGTACAACTCCTTGAGGATCGCCGGATCGTCCTGCCCGGCGATCGCGTTGCGGGAAAGCTGGGGCGCGATCACGGTGAACTCCGACCTGCGCTGGGCGTGGGCGGCGGCCGGGGCGACCCTGGCCTCGTTCACCATCGGGTACGCGACGACGGCTGCGAGCGGCGTCAGCACGGGTTCGGACGTGGTGATGCGGCGCCCGGGCAACACGACGGCGAGGGTGGCCGGCGGCACCGACACGGCAGGCACGACGCCCCCGGTCAACTTCCACAGCGCCTACGACGTGGGGACGTTTGTTACGGACGGCACCTTGTCGTCGGTGACGTTGCAGTTCGCCCAGAACACGTCCCATGCGGATCAGACGATCCTGCGGGGCGGCAACCAGACCCGCATGATCTACACCCGCATCGGCTGACCCACTCCTACCCGCGCGCCCCGCCTCATGGCCGGGGCCTTTCTCATGTCTGGAGCACCATGGCCGCACCCCTGAGTCCCGACCGGCTCGTCAAGATCCTCAGAGACGAGGGTGTCAAGATCTCGGAGTTTCCCGGCTGGCGCACGCGCGAACGGGACGACGAGACGGGCAAGGCATTCGGGCCCGTCCACATGATCCTCAACCACCACACGGCAGGCCGGAACTCCCTGAGCATCGTGGCCAGAGACGGCGTCAGTGGACTACCCGGCCCGCTCGCGCACATCCACCTGGCCAAGGACGGTGTCGCCACCCTGTGCTCGGCCGGGCGAACGAACCATGCCGGGCTGATGGCAAAGAACGCATACAGCAGCTTCCTGGACGAGGCGTCCACGCACCCGGCGCCGTCGAAGGCATCCGGGACGGTGGACGGCAACGACGTCGCCTACGGCATCGAGACCGAGAACCTCGGCGACAACAAGGATCCGTACACGCGGGCCCAGTACGACGCGTGGGTGCGGATCAACGCCGCCATCTGCCGCGAGTACGAGTGGTCCCAGGAGTCTGTCGGCTGCCACAAGGAGACGTCCGTCGAGGGCAAGGTCGACCCCCGCGGCCCGGTCGAGGGCTACGGGACGCGCGGCCAGTTCACCTTCACCCCGAAGCAGTTCCGAACGGACGTCGAGCAGCGCCTGAAGCACCCGGCCAGTTGGTCGCCCGACACAACGCCGCCGCCGGCCCCGAAGCCCACCGTCGAGGAGCGGCTGACCGCTCTGGAGAAGCGCGTCACCGCACTGGAGAAAAAGGAGTCCCGATGAAGATCTCGAAGGCGTGGAAGGCGGTCGTCGCCGCGGTCGTCGCGGGCGCCGGCACCCTGTCCACCGCGCTCGTCGACGACACCATCACCGCGGCGGAGGGATGGGCGGCTGGGCTGGCCGTGCTCGCCGCGCTCGGCTTCACGTGGGCGGTGCCCAACAAGCAGGAGACCAGCCTCCCGCGCGACCTGTAGGGAGCCACCTTGGACGCCACCACCATCGGCGCGATCCTCGCGCTCGCTGGGGTCATGTCCGGCAGCGTGGTGGCGTACCTCGGCAAGCGCGGTGAGAACGCAACCACCCGCATGAACTCGGAGATTGATCAGATCCAGGAGGAGCGCGACGGGCTGCGCACACAGCTCGCCGCGCGCGACGCCAGAGTCGGCGAACTGCTCAAGCAGCAGGGCGAGGACTACGTGACGATCGCCCGCCTCCGCAGACAAGTCATCGACCTGGGAGGCGATCCACTGTGATCCGTGCTGAACGGGCGCTCGCCGGGCGCTGGCGGTGGATCGCCGTCTTCTGCTGGCTGCTGGCCCTGTCCGGGGCGGTCGTCATCGGTCGGTCCTACTACAACCAGCTGGCCGACGAGGCTGACCGGCGAGGCACCGCCGTAAGCGTCCTCGCCTCCGACGTCCGCGTCCTACGCGAGCAGGTCAAGGCCGCCGGGGAGACGCCCAAGGTGCCCGACCCCAGCCAGGCCGTCGAAGACCTCGACGACCGTACCCGGGTACCTGTCCCAATCCCGGGGCCGCGCGGCCCGCAGGGCGAGGAGGGTGAGCCCGGCAAGCCAGGCGCATCGGGTTCCCCCGGCCAGAGCGGAACCGACGGGGTGCCCGGCGAAGACGGAACACCGGGGACACCCGGAGCGGACGGGGCGCAAGGCCCAGCCGGACCAGAAGGACCCCAGGGGCCAGCAGGCGAGCAGGGCCCGCAGGGCGAGCAAGGACCACGCGGGGAGCAGGGGCCAGCCGGGCAGTCTTGCCCCGAGGGCTACAGCTGGCAGACCCCCAACTACGACCCTGACGCCAAGGTGTGCCGCCGCGACGGCGCGCCGCAGCCTGAGCCGACCGACGACGGTGGACTGCTCTCCATGGCCGCCCTCGACCCGCGCCGGCAGTACCCGTAACGACACCGCGGCCCCGCTCTCCTTCGGGAGGGCGGGGCCGCTTTCGTGCGTTCAGGGTCAGCGTCGCTGAGCGGCCACGGCGCCCGTGTATGTCTCCCGCGTCAGATCCTCCGCAACAATGCCCAGCTCGGCGAGCACCGCGCGGATGTCGTCGAGGGCCGCAGGCACCTCGTCCTCGTCGACAAGGGTCTCAACTTCCAGAAACGTCCCATCGATCTCCGGCACCCGCACGAGTGTGGCCAGCATCCGCCGGCCGCGGGCGGTGAAGTCATAGTTCCGGCACCGCTTCTCGAACGCGATCAGCACCACGTGCCCGAGGCCCCGAAGGATGGCGTGCGCCTGCTCGGCATCCTCGACGCGGGTCTCGTGCTCCGGCTTCGACCCGGACGCCTCGTCGACCGCCGCGCCCTTGTACGTGAGCACGGTGCGCGTGACGTCCGCGCCGTGGACCGTGCGTACCCGCAGTTCCTCGCCCGCCTTCTCCAGCGATCCATCCGGCCGGTCGTAGTACGTATCCCGGTACACCTCGACCCGCGCCGTAGCCCGCTCGTCCAGCTGCCGCATCACAGCCTCGGGGGCGTGCACGCGCGCCTTCAACTCCGCCTCGATCACCTGCGGTTCCCTCCTCGTCAGATCGTGCGCTGCGCGCCGTCGATGACCGCCTCGAACATCCGCCGGAACCCCCGGAACAGCGGGCCGTGCGGCGTCTCCATCACCTTGTACAGCGCCGACTCGTGCCCTTCCCACCCGGCATCGAACGCGCCAACGAACATGGTCCCGTCCGTGCGGATGAGCCGCCACGTCGGCAGCATCCCGTACCGCCACACACCGACGTCGCCCACCTCGGCGAGCTCCCTCAGCCGCGCCTCGGCGAGCCGCACCCCGGACGCGAGGGACTCTGCGGACTCACCGATCTCCGCCGCACGGCGCGCCAGGGCAACGCTGTCGGGGTCGAGGAGAGCTACCCGGACACGGAGGCCCTTACCGCCCTGCTCGCGCGGCAGACAGGCACGCAGCAGCGAATCGTTCAGACCGATCAGGCCGAGGCCACGCACGGCGAGGACGTCCAACTCCGTGGCCTCGCGGGCCTGCTGCTGGATCTCCTCGGCCGCCGAGTTCTGCGCGGCGTACACGCGCACCACTTCGGGAAACGCTGCGAGGTCGAACGCGGGACCGCCAGTACGGCGTTCCCGTCCGGCGGCGAGGCCGAGGAGGTGACGGGCGTCGTCGGGCATGTGCAGCCCGTCGGCAATCCGCTCGTACACGTCCAGCCGAGATACCTCGCGGCGGCCGCTCATGATCTCGGAGACGCGGGCCTGAGTCATGCCCGTGGCGGTGGCGATGCGGGCCTGGCTCGCGCCGGCGTACTGCTGCGCGTGCCGGAACACGGCACCTATGTCGCGGGCTCTCAGCGACTGGCGGACCTCGGCGCGTTCCCATGCCCAGTCGGGCAGTTGGATCGGCTCAAGCGCGGTTCCCATGGCGCGGCCCCCGGTATCGCGTGCGGGATGGAATCCCATCCCACGGTGAGATTACCGGTAGGGGATCGCCTCGACACCAGGAGTCACAAGACGCTGGCTAGATCGCCAAAACCCCCGCGACGGGCAAACGTCCGGGGGCGCGGCCATCAGCTAGCGAGGAGCTGACGACATGGCAAGAAGTACCACGCCGCCCGCCGCCACGGCAGAGCGGGCACCGGTCGACCTGGAGACGATGCGCGCCGCCGCGCGCCGTCTCCTCGCCGAGACCGCCGAGCCACCGATGCCCGCCGAACTGGACACGCTGACCCTCCAGTTGCGCGGCCACATCATGCTGACCATTCCCGAGGTGGAGACCGCCGCCGCACGGCTCCCCGAGGACGACGTGCCGCGAGCCTGCGCCCTGGCGTGCATTGGTGAAGCACGTATGCGGCTCGGCCTGGAACCGGGCGGTTCTCCGCCCGCCGGGATCGCGCACGCTCAGCGTCTCGCGCGCTCCGTGGCCGCCCTCTGCGACCACTACGAGAATCTCGGCGGGACCACGTGACTGCGCTGCACGTCTGCCGTCACTGCGACGGCCTCATCACCGACCCCGACGACGCCGTGTTCCTGTGGCACGAGGCAGCCCTGAGCGGACCCGGCTGGGACGTCTACGCACACCGCGAGCACGTCGACCTGGTCGAGCCGGACCGCACCGCTGAGCGCGTCTTGGCCCGCGTCCTGATCGCCCGCGCGCTGTCCGGCGACTGACACCCACAGATCCCCCTCCCGCCCGATGCCGCACGCATCCGACGGGAGGGGTTGCAAGACCCCGCCCCGGTGCCTGCGCCCCTGGACAGGTCGAGCACCGGAGCGGGTCGGCAAGTCCCCGTCAAGAGACTGACCGACTCCGACCGTAGTCGGGGCGGTCAACGGAAGGGAGTACCCATGCGCACCACTGTGGGAACCGTCGCCACCTGGCCGCCCGTGCCGAAGCCCGATGACGACCCGCCCACCCCGGGCCCGAACGACAACGAGTAGGAGCAGACCATGGCCGCCAGCAGGTACCGCCCGCCCACTGCTCGGGACATCGCCGAGGACGACTGGCACACCGACAATGCCCGGGGCCGACGGCACTGCCCGGTCCATCCCAGCCAGCAGATGATCCCCATGCTGGCCGGGCCGGACGTCGACATGTGTCCGCTGCCTCACGGCGAGGACGAACCGACGAGCTAGCGGCCCAGCCCCGCCCGTCCCTGCACCCCGTGAGCTCCTGGGGGCGGGCGGACCCCGCGGCCCCGGCCGGCTGACCCCCGTCGCCGACCGGGGCCGCTCCATGTCTTGATCGTCTGCACTTCGGTTGAGCCTCGGCTGAGCTAACGATCACCAGAGACGACGAAAGCCCCTCCGCAAGAGAGGGGCGACTGCTACACCGCAGGTGAAAACGTTCCTGCATCAAAGCCTGAGAGTGGGGCGGGTGGGACTCGAACCCACGGCCGACGGATTATGAGTCCTTTTCGGATCTTCTAATCGGACCCTGCTCTTGCCTCCTCTTTCTCAAAACCACAGGTCAGCGACGATTTGCCGTCCTGGCTCTGCATGGGCTTCCTTGATCCTTCCGGGTCCTTCTGGCCCCTGCGCGTCCCCTGGCGGTTCCCCTAGATCTCCCCTGCGGACGTTGAGGTGGGGCATGCAGGGATCAACGCAGGTTGAAGCATGAGGGAAGCCAGGATTCGAACTCGTACGCAGCGGAGTCCCTTACCGGCTGAAGTGACCCACCCCCTTCGTCCGAGGGTGGCGCCGCGCGACGTCGCCCCAGGTCAGCCGCTTAGATACAAGATACTCGGCGTGCCTCGGTTCGGAGTCTGAGCGGGATCGACGTGGGTAACGCTTCTGCCGCTCGTCATGGGTGTGGTTCCGCTCAGGGCGGCCCCGGCTAGGTGTGCCGGGGACGCGGAGGCTGGTCGTTCAGTTCATGTGGGTGCCGGTGTTCTGGGCGCGGTCGAGTCTCTCGGCCTTCGCCTGGTGGGCGACGGGGAGCAAGCTTGTGGCGTCGGCTCCGCTGTTGATGGCGTCGGTGATGGCTTCGGCCAGGTCGTATTCGGGGTCGGCGGTCAGGGCTTGCCTGAGTGCGTGGCGTGCTGTGGGGAGGTCGCCCTGTCGCCAGGTGACTGCGGCGAGGAGGGTGAGCGCGGGTATGGCTGCGTCGGTGTAGGGCGGGATGCACCGGCGGCAAAGGGCGGCCCACAGACGTCGAGCGTGAGGAAGGTCGTCGTCCTCGATGAACTCGAGGCCGTGGTCCATGAGCCACTCGTGGTGGAGTCCGTGGATGAGCCGGGCGGCGATGTCGTCGGCGATCTCGGTGGCGCCTTCGCGGAAGTCCCGCATCGTGGCTTCCAGGAGCATGTGGGTGGGGCGTACGGCTTCGTCCTGCTCGGCGGGCGTACCGCGGCACAGTTGGGCCCAGGCGGTGCTCTCATTGTCGAGGGCGCGGCGC
This sequence comes from Streptomyces sp. NPDC057623, assembly GCF_042800355.1. Taxonomy (NCBI): domain Bacteria; kingdom Bacillati; phylum Actinomycetota; class Actinomycetes; order Kitasatosporales; family Streptomycetaceae; genus Streptomyces; species Streptomyces sp. NPDC057623. The sequence goes on from NZ_JBHVGZ010000098.1 coordinate 21,785, forward strand.
AGGTGTGTGGGGGCTTCCGGGATGCTGGGCTGGAATTCCTTGGTGATCTCGCTGCTGCTGCGCCGGGGGGCGTGGCCGAGCTGGATGAGTTGGGCGGTGACGCTGTGGGGGTCGTCGGGGCCGGGGATCAGCTGGCCCTCGCAGCACTCGAGGTAGGGGCACTCGTATGACCACCAGCGGTTGTCGGCGAGGGCGATGACCCACTTGACGGGAGCGCGGCCGAGGTTGGCGAAGGTGTCGATCAGAGCCTGGCCGAGGGGCCAGAGGTTCTCGACCGCCTCTTCTGCGGTCTGGCCCTGGCGTGGGGTGCGGCAGAGGAAGACGACGATGTCGTTGATGTCGGGGTATCCGTGTTTGTGGATCGCGTGGAACCGGCGGGCTGTAGCTTCGGCCAGCCACTGCCAGGGGGCGGGATCCTCGGGGAGGTGCAGGACCATGCTTGGTCCAGTGCCGGTCTGGGTGACGCCGTGGATGACGAGGCAGTCCTCGGGCTGGTAGCCGAGGAGGAAGGGCAGGACCTGGGCGAATTCGCCGGGGCTGCCGACCTTGGGCGGGCTGGAGGGCGTGGTCATGATTGGGTCTCCTGCACGTCGGTGATGGATGACGGGTTGTCGGGCGAGCTGGTGCCGGGGCTGGCTTTGTCGTTCGAGGTGAGCCGGACCTTCTTGGGCTTGTTGGTGAGCGCGAGCATGAGGTGGCGTACGACGGCGGCGACTGCGGTCGGGAGGTCGTCGACGAGGCGCGTGGGGATGGTGGTGTGCCAGGTACGGCCGGGTTGCAGGCGGGCGTCGTTGGCTGCCTGGACCTCGGCCTGCTCGATGTCGCTGCCATCGGGAATCGGCGGGAGGGCCGGGCCCGCGGTGATCCAGGTCTGGATGATCAGGTCGTCGCCCTGGAGGCGCAGGCCGATGCGGTGGCCGTCGGGGTGGGTGTAGTTGGCGGTGCGGTCGGGGGTCTCGGAGTCCTCCTGCTGCCAGGGCGGTTCGAGGGTGGGGGCGAGTTGGTCGATGGGGTGGGCGGCGCCGGTGGGCTGGGGCTGTGCGAAGGACGGCCGGCGTCTGGTCTGCGCGGGGGTGGCGCGGGGTCGTGCGAGGTCGTGCTCATCGCTCATGCAGTGGATGGCTCCTTGGAGGTGAGCTCGTCCAGACGAAGGACGGCTTGGCGGGTCGCGACGATGGTGTTTGCGGTGTCGATGTAGCGGTCGCGTTCTGCGAAGGCGTCCTTGGCTTCGGTGAGTGTCTTGGCGTAGCCGCCGTCCTCGAGGGCGAGGGAGTCGGCGCAGCCGATGAAAGATTTGGGGCCGAGGTCCCAGATGATCGTGTTGACGGCGGCGCAGGCTGCGGCGAGCGCGTCGATGTCGTTGCCGTACCAGAGGTAGTCGTGCGGGTTGAGGCCGAGGTCGCGCAGCCTCTGTGCGACGGAGCGGAGCATGGTGCCGGTGCCGACGGCGGGTTCGCGTATGGCCATGTCGGGCTGGGCGAAGTCTTTGTCGACGAGCATGTTGGCCAGCAGGTCGGTGACGCTCGGCGGGGTGTGGTATTCGCCGCGCCACTTCTTGTCGCTCTTGTGGCGCAGGCCGGTCAGCAGTGGGCTGAGGACGTCGGACTCGGCGCGCATGTACGGGTCGTTGTGGCCGGTGAGGTCCAACAGGCCCTGGTTGAGTGCGCTGTGGGTGAGGGCGTGGACGGCGCGGAGCTGCTGGGGGTCGGGGTCGGGGTTCCAGGCCCAGTCGTGCAGGCGCAGGGCGCGGTTGATCAGGTCGGGGCGGCTGATCCAGTGGCCGAGGTAGATCTCCTTGAAGAATTGGGGCAGTTCGTGTGGTGGGCGGCTGACGATCCAGTCGGCCAGGCCGTTGCCGGTGTTCGGCGGCTGGCGCAGGAGAGCGAGTGCGGCGACGGTGCCGAGGGGGACGTCGATGCTGCTGCCGCCGTGGCTGCGGTGCCAGGCGTCGATGACGTTCTCGGCGATCTTGCGGGCGTGTTCGTGCGGGTCACGCGGGGCGTAGGCCTTGCGCCAGGTGGTCTTGGCCGTGGCCTTGGGGCGTACGGCGGCTTTCGACTTGGGTGGTGCCTTCGTCGCCCAATTCGGGGCGGGGCGGGCCGCAGCAGCCGGTGCGGCGGGCCGCGGCAGGAATATGTCGTCGTCGGACATGGGGTTCCTCTGGGTGCGCATGGGGCCGCCCCGGTGCGCGGGGCGCGGCCGGGGCGGCGGTGGGGATGGGCGACGGGGTTCAGTCGGCCTTGGGGTGGTCCTGGAGCCGGGCTGCGATGCCGCGTATTTCGACGCTGTCGGCGGCGTCGGGGTGTCCGGCCTGACGCAGGCCGGTGGCCAGGAACATCAGGGCCAGTTCGTCGACGTCCATGTCGGCGATGAGTTCCTCGAAGCTGAGGTCGCGCAGCGCGACCGGGCGGTGCTCGTAGCCGACGCGCAGGGTCCTCTCGATCTCCTTGAGCGTGGTGGCGGCCTGCTCTTCGGTCAGTGCGAGGAGCTTGGACCAGGCGTGCAGGGTGTCGTCGTCCACCGGGAGCTTCACGGTGCTGTGGGCCTTTCCTTCGGGGTCCGGCTCGGCTCGCTGGCCGTGCCGGGCGTTCGCGGGCGGGGAGGGGTCAGGAGGGGAAGGGGTTGTGCCGGTGGTCGGGGTGGACGACGGCCCAGGTCCCGGCGGGCATGGGTTCGGTGATGACGCCCCAGCCGGCCCAGCGCATGACGGCGAGGTAGCCGAGGCGGCCGCCGGCGAAGCCGGTGCGGTCGTCGCAGTCCGGGTCGGGTGCGATGAGGATCCAGCCGGGCAACTCGTCGCAGGTGGGCAGGACTTGGAAGCCTGGGCGTAGTTGGTAGGTGCCGTCGGTGACGAGGGGCGGCAGTCCGGCGGCGTCGAGGATTTGGATGGCCTGTTGGATGTGGGGGTGGTCGTGGTGCTCGGGGACGGTTCCGACGCCCTTGCGGATGACTTGTCGGGGTGGCTTGGTGCCTTGGCTGGCGTGGTAGATGTCCATGAGGAGCAGCGCGTCCTCGATGCGGCCGGCGAAACGCATCGCGAGGTTGGCGACGACGGTGACAAAGTGGCGGTTGGGGCCCATGAGGCGCCGGAATTGCTCGTCGGTCATGTGTTGGAACTGGTGGGCTCGTGTGGCCGCGTGGGCGCGGGACGCTGCACGCAGGGCGCGGGCGACGTATTCGGGTTCGGTGCCGATGTGGTCGGCGAGGGCCTGAATTCCTCGGCTGTAGGTGGTCATGTGGTGGTCTCCAAGAGGGCGCTTGCGCGTATGGGTGCGCCCCCAGCCGTCGGGCCGGGGGCGCTGTTGTGCTTTCGGGGGGGGTTGTTTAGCGGCGTCCACCGCATCCGGCGTGGCCGCAGCCGCCGCAGAATCCGCCGCTGTTGCATTCGCACGGGCAGCCGTTCATTTCCCTCACCCTTTCCATTCGGGCATTTCCCGAATTCCTTACTTATATCTTAATGGCAAATAACCCAAAAGCAAGGTCCATGCATTTGCATTGGGATTTAATTTCCGCAACTCAATTCCTTAATTCGCGGATATTGGGATGAGGTCGGGCCACTTCACCGCTTCCAGAGCCCGCCGGTGGGTGTCCGGAACCGGGACCGTCGGGTAGCCGAGCCAGTCGAGGCCCATCGCGGCGAGGATCGTGGCGTCCGCCTGGTCGTACCGGCCCGGGCCCTCGCATGCGACGCCGTACCGCTCGACGGCCGCGCTGCGCACCATGCCCTTGGCCACACGGGACCGTTCCTTGCGCGGAAGGTGCTGCGCAGGATTCGCCCGCCCGGTCGCGTAGATCGTGCGGTGATGGGGGTTCGCCACGGCGTACGGGATGCGCTGGCGCCACAGGAACTGCGTCACTTGCCACCACAGGCCAGCGAGTTCGTGGTGCCCGGCCTGTGCGCCCTGCGCGTAGGCGGCACCCTCGACCACCACGAGGTCGGCGCCGTCCTGGACGTGCAGGCCAATGGCGCCCAGCAGCCAGTCCATCCGCTCGTGGCTGCGCCGTTGCCCCGGCCGCGCGGCCACCGCCCAGTCGGTACCGGCGATGCCCGTGGAGGTCAGGGAGAGATCCAGCCCTATGACGCGTGGCTGCCACTGCCCCTTCTCCTGGAGGCTGGGCAGAGTGGCGGGCGCGTTGCGGATGCCGCCCCCTTGGTCGCACCGGCCGGTCACCGCGACTCCTTCGCTGCGGCGGTGAAGTGCATGGTGATGAGCTTGTCGGCTACGCGGGTCGCGCCGGACTTCGTTGCCGCAGTCCACTGGCCGAAGTAGCTTTCGGGCGGCCCCCACAGGTACCAGCCGGTGTCGGGGTGGCCGTCCCGGGGGTTGCGTTTGCGGTGGGCCAGTTCCCACCAGCCGTTGCGCCAGCGCCACAGTTGGCGTGGTTCGGCGCCGGGCATCCAGCCCGCGCGTTCGACCAGGTTCTGGAAGCGCGCCAAGTCGACACGCATCATGGCGCTGTCGCGGGCGACTTCCTCTACGGGTGGCGCCGAAGGCATCGCCTGCCCGCTGAGCAGGTGCTCCATCTTGTCCAGCCGCCGCGACAGTTCGGCGGCCTCGGCCGCCTGGTGTTTTGGACGCCGGGGTGCCGAGGACCAAGACAAGAGGTAACGATTCCCCCCGGTCCGCGTCGTGTGGGGTGTTTTTTCTTTTTTCCCCCCCCGGTGTTTTTTCTTTTTTTTTTTTTTTTTTCTCCCCCCCCCCCCCCCCCTCTGTCCCCCCGACCTGGTGCGCAGGGGTTACGGGCGGGGGGTCTTGGGGTCCTTCTGGAGGCAGTTGCCGGACTCGGGCATCGGCCGGTGTTGCGTCAGCAGGTCCTTGAACCGCGCGCCGGGGCGGAACTTCACGACACGGGTGGCGGCGACCATCACCTTGGCGCCGGTCTGCGGGTTGTACGCCTCGCGTGCCGGCCGATCCCGGGGGGTGAGGGAGCCAAAGCCGGTGACGGAGACACGGTCGCCCTCGACAACGGCGCGCACCATGACGTCGAGCACGATCTCCACAGCCTCGGTCGGCGAGAGGCGGCGGCCACCCTTGGCAGCGACGGTCTGAATGAGCTGGGCCTTGTTCACTGGAATCCCTTCACTTCGATTACAGAACTGGGCAGTTGGGGTGCGAGGTGGGTCGGGGTGAGGCGGGCGCGCCACGCGATGGGCAGGGCGTGGAGCCCGAAGCCCGGATCGCCTCCCAGAGCGGTCGAATTGCACGCAATGCGCCCATCCGTTGAAATAGACGTCACCTGTTTCACCGATGTCACCTATCTCTGAGTAGAGGTCAGGCAGGAATGCGCAGGAGGGGGCCGCCCGTGTTGAGCACCACCGACAGGGGCAGTGCAGCGCCGGACGGGTCAGCAGAGACTGCCGTCGGCTCGTGCCCCGGCGCCGGACGGGCGACGATGCGCCACACCATCCCCCACCGGTCCGCGTAGCCGGCTCCGACTTCGTAGGGCAGCCCCTCGTGCAGGAACCACCGCATCCGCAGGGACGCCGTCCAGCCGTTCAGCGGGTTCCCCTTTGGCGCTTCGAGCTGTGGCAGCTGCACGCCGATGAAGTCCGATCCCGAGGTGACCACGAACGCCGCCGCCCCGGCGGCGGGCCAGATCTCGACGTTGTCGCCCGCCGCCTCCCACAGGGCGAGATCCTCGGAGCTGATCTGTAGAGCGCGCGGCGCGGTGTGCGGCGGCTGAGCCTCCAGGCGCACGATGGGCCGCCAGGGCAGCTCGGGCGAGTCGGTGGCGGCTGGCATGGTGATCTGCGCGGGTCCTTCGGCGAAGCGCAGCAGTGGGCGGCCGCCGTCGAGGGTGTACTCCACGTGGATGTGGTCGGACGTGTCCAGCCAGGCACGCAGGGCCATGGCCTCGTCGTAGTCGACGGGCACGATCCAGTGCCCGGCGTTCTCGATCGGGGTGCGGGCGACGGCGATGGTGCGTGCGCTGGCGCCGACGACGTGAAGCCAGCTGCGGGTGCAGTCGAAGACGACCACGTCCAGGTCGTCGGTGTCCCGCCTGCCGAGGTGGTGCGGGGTGACCTTTTCGAGGATGGCGGACAGGGCGTCCGCCTTGATCGTGAACATGTCTTCTCCAAGAAGGTGGTTGAGAAAGGGGTACTTACGCGCCGGAGGCACGGTTGCGTCCGCGTCGGAGGGCCTGGTCAAGCCGTCCGGCCTCCCGGCACAGGGAGCAGGCCGTTTCACCGCGCCGGTTGTGGGCCCGGGCTCCGGCCGGCGTGCCGTGGGTGATGGGTGCAGCGCCTTCTGCGAGCTCGCCGGGGTGGGCGTCCTCGCAGGTGGCGTGGACTTGGCCGTCGAGCCACAGCCGTCCGCCGCAGATCCCGTCGAACAGGGAGCCGCGCGGCTTGACCAAGGCAATGCACTGCGCCCGGAAAGGGCACTCGCGGCAAACGGCCAGCAGGCTGCGCATCTCCGGCTTGCTGAGTGAGTCCGCGGTCGCGTTGTCGGGGGTGAAGCGCAGGTCCCCGGCGCAGGGTGCCTCGCTGGCCCAGCCAGGGCCGCTCATCGGATCTCCGCATCGGCTACGGCGTCGGCGGCAGCGGCATCAGGCGCACGCGGTCGCCAGGGGTGCCGGGGTGGGCGTGGCTGTGGCCGTCGACTGGTACGAGATGGCGGTCCGCAAGGGCTGGTAGCGCGAAGACCTGGGCGATCAGGCGGGTCAGGGCGTTGTCGCGGTCGCTCGTCCAGCGCCGCCGGACCAGGTTGTCGGTGCCGTCGTCGGCGGCCCCCTCGATCACCGCGATGACGCTGCCTCCGGCACTGCGGCCGTCGACGACGATGGCGGTGGCTTCCGGGTGGTGCTCATGCACCAGCTCGGCGATACGGGCCGCCCGGTCGGCCGGGGGCAGCTCGCCCAGCCAGAGGTTTCCGTCGCCGGCGCTGTTGCGCCGGACGGTGGCCCACGCGGGAGAGTCGAAGGGCTCCAGGGCTGTCTGGAGGTCGACTTCGATCTCTGCGGCGAGTTCGGCGAGATGGTGTTCCTCGTCGCTCTTCTCCCACAGCCAGGGCAGGCCGCTCAGTGGGCTGGCCTGGGCGCCGAGCACGCCGAGCAGGTCCAGTTCCCGCGTCTTGCCGTAGTAGGCGAAGCCGACGTACTGGGCCTGGGGGCAGGCACGGCGGATCTTCGCCGAGATGTGGTCGAGCACGGCCAGGCAATGCGCCTTCTGAATGCGGCGCCGCTCGATGTCGAGCTCCTCACGCTGCTGGGCGAGGACGACCAGCTCATCGGATATGGCAGGGGTCATGACGGTGTTCTCCTTCTTCTGGGGCGGTCAGACGAGGACAGCCATGAGGCGTTCGCCGAAGAAACGGGCGACGTTGACGCTCACGGCGTTGCCGGCCTGTCGGGTCTGTTCGGCCTTGTTGCCGGCGACCTCGTAGGTCTCGGGGAAACGTTGGGCCGAGAGCTGTTCGCGCGGCTGGAGCATGCGGAAGTAGCAGTCCTCGATCGCGGGCGCGTTGTGCACGACGCCGGCCGAGTCCCGTGTGGACAGGGTGTGCAGGGGCTCACCGGCATGCTTGGGTGTGCTTCCCCGGCGGTAGGGAATGACGAGGGTGTTGCGGATCTGGCGCGAAACGACGCCGCCCGGCACGACCAGGCCGTGATGGCGGGCGGTGGCAACGGTGCTGAGCGGCTCGGTCACCGGCGAGGCATCGCAGTTGTTGCGGAACTCCACGATGAACGGCGCCGGATCAACCGTGACCAGGGCCTCGCTCTCCCGCGTGGTCCGCGTACGCATCGGCCCACCGACGGGGTACGCAGTGTCGTTCCACGAGCCGCCGACCGGGACGAGGAGAGCTTCGCCGACCTTGGTGGTGCGGACCGGGAGAGGCCGCTCGTAGGGGACGAAGGCCCGGTCCGTGCCGTCCTTGCCGTGGGTGAGGGTGATGACGCTCGGCTGGTAGGGGTACTTGGCCCTGTGACGGCGGCCAGTGGATACTCCCCGTAGGCGGCCGTTTATCTAGCACTCTGTGGCCGCGAGCTTCCCCACTGGCGGCCGGATACCTCCCCGG
>NZ_JBHVGZ010000099.1:0-29770 GCF_042800355.1 Streptomyces sp. NPDC057623
TTTCCCTTTCCGGCGGTTCCGACTCTATCAGATCCTTTCGGGCCTGACCCCCAGTCAGCGGGGTTTGCCTTCCCGGCCGTTGGGCCGTTCCGACGTCTCAAACCTTAGCGGATCCTCTCGGCGATTCCCAATCGGGCCGCCGAGTCCCAATTCGAATTGAATTCGGGCACGCCGAAATCAACCCCGTAGGGAGATCATGCTGATGGTTTGGGTTGCCGCTTTCGCGGCGGGAGGTGCTGTCGCAGAACCGTTACGGCTCGGCGGCAACCCGGAGAACATTACGGATCGGGAAGAGGGCTGTCAAGCTCCCCCTGTCAAGATCTTTTCCGGTGGCGCAGGGCCGGGCGTCAGTCCAGGTCGCTGAGGCGTCCGCCGGCGTCCGGCTGGGCGTGCTCCACCCTGCGGAGCAGGCGGGTGAGGACCTCGCCGAGGGTGGTGCGCTCCTCCGCCGAGAGGTCCTGGAGCAGCTCCTCCTCGAAGACCGAGGCGAGCCGCATCGCCTCCAGCCACTTCTCCCTGCCCTCGATGGTGAGCTCGACGATGACGCGGACGCGGTTGGACTCGTCGCGGTCCCGGGTGACCAGACCTTCGGCGACCATGCGGTCGATCCGGTGGGTCATGGCGGCCGGGGTGAGGCCGAGGCGCTTGGCGAGGTCGCTGGGCCCCAGCCGGTACGGGGCGCCGGAGAGGACCAATGCCTTGAGGACCTCCCACTCGGTGTTGCTGATGCCGAGCGTGGCGGTCTGGCGGCCGTAGGCGACGTTCATGCGGCGGTTCAGGCGGGACAGTGCGGAGACGACCTTCTCCACCTGGGGGTCCAGGGCCTGGAACTCGCGCTGGTACGCGGCGATCTGTTCTTCGAGGGTCGGTTCGCTGATGCCTTGGGTGTCGCCCATGGGCCGAGTATGGCACGGGCTCGCTTGGCGTTGAAGTCCTTCGCTGTGTAGTGTTTAGCTTCGAACTTTAGCTTTGAAGTCTTCAGATCTACATTGAGAGAGGTGAACGTGACCAGGGCGATGGGCGTAGCGATGCGCCGGATCCACGTGGGCAACGCACTCAGCGCGTTCGGGCTCGGTTTCACCGTCCCCTACCTGTACGTCTATGTGGCGCAGGTCCGGGGGCTGGGTGCCATGACGGCGGGGCTCGTCCTCGCCGTCTTCGCCGTGGCGGCACTGGTCGTGCTGCCGTTCGCCGGGCGGGCCATCGTCCGGCGCGGCCCGCTGCCGGTGCTGCTCGCCGCTCTGGTCACCGCCGCGCTCGGAGCGCTGAGCCTGGGGCTCGCGGGGAGTGCGGCGTCCGTACTGCTGTCGGCGGCCACGCTCGGGGCCGGGCAGGCCGTGATGCAGCCGGCGCTCGCGACGATGATCGTGGACTGCTCCACGGCTGAGACTCGGTCGCGGGCGTTCGCGATGCAGTTCTTTCTGCAGAACCTGGGGCTGGGGGTCGGCGGGCTGATCGGTGGGCACCTCGTGGATACGACCAGCGTTTCGTCCTTCACGCTGCTGTTCGCCATCGAGGCGGCGATGTTCCTGCTGCTCGTCGTGGTGATGGTGACGGTGCGGATGCCGCGTGCGCCGCGGATCGAGGGGGCTCCGGGGGCCGGGGCGGTGAAGGGGAGCTGGAAGCAGTTGCTCCGGAACCGGGCGATGGTGCAGCTGTGCGTGCTGGGGTTCGTTCTCTTCTTCGCTTGCTACGGGCAGTTCGAGTCGGGGCTGAGTGCCTACGGGGTCGAGGCGGCCGGGGTTTCCACGTCGGCGCTGGGGACCGCGTTGGCTGCCAACACCGCGATGATCGTGGTGGCGCAGTTCGCCGTGCTGAAGTTCGTCGAGCGGCGGAGGCGGTCGCGGGTGATCGCGGCGGTGGGGCTGATCTGGGCCGTGGCGTGGGTCGCGGCGGGGTATGCCGGGCTTGGGCATGGGAGCCAGGAGATGGCTACGGCTGCCTTCATCTCTACTTATGCGCTGTTCGGGCTGGGTGAGGCGATGTTGTCGCCGACGGTTGCTCCGTTGGTGGCGGACCTTGCGCCGGAGGGGATGGCTGGGCAGTACAACTCTGCTTTTGCTCTGGTGAAGCAGCTTGCGTTGGCTGTGGGGCCGGCGGTGGGTGGGCCGATGGGGGCGGCGCTGCATGGGCCGTATGTGGTGACGTTTCTGTTGTTCTCGCTGGGGATCACGTATCTCGCGGTGCGGTTGGGGCGTGAGTTGACCGCTGTGCAGGATCAGCCGTGGTTGGGGAAGAGTCGGGTGGTGGCGCAGGGGGTCGCGTCGGGTGCGGGGCAGTCTCGGGCGCACGCCTGAGTTTTTCGCCCCCGCCGCCCCTACCCGTCCCATCCCTTGAAGGGGCTCCGCCCCTTCCACCCCGCCAGGGGGGCTGCCGCCCCCCTGGACCCCCGCTTCGGCCCGAAGGGCCTCGTCCTCAAACGCCGGACGGGCTGAAATGAAGCCAAGCCCTCTGCGGGTGGGTGGGGGTTCGGGGCGGTTACAGCTCGTGCTTGGACGGCGGGCGGGCTGGGCAGGCCTGGGCGGCGCTGGGAGAGTTCAGGGTCTCTGGGGGTCCTGGGCTGTTTTCGGTAGTACGAACTCGCACCACACCGCCTTGCCGCCTCCGGGTGTGCGTCGTGAACCCCAGGTCGAGGCGATCGTCGCGACGATGGCGATGCCTCGGCCGGACTCGTCGCCCGGTTCTGCGCGGCGGCGTCTTGGGAGGTGGTCGTCGCCGTCCGTCACCTCGATGATCAGGCGGCGGTCGGTGCGGCGGAGGCGGAGGCGCATGGGCGGGGTGCCGTGCTGGAGGGAGTTGGCGACCAGTTCGCTGGCGGCCAGAACGCCCAGGTCGTGAAGGTCGGGCGGGAAGCGCCAGCTGGTCAGGACTCCGGAGGCGAAGGCACGCGCGCGGGGGGCTGCCTCGACGCCGCCGAGGAGCTCCAGGGCCGCGTTGCGGAACAGGTCGCCGTCGGGGCCGGTGCGGGCCGGGTGCTGGAGGACGAGGACCGCCACGTCGTCGTCGTGGTCCGCCGTGACGCCGGCCGAGCGGACCAAGCGGTCGCAGACCACCTGCGGGGTGCCGGTCGCGCCGGCCAGAGCGCGTTCCAGGGACGCGATTCCCTCGTCCAGGTCCTCGTCCCGGCGTTCCACCAGGCCGTCGGTGTAGAGAACCGCCGTGGAGCCGGGACTCAGGGCGATGGAGCCGGACGCGTGCATCCAGCCACCCGTGCCGAGGGGCGGGCCGGTGGGTTCGTCGGCTCGTTGGACGTCACCGTTCTCGTCGCGGACCAGGATGGGGAGGTGGCCGGCGGAGGCGTAGACCAGGCGGCCCTCGTTCGGGTCGTGGACGGCGTAGACGCAGGTGGCGATCTGGTTGGCGTCGATCTCCGTCGCCAGGCCGTCCAGGAGCTGGAGGACCTCGTGCGGGGGGAGGTCCAGGCGGGCGTAGGCCCTCACGGCTGTGCGGAGCTGGCCCATGACCGCGGCTGCGCGGACTCCTCTGCCCATCACGTCGCCGATCACCAGGGCCGTGCGTCCGCCGCCCAGGGTGATCACGTCGTACCAGTCGCCGCCGACCGCGGCCTCCGTGCCACCCGGGTGGTAGGTCGCGGCGATACGCAGGTCGTCCGGTTCTTCGAGCTCCTGGGGGAGGAGGGAGCGTTGGAGGGTGACGGCCGTTTCGCGTTGGCGGCGTTCGCTGGCGCGGAGGCGTTCGGCGGCTTCCGCGTGGTCGGTGACGTCCGTGGCGAAGACGAGGACGCCGCCGTCGCCCTCCGCGACCGGGGTGCAGGTGAAGGTGTAGGAGCGGCCGTCAGGGGCCTTGCGGGACTTGAGGGTGCGGGGCTTGCCGCTGCGCAGGACCTGGTCGAGGAGGGGGAGCAGGCCCAGCTCGGCCAGCTCGGGAAGGGCCTCGCGGGCCGGTTCGCCCGGGGGACGTACGCCGAAGGCCGTGACGTACGCGTCGTTGACGTAGGCCAGGCGGTGGTCGGAGCCGTGGACCAGGGCGACCAGGGCCGGGACGCGGTCCAGGACCTCACGGACCGGCAGTTCGTCCACGGCGGGGATCGGCTTGGCGTCGTCGGTGAGGTGTTCGGCGCGGGCCGCGGGGACGGCGCCCGGGCTCTCTCCCCGGCGGTCCTGGGTGACCGCCGCCGCGGGTTCGGTCCGCGCTGCCGCGCGGCGCTGCGTTCCGGGGAGCCGGGCGCTCCAGCGCGTGAAGTTCACGAATCCTTGCCTCGTGTCGTCGTCTTCGGCCAGCTCCGGACCCGGCCTGGGGTCTGAGGGGTGGCACCAGCACCCCCGGATTGCAGCACTGTGGGGAGAGCCTTGTGGGTCGATGGGCGGGCGGGTGCCCGTCCAAGGTCGTCCAGGGTCGGGGATCGGTCAGGGATCGGTCAGGGATCAGTCTGGCAGTGCGGCCGACCTGGCCGACACCCGTCAGACGCCTGCCTCGTCGGTGGAGTTCCTGGGTCCGGTCAGGACGACCCCTTCGGGTCGTCTTCCGGCTTGAGAGGAGGCTTTCCACCGGCCGCGAGTTCGAACTCCGCTCGGGGATGTTCGAGTGAACCGAGGGAGACGACCTCCCTCTTGAAGAGTCCCGAAAGGGTCCATTCGGCCAGGACGCGGGCCTTGCGGTTGAAGGTCGGCACCCTGCTCAGGTGGTAGACGCGGTGCATGAACCAGGCAGGGTAGCCCTTGAGCTTGCGTCCGTAGACCTGGGCGACACCCTCGTGGAAGCCGAGGGAGGCGACCGAACCCGCGTACTTGTGGGCGTACGTCTCCAGGGGCTCGCCGCGCAGGGCGTGGACGATGTTGTCGCCCAGGACCTTCGCCTGGCGCAGGGCGTGCTGCGCGTTGGGGGCGCACTCCTTGCCGGGCTCGCCGGCGGTGACGTCGGGGACCGCGGCGGCGTCTCCCGCGGCCCACGCGTGCGTGGTGCCCTCGATCGTCAGCTCGGGGGTGCACCTCAGCCTGCCGCGCTCATTGAGTGGCAGGTCGGTCGCGGCGAGGATCGGGTGGGGTTTGACGCCGGCCGTCCAGACGACCGTACGGGTCGGGAAGCGGGCGCCGTCGCTGAGGACCGCGACGCGGTCCGCGCAGGACTCCAGGCGGGTGTGCAGGCGTACGTCGATGTTGCGGCGGCGCAGTTCGGTGACCGTGTAGCGGCCCATGTCCTCGCCGACCTCGGGCAGGATGCGGTCCGAGGCCTCGACCAGGATCCACTTCATGTCCTCGGGGCGGACGTTGTGGTAGTAGCGCGTGGCGTAGCGGGCCATGTCCTCGAGCTCGCCGAGCGCCTCGACACCGGCGTAGCCGCCGCCGACGAAGACGAAGGTGAGCGCCGCGTCGCGGATCCCGGGGTCGCGGGTGGAGGAGGCGATGTCCATCTGCTCGATGACGTGGTTGCGCAGGCCGATGGCCTCTTCGACGGTCTTGAAGCCGATGCCGTGGTCGGCGAGGCCCGGGATGGGGAGGGTGCGCGCGATGGAGCCGGGGGCGAGGACCAGCTCGTCGTAGGAGAGCTGTTCGCTGCCCGTGCCCTCCTCCTCGGAGGCGAGGGTGGTGAGGGTGGCGGTGCGCTTGGCGTGGTCGATGGCAGTGGCCTCGCCGATGATGACGCGGCACCGGGGCAGGACGCGGCGCAGCGGTACGACCACGTGACGCGGGGAGATGGAGCCGGCGGCCGCTTCGGGGAGAAATGGTTGATAGGTCATATACGGGTCGGGAGTGACCACCGTGATCTCGGCTTCGCCCCGGCCCAGTTCCTGTTTCAGCCTCCGCTGGAGACGCAGGGCCGTGTACATCCCGACGTAGCCGCCGCCGACAACGAGAATGCGCGCACGTTCCTTCACCATCCCATGACGCACCCGACGCTTGCGTTTGTCCACAGGCTCGACAATTTGTGTGACCGGAGGCCGCCGGCGGATCGGTTTGGCCGAAATGCCGGAGTGCGGGGAGAGTCCGCAGGTCAAAGGGTGTGCGCCGGGGGATCGCGAGTGGCGCAATCAGGGCGTAAACGACCCGTACTCCGATCGAGGGGGGCTCTGTGCGGAACCTGCCCCTTCTGAATTGACTCCCACTCAACTATGTTCGTGTGTCGACGGGGTGTAGGGGGATGCGCTCATCGGGTCCGTGAGTCACACATGGCGGACCTGTTGTCCGGGCTGGTTCCGCGACGCTCCGGCTTTGCAATGACGGGGAGTCTCCGGGGGGAGACGTCATTACCGGGGGATCGCTTATGCATGTTCAGGATTCTCGTTGGTCCACCGCGTCCGCCATCGCATCCGGCGGCGGGACAGCGGGCGGCACGATCAGCGCGGCGGCGGGCAACGGACGCGGGGACACATCGCGTACGGCGCCGCTGCGCGTGGACGCACAGCGCAATCTGGAGCACGTGCTGCGTGCGGCACGTGAGGTCTTCGGCGAGCTGGGATACGGCGCGCCGATGGAGGACGTGGCGCGACGCGCGCGGGTCGGCGTCGGGACGGTGTACCGACGCTTCCCGAGCAAGGACGTCCTGGTACGCCGGATAGCCGAGGAGGAGACCTCCCGGCTGACCGACCAGGCACGTGCGGCGCTGGGTCAGGAGGACGAGCCGTGGTCGGCGCTCTCGCGCTTCCTGCGGACGTCGGTGGCCTCGGGCGCGGGCCGGCTGCTGCCGCCGCAGGTGCTGCGGGTCGGGGTCGCCGAGGACGGTTCCGCTCTCGACGAGGCCCGGGTGCCGCAGCAGCGGGTACAGCCGGGCACCGGTGAGCTGCGGTTGGTGCCCGACCAGCCGCCGGCGGTCGCGGTCGGCCCGGTGGACGACGCCGGGGCGGCGGCGCTGCTCGACGTGGTGGGTCAGCTCGTGGATCGGGCGCGCGCGGCCGGTGAGCTGCGGGCCGATGTGTCGGTGTCGGACGTCCTGCTGGTGATCGCGACAGCGGCGCCCTCGCTGCCGGACGCGGCGCAGCAGGCCGCGGCCTCGGCTCGGTTGCTCGACATCCTGCTGGAGGGGTTGCGGTCGCGCCCCCAGGCGTGACGCAGCCAGGGTGAGGACCGTGACTTCGAAAGGTGAGTGATTCGAAGGAGTGACCACGAGGCGGGGTGCCGCGCCGCCCTCGCCTCGAACACGGTCGCGGGGCATGCCGGGCGTTTCGGGTTGTGGACACTCAACTCCCGCCCGGCGAAAGCTGGTTGAGCCTTCCCCGAATGGGCGAGGGCCAGTACTACGCTGCGGGAAGACCCCACGGACGAGTGGATGTCCGTACGGGCGGGTCCTGAACAAAAGCCAATATGGCACCCTGACCCGGTGTCCGGGACTGGTAGAGCTGGCAGCGGGGGCTTTCCGCGATGAGCGTTGACGGGTGGGACGAGTCACGCGGTGACGGTGACTCGTCGACTCCGCAGGTACCGAGTCAGGGCGGACGGGCGGACCTGCCGCCGGGCGGCGACCCAAGGGAGGGCCGCACGCAGGGCCGTGCCGACAGCCGTGCGGACAGCCGTGCCGACAGCCGTGCGGAGGGCAGCGTCCCGGCACAGCGCGACCGCCGTGAGGACAGCACGCTGCCTTCACCGCGCGAGCTGCCGCCGCCTCGCGAGCTGCCGTCGTCGGACGCCGACCTGATCGGACGGATGCGCTCCGGTGACGACACCGCCTACGAGGAGCTGTACCGGCGCCACGCGGAGGCGGTGCGCCGGTACGCGCGCACCTGCTGCCGCGACGCCCACACCGCGGACGACCTGACGGCCGAGGTCTTCGCCCGCATGCTCCAGGCCGTACGCGGCGGGTCCGGACCCGAACACGCCGTACGCGCGTATCTGCTCACCTCGATCCGGCGGGCCGCGGCGGACTGGACGAAGTCGGCGCGGCGCGAGCAGCTGGTCGACGACTTCGCGGTGTTCGCCGCCCAGTCCAGGCGGGTCTCCGAGGTGTCCGACGACGACACACTGGACCTGGGCGCCGACGTACGGGCGATGCACGACGCCGAGCAGTCCATGGCCATGCAGGCCTTCCGGTCGCTGCCGGAGCGCTGGCAGGCCGTGCTCTGGCACACCGAGGTCGAGGACGAGTCACCGAGCGAGGTCGCCACGCTCTTCGGGCTCGACGCCAACGGCACGCGTGTGCTCGCCAGCCGCGCCCGCGAAGGACTCAAGCAGGCCTACCTCCAGGCCCACGTCAGCGCCAGCCTCGCCCGCGACGAGGAGTGCGCCCGGCACGCCGACCGACTCGGTGCCTACGCCCGGGGCAGCCTGCGCACGCGCGCCGAGCGGGGGCTGCGCAAGCACCTGGAGGAGTGCGCCAGGTGCCGGCTGGCCGCGGGCCAGATCCAGGAAGTCGCGGGGGGCATCCCCGCAGTCGTGCCGGTCGCGGTCATCGGCTGGTTCGGCGCCGCCGGGTACGCCAAGGCGGCCGGGCTCATCGCGGGCGGTGCCGGGGCGGGTGCGGCCGGTGCCGCGGGGGCGGCCGCGGCGGCCGGTGGCAGTTCCTCCGGCGGGGCGAGCTCCGGGGGCGGCTCGGCGGCCTCCGAGGGGCTCGGCGCGCCGGTGAAGGCCGGTATCGCGGCCGGTGTGGTCGCCGTGGGCGTGGTCGCGGCGATCGTGCTCGCGCTGGCGGGCAACGAGAAACCGGCCGACAAGACGGACGCCAAGCAGCCTCCCCTCCCCTCCCCCATCGTCGAGGAGACGCCGACGCCCGAGCCACCGGAGCCGTCGGAACCTTCGGAACCGTCGCAGGAGAAGCCCGCTTCGCGACCGCCGGCGATCACCCCCGCCGCCGAGCCGCCGCCCACACCGGCCCCGGCACCCACGCGCTCGCCCCGTCCGACGCCCACACCCTCCCCGACGCCGACTCCGACCCCCACACCGACCCCGAAACCCCCACCCGCGCCGACTCCGCCGCCCCCGCCCACCCCGGCCGTCTACCAGTGGAGCGAGCTCTCGTACGACCTCACCGGCGACGGCACCACGCCCGAGATGCGGCTCAGTGGCAGCAGCTGGGTGTGGCAGCGGTACGGCGTGTCGATCGGCGACAAGCGGTACGCGCACGGCGTCACCGTGCACGGCCGGTCGTCCGTCACCATCGACCTCAACCGGCAGTGCGCCGCCTACGACGCACTCGTCGGCGTCGACGACTCGACCCTGGGGCTCGGCAAGTTCTCCTTCTCCGTCTACGCCGACGGCGTCCGGCTGTGGCGGTCCGCAGCCCTCAAGGGCGGGGACCCGGCCGTACCCGTCCATGTGAACCTCGCCGGGCGCGAGACCGTCCGGCTGGTGGTCGAGCCGCACAGCACCTTCGACACCCTGTTGCCGGCGGACTGGGCGGAGTCGAAGTTCAGCTGCGTGTAGGGCCGTTCAGTCGGCCTGTGACGCCTACGGCGCCCGCTCGACGGGGTGGTGGAGGTTGCGCACGGCTTCGGCGAGGTCGTGCAGCACGTCGCCGTAGCCGAGGGCGGTGCCCCGCGTCCGCTCCGCGGTGAACCGTTCGGCGCCCAGGGCGGTGCGGGCGGCGGCCTCGGCCCGCTGGGCGTGCTCGCGCTCCGGCAGGGGGCGTGGATGACCGCCGCGCCAGTGCTCCGAGGCGGCCAGCAGACGGACCGCGCGCGGGTGGTCGCCCAGGCGGGTCAGCAGGTCCGCCGCGGCGTCCGTGACGGCCGCGGTGATCACGTCGGCACACCCCTTCTCCACGGCCACGCGCAGCGTGTCGGCCAGGAGAGGCAGGCCGTGTTCCGGGCCCGACTCGGCCGTCACGACCATGGCGTCGATGGCGTTCAGCATCACGATGAACTGCGGCGGTGGGGTGCCACGAGCGGTCTCCACGCGAGCCGCGTCGCACATCGCACGCGCGCGTGCCGTGTCCTCGTCGTCCAGCGCGATCTGGGCCCGCATCAGCCTGACGAACGCCCGGGTGTCCGGCACGCCGTAACGGTCGGCGGCGGCGCTCGCCTCGTCCAGCGCGGTCAGTGCGGCCGTACGGTCGCCCTTGCGGTAGGCGATCTCGGCGAGCCGGGTGATGAGGAACGGCGTCTCGGCGTGAGCGCCCACCTCGTGGGCGAGGCTCAACGCCTCCTCGTACTCGCCTCTGGCCTCCTCGAAGCGGCTGCGCGCCATGGCGGTCTCACCGGCCGCGCTGCACACCTGGGCCCGCATCCAGCGGTCGCCGGAGCGGCGGCTGAGCAGCCTCAGTTCCGCGAGCTCGTCGTCGAGGCCGTCGGTGCCGCCGGCCGAGTCGACGGCCATGTGCGTACGGAACATGAGCAGGACGCCGACCTCCCAGTCGGTGCCGTGGAGGCGGCAGTTGGCGATGGCGACGTCCATGGATGCCTGGACCTCCCGCGAAGTCCTGAGGAAGAAGTCGATCAGCGGCCAGACGAGCCCCGGCAGCCGCGCGGCCAGCGGGCCTCCCTGCTCGAAGAAGCTGCGCACGCGGATCATGTAGCGCCGCATGCGCTCGTCCAGCAGAGTGTCGATCGGCTCGGTCTCGGACCTGAGGAACAGGTGCAGAAGCCGGAGCTGCATCCGCGGGATGTGCTGCGGGTGGTGGGCCTCCTGGTCCGGGGCGGCGAGAAGGGCGTCGATCGGGTCGGGGGAGGCGGTGGGGGCGGGTGTGGGGACGGATGTGGCGGGTGTGGGGACGGATGTGGCGGGTGTGGGGACGGATGTGGCGGTGGGGGCGCTGTCCTCGATGGGAACGCCGTCGGCCACGGGGGAACCGGCGGCCGCGGAGGGGCCGGCCGCGGTGTCCGAGGCAACGCCCAGCCGCAGGATCCGGTCGATCCAGGCAGTGCCCTCATGGCGGTATGTGCGCAGCCACCAGAACCAGCCCATGGCGAGGGCGATGGACGCGGCATCCGGTTCGTCGCCTGCCTTGAGGGCACGGTCGAGCGCCACCCGGATGTTGTCCAGCTCCGTCTCCAGGCGGGAGATCCAGGGGAGTTGGCCGGCGCAACGCAGCTGTGGGTCGGCCTCCTCGACGAGCGCGCGCACCCACGCGCGGTGCCGACGCTCGGCCGTGAGCCGCGGTTCGGGAAGGTCGGCGGCGCGCTCGACGGCGTACTCGTGGATGGTCTCCAGCATGCGGTACCGCATGCCGTCGGAGCCGTCCCGTTCGCACGGGGTGGCCACGATCAGGGACTTGTCGACCAGCGCGCCCATGAGGTCCGCGACTGGCCCGGTGCAGACGGCCTCCGCCGCCACGAGGTCCCAGCCGCCCGCGAACACGGACGCCTCGCACAGCACCGTCCGCTCCTGCTCGTCGAGCAGATCCCAGGACCAGTCGACGACGGCGCGCAGGGTCTGCTGGCGGGGCAGGACCGTACGACTTCCAGAGGTGAGGAGGCGGAAGCGGTCGTCGAGGCGGTCGGCGATCTGCCGGGGGGTGAGCAGCCGTAGCCGGGCGGCCGCCAGCTCGATGGCGAGCGGGAGTCCGTCGAGGCGGCGGCAGATCTCCGCGACGGCCTCCTGGTCGCGCCCGTCGCGCAGCACGGCCTCGGTGCCGGGGCGGGCGGCCGCCGCGCGCTCCGCGAAGAGGCGGTGTGCCTGGTCGGGGAGCAGGGGCTCGACCGGGCGCACCGACTCGCCGGGGACGCCCAGGGGTTCACGGCTGGTGGCGAGGATGGTGAGGCCCGGGCAGTGGGTGAGGAGCGTTTCGGCGAGGGTGGCGGCGGCGCCGATGACATGTTCGCAGTTGTCAAGGATCAGGAGTTGGCTGCGCGGGGCGCAGTACTCGATCAGCAGGGCGACCGGGTCGTCCTGCTGGGCCGTCAGCTCGTTGGTCATGAGCACGGTCTCGCGCAGACCGAGCGCGTTGACCACCGCGCCTGGTACCGCCTCCGGCCGGTCGAGCGGGGCGAGCTCGACGAGCCATGCCTGGGGGAGGCCGCTGGCGGCCTCCTCGGCGAGGCGGGTCTTTCCAGAGCCGCCCGGTCCGGTGAGCGTGACCAGTCGGGCCCTGTGCAATTCGAAACGGATGGCGTCGAGTTCGAGTTCCCGGCCCACGAAAGAGGTGAGACGGGGGCGGAGGTTGCCTCCGGCGACGGGGACGGGAGTGGGGGCGGGAGTGGGAGTGGGGGCGGGAGTGGGAGTGAGCGTGGCGGTAGCAGCGGAGGGCTGGGGGCGTTGTGGGGTGGAGCGTGGTCGGGTCGCGGGAGGAACAGGGGGTGGGTCTGGCGGGGTGGGATGCGGCTGGGGTTTCGTCGCGGGGGCCGGCTCGGCAGGCGTCGGTGTCAGCAGCTCCGTGTACAGGGCGCGGAGTTCTGGGCCGGGGTCGGTGCCGAGGCCGTCGACGAGAGCTCGGCGGACGGTTTCGTATGCGGCGAGGGCGTCGGCCGGGCGGCCCGTGTCGCGCAGGGCGCGGATGAGGAGGGCATGCAGCGGTTCGTCGTACGGGTGAGCCGCGGTCAGTTCCTTCAGTTCGGGTACGGCGGGTCGGGCGCGGTCGAGTCGCAGGTCTGCCTCGATGCGGGCTCGGGTCGCCTCCAGGCGGAGAGCCTCCGGGCGGGTCGCGGCGGTGGTGCGGTCGGGGAGGTCGGCCAGGGCGGGGCCGCGCCACAGGGTGAGGGCGGTGGTGAGGGTTTGGGCGGCGGTGGACGGGTCGTCTTCGGCCAAGGCGGAGGTGCCCTCGTGTACGAGGCGTTCGAAGACGAAGAGGTCTACGTCGTCCTGCGTCGCCGTGAGGCGGTAGCCGCCGGGGGCGGAGGTGACGGCGTTCTTGCCGAGTGTGCGGCGGAGGCGGCCGATGAGGGCCTGGAGGGCGGCGAGGGCGTCCTGGGGTGGGTTGTCGGGCCAGACCTCGTCGATCAGGGTGTCGGGGGTGGTGAGGTGGCCGGGGCGTAGGGCCAGGGCTGTGAGCAGGGCTCGGAGGCGGGGGCCGCGGATGGGTACGACGGTGCCGTGGTCGTCGTCTGCCTGGGTGACGCCCAGGATTCTGTACCGCACCGGGTCATTGTGGCGGGGGTGGCTGTGGGGGGCACGGGTTTTGGCGGTCGCGGGGTGTTGGGGCAGGGGGTTCGTGAGTGCTGTGAGTTTCCGGGTGCGGGCCAGGAGGGTTCTCGCCCCCGCCGCCCCTACCCTTCCCATCCCTTGAAGGGGCTGCCGCCCCTTCGACCCCGGCCAGGGGGCTGCTGCCCCCTGGACCCCCGCTTGGCCCGAAGGGCCTCGTCCTCAAACGCCGGACGGGCTGAGAGATCCGGACCGGCGCCAAGATCCCTGCGGGTGGGCGGGGGGTCGGGATGGCAATGTCTCGTGCTCGAACGCCGGGCGGGCCGGAGGTGCCTGGGTCGGTGTCGAGAGGTGATCGTGTCCGACGGGGGGCAAGACCGCTGTGGGCAGCCGGCCCGGAGCAGTCACCCCCGTCGCACCGCCCCCGCCCCCAGCGCCCCACGCTGCGGCTTGATGCCCGCCGGTACCGCTCGTTGGCGGGCGGGGGTGCCTGTCCAGCAGGTGCCTCGGCGGGCCAGTAGGCGGTGTAGCCAGAGTTCCAGGGAGACCAGGTCTGCCAGGCCGTCCAGGGGGAGGGGCTCGCCCTCGGCGGCCGCGCGGAGGGCCTTGCGGACCACTCGGGCCTCCACCAGGCCCGCCTGGGCCAGGAGGGGGGTGCCGAACAGGGCCATCAGCGGGTCGGCCGACACGCGCAGGCCCGTGCGCGCCGCCACCGCCGCCGATGCGTGGGACGGGGCGCCCCAGCCGGGCGGGAGGTCGGCCACTCCGGCGCCCTCCAGGACCGTGCGGAGGATGGCCGCCCGGGCGCCGGGCTGGACGCGGAGGGCCTCCGGGAGGGCGCGGCAGGCGCGGACGACCTGGTTGTCGAGGAAGGGGGCGTGCAGGCGTTGGGAGCGGACCTCGGCGGCCTGTTCCAGGACGCGGAGGTCCGAGGCGTGGCGGGCCAGGGCGGCACGCGCGCGGTAGTCGCCCGGACGCTGGCCGGGGCCTACGCCGTTGCGGCTCGTCGCCGCTTGCAGGCGAACCGATACTTCAGCGAGGGCCTCGCCGGTCAGCCAGCGGGCCGCCGGCCCCGGTCTGGCCCAGGTGAGCGCGGCGAGCGACGCCCCTACGGCACCTCCGGGTTCGTCGAAGCGACGGTCCATCAGGCGGGCGGCCAGGGACTCCAGGCCCGTGCGGTACGGCGTGCGGGCCAGCTTTCGCGCCGCGCCGTACACGCGCGCGGGCACCAGCACCGAGCCGTCCGCCTTCGCCAGCGCCGCGACCGGGCGGACCAGGTGGCGGCGTTTGCGGTCCATCAGGAGGTCGGCCAGGCGGGCCGGGTGGGCGTCCAGGACCTGGCGGGCTCCGTAGCCCGTGAAGTGGTCCGCGCTGCCGGCCGCCAGGCGTGCCCGGTGCCGTGCCGCGGTCACCAGGCTGGGGCCCGGCTCGTCCGTCAGGGGGCCGTCCAGGTCGGCGTAGGGCAGTGTCTCCTCGCCGCCCGTCACCACCACGTGGTGCAGGCGGGGGTTGGCCGCCAGGGTTCCGGCGCGTTCCAGCTCGGCCTCGCGGCCGCCTACCGCGAGGTCGTTGAAGGTCACCGCCAAGAGGCGTTCACCGGCGCCCGTGCCGTGGCCCAGGACCGTGCCCGGCATCCCGGGGAGGCCGGCGGCGAGCAGGGCCAGGGTGCCCGACGCGGGGCCCCCGGACAGGTCGGCTCCGATGCCCGGAACCGGCATCCCGCGCGCGGCACGCCGTTCGGCGGGCCCCATGCCCGGGACCGGGCCCGGGTCTATGTCGGCGCCGGGAACATGGCGAGGCGCGGACAGACGCGCGCGTACCGACTCCACCAGGGCGTCCCGTACGGCGTCCACCGCGCTGTCCGGATCGGCGGTCGGCGCCGCCACGGCCAGGGAGGCGACCGGCTCGTACCCGGCGATCTCGCGCGCCCCGGTGCGCAGGATCAGCGCATGCCCCGGCGGAATGCGCCGTACGCCGTCGTACGGGGTGGAGTCGTGCAGCGCGGCCGGCACGTCTGGGGCGGCCAGCAGCGCGGCCAGGTGTCCGAAGTCGAGGTTGGCCTCGATGAGGTCGGCGAGGGGGAGCGCGGCGGTCGCATAGGCCGTACCGCCCGCCCAGGGGGTGTAGAAGACGGGCCGCGCACCCGCCAGGTCACCGCTCACCGTGACCCGGCGGCCGACCTGGACGACGGCCGTGTAGCTGCCGGACCAGGCCGTCAGATGCCGAAGTGCCCCGCCGCGCGCGGCGAACAGGCCGAGGCGCAGCTGTTCGTCGCTCGCCCCGCACGTCCCCAGCACGGCGATCCGGGTCTGTTCGTCGGCCTTGACCACGCGCACCTCGTCCGGGCGCCAGTCGCCGACCGCCCACAGGGGGTCGGGGTCGCCCCACAGGAGCTGGGACCCGACCGGGTGCACCGTCTCGCCGTCGCTTCCGGTGGCTCCCGCGGAGCCGAAACCGGATGCCACCGCGGTGGTGCTGCTCCATCCCACCAACCACCGCATCGTCGCCTCCACAGGCTGTGGACAACCAGTGCACCGCACGAACCGGTCACCATGCTGCCATGAAGGACGCGCGCCGGAGCGGCGGCGGAGCCGCTCGAGATCCCGGATTTGTACGCGCGCGTGGGTCGCCGCTCGGCCCGAACACCCGGACGGGGCAGGGGGATCGCTCGACACCTGCGACGCGAATGCGCCCCCGGTGCGCTCCCCAAGAACGCCCTTCGCGCCCTCAAGTTCCGTGGTCGGAGCGGTAATTGCCCGCGGAAGGCAGGGTCGGTTTTCAGCCAAATCGGCGACGTAAGGACAGGCTCGCGCACACTCCGTGCAAGTACTGCGCACTACTCGGTGTGGTCGCGGCGCGCGCAGTCCGGGGAACGGTGTACGCCCCCCGGACCGTTCCGCCGCCCGCGGGGATGTAGGCGGCGGAATCCCCCAGCCCACTGGATCCAGTACAGCGGGCCGACCCACGCATGAGCCATGGAACCGCTCCCCCGGTGGCTGGAGAAGAGCGCACGCACGGGCGCACGGCCACACAACGGGAGCACGTCACAACTGTGCGTAGGGGGTGCGCACTTGAGTACGGACCACAATCCCGCCATCCGGAAGAATGCCCCTTAACGCTTGGGATGCGGCGAACTACGCTGGGTTTACGAATGCCGCGTGGTTATGCCAGCGCGGCAGCCGTCTGTGTCGAGGGGTGGCGCATGTCCAGGGAGCAACGCGGGCCGAACGAAAAGCTCGGCGCCGTTCTCGCCCTCGCGGGAATCAGCAACGCAGGACTCGCTCGACGCGTCAACGATCTTGGCGCTCAACGAGGACTGACTCTTCGCTACGACAAGACGTCGGTGGCGCGCTGGGTGTCGAAAGGCATGGTGCCGCAAGGTGCCGCGCCGCACCTCATCGCCGCCGCGATCGGCCAGAAGCTGGGCCGTCCGGTGCCGCTCCACGAGATCGGCCTGGCGGACGCGGACCCCGCGCCCGAAGTGGGCCTCGCCTTCCCCCGCGACGTCGGACAGGCGGTGAAGTCGGCGACGGAACTCTACCGTCTCGACCTCGCCGGCCGCCGCGCGGGCTCCGGCGGCATCTGGCAGTCCCTGGCCGGTTCGTTCGCAGTAAGCGCGTACGCAACGCCTGCCTCACGGTGGCTGATAACCCCGGCCGACAGCTCGGTGGCGCGCGAGGTGAACTCCGCGGAGGACTCCGGCGCACCGCTCAAAGTCGGCCACAGCGACGTGCAGAAGCTGCGGGAGGCCGCCGAGGACGCCAGGCGCTGGGACTCCAAGTACGGAGGCGGCGACTGGCGTTCGTCCATGGTGCCGGAGTGCTTACGGGTGGAGGCGGCGCCGCTGCTGCTCGGCTCGTACTCCGACGAAGTCGGGCGGGCGCTGTTCGGGGCGAGTGCCGAACTCACGCGTCTCGCCGGGTGGATGGCCTTCGACACCGGGCAACAGGAGGCCGCCCAGCGGTACTACATCCAGGCGCTGCGCCTCTCGCGAGCCGCCGCGGACGTACCTCTCGGCGGGTACGTCCTCGCGTCCATGTCGCTCCAGGCGACCTACCGGGGCTTCGGCGACGAGGGCGTCGACCTCGCCCAGGCCGCTCTGGAACGCAACCGGGGCCTCGCCACGGCCCGCACCATGAGCTTCTTCCGTCTCGTCGAGGCACGCGCACACGCGCGCGCTGGTGACGCCCAGGCCGCCGGCGCGGCACTGAAGGCGGCGGAGGGCTGGCTGGAGCGGTCCAGAGAGGGCGACAACGACCCTTCGTGGCTCGGCTTCTACTCCTACGACCGCTTCGCCGCGGACGCCGCCGAGTGCTACCGGGACCTGAAGGCACCGCGTCAGGTACGGCGGTTCACGGAGCAGGCGCTGTCGAAGCCGACGGAGGAGTTCGTGCGCTCGCACGGGCTGCGGCTGGTCGTCTCGGCGGTCGCCGAGCTCGAGTCGGGCAACCTCGACGCGGCGTGCGAGCAGGGCGTGCGGGCGGTGGAGGTCGCGGGGCGGATATCGTCCGCGCGCACCACCGAGTACGTGAAGGACCTGCTGCACCGCCTGGAGCCGTACGGCGACGAGCCGCGGGTGGTCGAGCTGCGGGAACGTGCACGGCCGCTGCTGATGGCTCCGGCCTAGGCGGGCCTCTCGCGAGGCCGGCGGCTCAGCCTGGCTGAGCCGCCGGCCGTCACGACTTCACGATCACGGCGTCACGACGTGCTGTTCGTGCGCCCGAAGCAGCGCTCCAGCTCGTCCAGTTTGTAGAAGGCGCTGCCCTTGGAGATCGGCGTGCAGCCGGCCTTGAAGGCGGTCTCCTTCTCGTTGTAGAGCATCCGCACCAGGTAGGTGTCGCCCTTGCTGAAGACGTCCCACTGGATGTTCGAGCCGAGCGGCGCCACGGACGCGCCCCGCCAGGCGTTGTCGGCGTAGGTGTACGGCTGCTCGGCGGTGGCGCCCTTCGTGCTGCCGGGCAGGCCCATCAGCGCGGCCAGCGGGATGATCTCCTCGGCGTGCGTGAAGCGGAGCTCGGCGCCCAGGTCGCTGGTGCCGGCGCGCTTGGCCTCGATCTGCCGGAAGAAGTCGTCGAGCAGAACGCCCGCCATCTTGTATGTGATGTCGCTGCCGGCGAATCCGGGGCCCTTCTCGTAGAAGTCCTCGACGTCGCTCAGGTACCCGAACCAGGCCGCGTCCCGCTTGGAGATGAACCGCTCCATGCCCCAGCCCCTGCCGCCGGGGCTCTCGTCGCTCATGGCGGGCGCGATGGCGTACAGGTTGTAGACGGCCGTGGCGGCGGCCACGCGGTCGTCGTCGGAGAGCTGGTCGACGAAGTCGCCCTTGAAGAGCTTCTTCAGTACGTCGCGGGCGGCGCGGTGGGTGGTGGGCTGGTCGGTGATGGACTTCAGGGTGCTCGCGAGGCGCTGGTCGTTCGCGAGGTAGTCCCGGTAGGCAGCGCCGCCGGCCGCCTTGTGGAAGTACAGGAGGTCGACGTCCGTGCGGGTCGGGCCGATCAGCGGCTTCAGGGCGGGGTCGGCCCCGGCCAGCCCGGCGGCGTACAGGTTCGCGCTGTCGACAGCGCGTCCCTGCCCCGAGCTGACGACGTCGATCTTCTCCTTGTCGCCCGCGATCCGCTGGAACAGCCCCGGCAGCCGCTTCTCCATCCGTACGGCCGTGTCGTGGATCTCGCGCTCGCCACGCCCGCTGAGGTCGCCGTAGCCCACGGTGCTCATGGCGGTCCGGAGCGCCTGCACCTCGGGCCCGAACCGCTTGCCCTTGGCGGTGAGCCGACCGGCGGCCCCGGCCTTCTTCCACAGCGCGAGAACCAGGTCCGCGTCCTCGCCGTCGGTCGCGGCGCGGGAGCCGTGCCGGGAGACGTTCTCGGTGAAGACGGGGGTGAAGCCGACGGGGGGCCGCTGGTAGGAGCGGGCGCTCTCGCCGGGGGCGTACGTCGCCTTGGTGCCGTAGCTGTCGCGGGTGCTCGTGTTCGCGGCGGCGCCGGCCGGGGCCGCGGCCAGCAGGGTGGCCAGGCCGAGGGCCAGGGGCGGGACAAGGGCCGGGATCAGGCGTCTCATGGATGTGCCGTTTCGTTCAGTGCCGCTGCGACGCACCGATGCGGCAGTCCGGGTGCTCTGCCGCATCGTCGGAGCGGTGCGTGAACTCCTTGTGGCTGGATCACGGCGGACGGGTGGCCGGATTCCCTGCCCTTGTCCAAGGTTCGCCCTGGGAATCGTCACGCCGAGGTACCCGGGTCCGGCATCCCGTGGGAACGCGGTGCTCCGTTGGGTTTGAGGGCGTTGTCAGTGGCGCAGTGCATTATCGAAACCGGGAGGTGGGGCAGGTGCGGACGCTCGCTTACGACTGTGACGTGCTCGTCATCGGCGGTGGGATCGTCGGGCTGGCCACGGCGTATGCGATCACGCGTGCCGCGCCGGGGACGCGGGTGACCGTGCTGGAGAAGGAGACGGGTCCCGCCCGGCACCAGACGGGGCGCAACAGCGGGGTCATCCACAGCGGGATCTACTACCGGCCGGGTTCGCTGAAGGCGCGGTACGCGGTGCGCGGTGCCGCCGAGATGGTCAAGTTCTGCGCGGAGTACGGCATCGCGCACGCCGTCACCGGCAAGCTGATCGTCGCGACGGAGCGGGCCGAGCTGCCGCGGCTGCACGCCCTGGTGCAGCGCGGCCGGGAGAACGGCATTCCGGTACGGGAGCTGGGCGCCACGCAGATCGCGGAGTACGAACCGGAGGTGCGCGGGCTCGCCGCCATACACGTGGGGACGACGGGCGTCTGTGACTTCGTCGGGGTCGCGCGGCAGCTGGCCGAGGCGTCCGGGGCGGAGATCCGGTACGGCGCGCAGGTCGAGCACGTCGACCGGCGGGCGGAGCTGGGGGTAGCCGTACGGACCACGGGCGGCGACGTCGTGCGGGGGCGGGTGCTGGTGAACTGTGCCGGGCTGCACTGCGACGAGGTGGCCCGGATGACGGGGGACGAGCCCGAGGTGCGGATCGTGCCCTTCCGGGGCGAGTACTACACGCTGGCCCGGCCCGAGCTGGTGCGGGGGCTCGTGTACCCGGTGCCGGACCCGGCGTTTCCGTTCCTCGGGGTGCACCTCACACGCGGGATCGACGGCGATGTGCACATCGGGCCCAACGCGGTGCCGGCACTGGCCCGGGAGGGGTACGGGTGGGGTGTCGTCCGGCCGCGGGAGGTCGGGGCGACGGTGGCGTGGCCCGGGGTGTGGCGGATGGCCCGGCGGCACTGGCGGTACGGCGCCGGGGAGCTGCGGCGGTCGGTGTCCCGGGGGGCGTTCACGGAGGCGGTGCGGAGGTTGTTGCCCGCGGTGACCTCGGATGATCTGGTGCCGGCTGCGGCGGGGGTGCGGGCGCAGGCAGTGCTGCGGGACGGGTCGCTGGTGGACGACTTCCTGATACGGGAGGGGGCTCGGGCGGTGCATGTGCTGAACGCGCCGAGTCCTGCGGCGACCGCTTCGCTGCCGATCGGGCGGGAGGTGGCGCGGAGGGCGTTGGCGGTGATGGAGGCTGCTTGAGGGGGTTGGGGTGCGGGTGGGTGCGAGGGCGGGCCTCGTGGTTTCGCCCCCGCCGCCCGCTGGACCCCCGCTATCGCCCCGAAGGGCCTCGTCCTCAAACTCCCCCAGAGGGGGTGCCCCCAGACGGGCTGGAGGTGCCCGGGCGGGCTTGTTGTGTGCTGTTCCCCCGTAAAATCGGTTCCACTGTGTCTGACTCTCTCAACGCCCCCGAAGCCCCCCAGCCCGGCGAGCAGGCCGGCCCTGCCGATCACCACCCCGGGGTCTCCGTTCGACATACCCGGGCCAAGGGTGAGCCACGGTTCCCTGACGGGCCCAAGGCCGACCCGGCCGGGTCGCACTTCGAGCGGCGGATCCGGAGCTTTCAGCCACGGCGGAGTCGGGTGACCGCGGGGCAGGCGGACGCGTTGCAGCGGCTGTGGCCCAAGTGGGGGCTCGACATCGACGGGCAGTGCGTCGTCGACCTGGCCGAGCTGTTCGGGAACGACAACCCCTCCGTGCTGGAGATCGGCTTCGGGATGGGTGAGGCGACCGCGCAGATGGCCGCCGGTGACCCCGGCACCAACATCCTCGCCGTCGACGTCCACACCCCGGGGCAGGGAAATCTGCTCAACCTCGCCGACCAGAACGGGCTGTCCAACCTCCGGGTCGGCAACGGCGACGCCATCATCCTGCTCCGCGAGATGCTCACGCCGGACGCACTCGACGGACTGCGCGTCTACTTCCCGGACCCCTGGCCCAAGAAGCGGCACCACAAGCGGCGGCTCATCCAGCCCGAGTTCCTCAGCCTCGCCGCGACCCGGCTGAAGCCCGGTGCCGTCGTGCACTGCGCCACCGACTGGGAGCCGTACGCCGAACAGATGCTCGAAGTACTGAGCGCGCATCCCGACTTCGAGAACACCCAGGACGACGGCGGTTTCGCGCCCCGTCCGCAGTTCCGGCCGCTGACCCGTTTCGAGGGGCAGGGACTGGACAAGGGTCATGTGGTGAACGACCTGCTCTTCCGCCGCGTACAGCGATAGGAGCAGCGGGAAGTACCGCACGGAACAAGAGCATCTCCAGCAACTCCCCACCGGCGCCCGAGCCCCTCGCGCTGCTGCGGGCGGCGCCCCTGCCTCGTTAGGGTCAATGCCGTGGCCACCTGTCCCCCGTACCCGACGCACCCCACCGGTCCCACCGGCGGCGCACTGCGGCACGCGCACTGGTGGCAGAAGCGGTGGGTGCGCTACGGCGCGCTCAGCACGCTGCTCGCGCTCTCCGGGCTGGTCATCCTCGCCCTGGTGCGGGAGCAGACCGGCACCGAAGGGTTCCTGGTCGGGCTCGGGCTCGCCATCCTGCCCGTGCCGCTGCTCGTCGCGTCCTTCCGGTGGCTGGACCGGGTCGAGCCGGGGCCCTGGCGCAATCTGCTGTTCTCCTTCGCCTGGGGTGCCTGCGCGGCGGCGCTGATAGCGATCATCGCCAACAGCTTCGCGACGAGATGGATAGCGACCGCGACGGCCGATCCGTCGCACGCGGACACCCTGGGCGCGACCGTCATAGCGCCTGTCGTGGAGGAGACGGCGAAGGCCGCGGCCGTACTCCTCGTGTTCCTCTTCCGGCGGCGGGACTTCACCGGGATCGTCGACGGCGTGGTGATAGCGGGGGTCACCGCCACCGGGTTCGCCTTCACCGAGAACATCCTCTACCTCGGTACCGCCTTCGGCACCGACCAGCTGTCCGGCGACAGCGGCATCGCCTCCGTCACCGCGGCGACCTTCTTCGTCCGCGTCATCATGTCGCCGTTCGCGCACCCGCTCTTCACCGTCCTGACCGGCATCGGCTTCGGCATCGCCGCGCTGTCGGGTGAACGGCAGCACGTGCGGCGGGTGCTTCTCCCCCTCTTCGGGCTGTTGCTCGCCATGGGCATGCACGCCCTGTGGAACGGCTCCTCGGCCTTCGGCGAGTTCGGGTTCTTCGCCGTGTACGCGGCCTTCATGGTGCCCGCGTTCGGGCTGCTGACGTGGCTGGTGATCTGGACGCGGCAGCGTGAGCTGAGGACCGTGCGGGAGGAACTGCCCGCGTATGTCGTGGCCGGGTGGCTGGCCCCGAGTGAGCCGTTCGCGCTCGGTTCGATGCGGGCTCGGCGGGTGGCCCGGCAGTATGCGCGGCGCCGTGGGGGGCGGGGGGCCGCGCGGGCCGTGGCGCAGTACGAGGCGTATGCCACGTCGCTGGCGTTCCTGCGGCACCGGGGGCGGCGGGGGCGGGCCGGGGCGGACTTCGTGGTGCGGGAGGGGGAGTTGCTGCGTGAGCTGTGGTGGCGGCGGGAGGTTGCGCGGCCGGCGCTGCAGCACGCGGTGGCTGCGCGGGCCTGGCCGGCGTATGGGCAGGGGCAGGGACACGGGCAGGGCTACGGGTACGGGTCCGGGTATGCGGCGCCGGTTCAGTGGCAGCCGTACGGGCAGGGGTACGGGGCGGCTGCGTCGTATCCCGTGTACAACCCGTACAACCCGTATCGGACGTGACGGTGCGGGGGTGCCGTGGTTTCCTCGCCCCCGCCGCCCCTACCCGTCCCATCCCTGAAGGGGCTCCGCCCCTTCCACCCCGCCAAGGGGCGCCGCCCCCTGGACCCCCGCTTCGGCCTGCGGCCTCGTCCTCAAACGCCGGACGGGCTGGAAGACGGACCAGCGCCAGGCCCCCTGCGGGTGGGTGGGGCTCGGGATGGCAAATGCCTCGTCCTCAAACGCCGGACGGGCTGGAGGGGTTCAGGACGACGCCTGTGTGAGGCTCTCCGTTTCCTCCTCCGTCAGCATCAGCTCGTCCACCCCCACCAGCGCCGCCAGCTGCTCGACAGTCCGGGCCGAGGCGATCGGGGCCGTGACCGTCGGCTGGGACGCCAGCCAGGACAGGGCGACCGTGGCCACCGGCGCCTCGTGGGCGGCGGCGATCTCGTCCAGGGCGGCGAGGACCTTCCGGCCCCGTTCCGTCTCCGTGTGCTTGGCGGCACCCTCGGCACGCCGGCTGCGCACCGTCGTACCGGTGCGGTACTTGCCCGTGAGGAAGCCGGACGCCAGGGCGAAGTACGGGACCGCCGCAAGGCCCTCGCGCTCGGCGAGGTTCTGGAGGTCGCCCTCGTAGGTGTCGCGGGAGACCAGGTTGTAGTGGGGCTGGAGGGCGACGTACCGGGCCACACCCTCGCGGTCGGAGAAGGCGAGGGAGGCCGCCAGGCGCTCCGCCGAGATGTTGGACGCGGCGATGTGCCGTACCTTGCCGGCCTTCACCAGCTCGTCCAGCGCGCCGATGATCTCCTCGACCGGCACGTCCGGCTTGTCGAAGTGGGTGTAGTAGAGGTCGATGTGGTCGGTGCCCAGGCGGCGCAGGGAGGCGTCGGCGGCCGCCTTGATGTTGGCCGCGGTGAGTCCCTGGAAGTCGGGGTGCTGGCTGGCCTTCGTGGCGATCACGACATCCGCGCGGTTGCCGCGGGCCTTCAGCCAGTTGCCGATGATGGTCTCGGACTCGCCGCCCGCGTTGCCCTCGGCCCACGCCGAGTACGAGTCGGCCGTGTCGATGAAGTTGCCGCCCGCCGCCGCGTAGGCGTCCAGGACGGCGAAGGACTGGGTCTCGTCCGCCGTCCAGCCGAAGACGTTGCCGCCGAGGGAGAGCGGGAAGACCTCCAGGTCGGAGGTGCCGAGCTTGCGTAGGGAAGTCATGTTCGACATCAACGCCCTTGGCGGAGTCCACTCTTCCGGATCAGCCGCAAAGTTCCCGTAAACAAGCGGACCCCGGCGCTCCGGAGCCGGCAGCCCTGACGTCGGGGGGTTGTCGTCAGGACCGCCGGAGATCCGGAACAGCCGGGGATCAGAAGCGGGTGTTTCTCGGACGCCTCAGGGCGTGAGCCCCTTGCCGCGCAGCCACGCCATCGGGTCGATGCCGCTCGCGCTGCCGCCGGGGTGCACTTCGAGGTGCAGGTGGGCACCGGTCACGTTGCCCGTGGCGCCCACGCGGCCGATGACGTCGCCCGTATTGACCTTCTGGCCCACGCTCACGCTGATCGACGACTGGTGCGCGAACCAGATCTCGGTGCCGTCGTCGAGGGTGAGCTCCGTCTTGTAGCCGTACGACCCGTCCCAGCCGGCGAACGTGATCGTGCCGCTGTGCACGGCCTTGATCAGCGTGCCGGAGGGGGCGGCGAAGTCCAGGCCCGTGTGGTAGCCGGAGGACCAGTAGGCGCCGGCCTGACCGAAGGTCGAGGTGATCGTGTACGAGGAGGTCGGCAGCGTGAACTGCTTGGCCAGCTCGGCCAGGCGCTCGGCCTCGGCCTTCTTGCGGGCTTCTTCCTCGGCCTTGGCCTTCGCGGCGGCGGCCTTGGCCTTGGCCTCCTCCTCCGCCTTGGCGGCCGCGGCGGCGGCCTCCTTCTCGGCGGCGACGACAGCGGCCGCGGCGGCCTTGCTCTCGATCTGGTCCTGCTGCTGCTCGGCCTGCGCCATGATGCGGCTGCGCAGCGCCTCGCCGGCGTCGGTGGTGCCCTGGGTGGTCTCTTCGACGGCCGTGCCCATGGTGCTCAGCGCGGTGCCGGTGT
Source organism: Streptomyces sp. NPDC057623 (assembly GCF_042800355.1). NCBI lineage: Bacteria > Bacillati > Actinomycetota > Actinomycetes > Kitasatosporales > Streptomycetaceae > Streptomyces > Streptomyces sp. NPDC057623. The sequence continues at coordinate 24,987 of NZ_JBHVGZ010000099.1, forward strand.
CCTCGGCGGGCGCGGCGTCGTCGTCGGAGATCAGGGGCAGGTCCGGCATGGTGATGGCGACCGGCGGCTTGCCGCTGTTCGCGCTGGCCATACCGCCCGCGCCGACGGCGGCTATGACTCCGACGCCGAGAACCGTGGAGCTGCGGGCGAGTCCCCCGCCACGCTGCTTGGAGACGCGATGCCTGCCGCGTACGGGACGGAGGGAATCCGCGGTGGGGTTCCACTCCTCGAACGGGCCCTCGTCGGTGCGGTGACGGTCGTAGCCGAAGGTTTCGCTACCGCGTTGACTCGGCACGAACGGGGCTTGCGGGGCAGGCGGGTTGGACGCCACGTGGGCGTACTCCTTTCCTTCCTTCTCGCCTACCGGGTTAGCTGACGGGTTCGGAGCAGGAAGGTCTCCTACGCGCGTATACCAACCGTGAGTTCCCGGTGGTATCCGTGCGATTCACCCCAAGGTGGTGGTTCCCCGGTTCCCTTGCGGGATTCGGCGCGTGCGCACGGAGCCGACTCTTGTGACGGCTGGGACGACCGCGCTGCGTTATCGAACGTTAATAGACGCGGGGTGCGGATTCCAAGCTGTTCCGCTTGATCATTAACGATTCTCGCCTGGACTTACAGGTCATGAGCGGCCTAAATCGGGCGAGTTGACCAAGGCTCAGGGGTCACACAGGTATTGACGGTATGTCAGTTGTTATGCGGAGGGCACTCGTCTGATCACCCTTGGTGACGGCGATCAGGGTCTGCTCTCCACAAGATCTTCATCTGGTCCGTCGTACGGCGATGAGGGCCATGTCGTCCGCCATGCCGCCCCCGGAGTGGCGGCGCACCTCCGCCGCGAGCACACCGAGCAGCTCGGTCGGCTCGCGCCGGGCGTTGGCCCGTCCCGCGAGCCCCGCCTCGGGGTCGTAGAACCGCCCGGTGGCGTCCCGGGCCTCGGACAGGCCGTCGGTGTGGAGGAGCAGCGTCGCCCCGCCCGGGAAGTCGGCCTCCTGGGCCCGGTCCGGCCAGGTCCCGAGCTCACCCATGCCCAGGGGCAGCGCGGGCTCCGGAGCGGGCAGCGCGCGCACCTCGCCGTCGGCGTACAGCAGCAGGGGCGGGGGATGGCCGCGGTTGACGAGGCGCACGGTCCCGTCGCCGTGCGCCAGCTCGGCGAGGACGGCGGTGGTGAACCCCTCGGAGGCCTCGATCCCCTCGCGTCGCGTGCGCTCCCGTGCCAGCGCCCGCTCCAGGCGCTGCGCGACCGCCTCCAGCGCGGTCTCCTGCTCGGCGGCCTCCCGGAAGGCCCCGATGACGACGGCGACCACCCCGACCGCTCCCATGCCCTTGCCGCGCACGTCCCCCACGACGATCCGTACGCCGTGCGGGCTGTCCTGCACCGCGTACAGGTCACCGCCGATGAAGGCCCCTTCCTGCGCCGCCTCGTACCGTGCCGCGATCTGGAACCCGCCGATCCGCTCGGCGGGGTCGGGGAGTACGGCGCGCTGGGCGGCCTCGGCGATCTCGCGGGCGGAGGCAAGGCGCTCGTCGCCGCGGCGGACGAGGAGGTTGATGAGGACGGCGAGGACGGAGACGGTGACCACGGTGACCAGCTCAGTGGTCACCTCGGCCCGGGGAAGGTCGCCGGGCAGGCCGCGGAGCACGAGCAGGGTGCCGACCGCCACGATGCCCGTGAGCACGGTGCCGCGCTGCGAGTAGAGCGGGGCGGCGACCAGGGGGGCGGCGGTGAAGAAGGGGGCGCCGGTGAAGTCCGTGGGTGTGACGTAGTCGTACATGCCTCCGGCCGCGATCAGCAGGGCGGGGAGCAGCCGGACGAACCGGCGCGCGTACGAGATCCGCCGTTGCTCCACCTCACCAGGGTTGCCGAAGCGGGGGCGGTGGGCGAGTGGTGACGGCCGACCGGACGAGCGCGCGGCCGGTGAGGAGTCGAATGGGGGGCTGGGTCCCCGGGCGGGAAATCGCGCGGAAATCCCGGGAATCCGAGTGGGAAACCCGGCAGGAAACGACTCAGGGCCGGAACTGAATCAGTTCCGGCCCTGGGCCATCAGTAGCGGGGACAGGATTTGAACCTGCGACCTCTGGGTTATGAGCCCAGCGAGCTACCGAGCTGCTCCACCCCGCGGCGATGACTCAATAGTACGCCATCCGCGGGGCAGAAAGCACACGCGTGTACCGGGGCCACCTCGACCGACGCTTTCGAGGCCGGTTCAGGGCCCCGGCGGCGTGGCGACAAGGTGGCTGTTCGGGGCCATGGCCCGCCTCTCGTACTCGGGCAGGACCACCACATCCACCCCTTCCCCGGCCAGCAGCCCGCTTCCGTCGGCCCCTGCCACGAACGTGTCCGGCTCCCGCCAGGCCGTCACCACCCGCCGCACCCCCGCCTCCAGGATCAACCGCGCACACGGCACCGGGCGGGACGCCCGACGCGTGCAGGGCTCCAGGCTCGTGTACACCGTGGCGGACGTCACACGGGGGTCCCCGGCCGCGATCTTCGCCAGCGCCGCCTCCTCGGCATGGACCGCGGGGTCGCCCTCTTCCCTGGAGTACCCCCGCGCCAGCTCGGTCCCGTCGGCCGCCACGACGACCGCCCCTACGCTGAAGGCCGTCCCCGACGGCGGGCACTCGGCGGCCAGCTCGCACGCCAGCGCCAGCCACCTCCGGTCGGCGGCGGAGGCCAGGAGGCCGGCACCGGGTGCGGTCGGCTCGTAGCGCATCAGCACGACGTCCTCGATCCGCCGCGTCTCCAGCAGCCGCAGTCGGCCCTCCTGATACCCGCCCGGGCCGAACAGCCGGGGCGCCTGCGGGTCCCCCACGAACAGCGGTGCCAGCACCAGCTGCACCTCGTCCGCCAGCCCCTGCTGCAGCAGCTGCGTGTGGATCGTGCCGCCCCCCTCGACCATCAGCCGCTCGACCCCGAGCACCTCGCGCAGGTGCCGCAGCAGGTCCCGCCAGTCCAGGTCCGGGCCCAGCGCGACCACGTCCGCCGCGACCGGCTCCCGCCGCAGCCGCTCCGCGCCCTTCTCCGTCGTATAGACGATCTTCTCGCCGCCCGTGTGCCAGAAGTTCGCCGTCGGGTCCAGCTCGCCGGACGCGCTGACCGTGACCTTCAGCGGATACTCCGGCCTGCCCGCCGCCGCCCGCGCGGCCCGCCGCTCGGCCGAGTTCACCAGCAGGCGCGGGTTGTCCGCGCGGATCGTGCCGGCGCCGATCAGGATGGCGTCCACGGACGCCCGTACCTCGTCGACGCGGTCGAAGTCGGCCGGGCTGGAGAGGAGCAGGCGCTCGGGGGTGGCGTCGTCGAGGTAGCCGTCCAGGGAGACCGCGGCGGACAGCAGGACGTAGGGGTACGACGGCATCGGCACGCTCCGCTTGGTTCAAGTTTGAAACAAACTTACACTGGTCGCATGACGACTCGCTGGCTCTCCCCCGAGGAGCAGCGCGCCTGGCGCGCCTACATCGCCTCCGCCGCCCTGGTGGAGGACGCGCTGGACCGGCAGCTCCAGCAGGAAGCCGGCATGCCCCATCTGTATTACTCCATCCTCGCCACCCTGTCCGAGGCTCCGGAGCGCAAGCTGCGGATGACCGATCTCGCGGAGAGGCTGAAGATCACCCGCAGTCGGCTGACGTACGCCGTGACGCGGCTGGAGAAGGACGGGCTGGTGCGGCGCGAGGACTGCCGCCGGGACAAGCGCGGCAGCATCGCGACCCTCACCGAGGAAGGGATGCGCGTCCTGGAGCGTACGGCGCCGGGGCACGTCGAGACCGTACGGGCGCTGCTCTTCGACCGGCTGACCCCGGAGCAGGTCGGGCAGCTGGAGGAGATCTTCACGAAGGTCGCCGAGGGCTTCCAGGGCGACGACGTGCACGCCACCGCGGAGGACGTGCCCTGGCGGCGGCGCTCCGGCAAGCCCTGTTCGTGACGCACGCCACAGCGCCGTTATTGCTTCAAATTTAAAGCATGGGATAGGGTCCTGTTTCGAGGAGCTGCTTCAAATCTGAAGCAGAGACCCACGTACGGAACCCGGAGAACCCGCATGCCCGACTTCACCGCCGCCACCCAGCGCGCCCGTGTCCGGGTCCCGCTGCGCTTCCAGGACGGCTACCGCGCCGACGCCGAGCTGGTCACCTTCCACGGTCTGGCCGACGGCCTGGAGCACGTGGCCGTCGTCCTCGGCGACCCGGCCCCCGGCACCACCCCGCTGGTCCGGCTGCACTCCGAGTGCCTGACCGGCGATGTCTTCGGCTCGGCCCGGTGCGACTGCGGCCCCCAGCTGCGCGAGGCCGTCGAGCGCATCGCCGAGCGCGGCGGCGTGCTGCTGTACCTGCGCCAGGAGGGCCGCGGCATCGGGCTCTACAACAAGCTGGACGCGTACGCCCTCCAGGACCAGGGCCTCGACACCTACGCCGCGAACGCCGCCCTGGGCCTGCCCGAGGACGCCCGCGACTACACGGCGGCCGCCCAGATGCTCGCCGCCCTCGGCATCGGCGGACTGGACCTGCTCTCCAACAACCCCGACAAGGCGGAGCAGCTCCGCGCCCTCGGCGTCGAGGTCCAGGGCCGCGTCCCCACCGGCGTCTTCGCCACCCCGGACAACGTCCGCTACCTGCGCGCGAAGGTCCTCCAGACCCAGCACACGCTGCCGCTCGGGGAGCTCGCGGGGCTCAACGTGGGCTGACGGCAGGACGAGAGGGGCGGGGGGTCTCGCTTTCCACCCCCCCCCCCCCCCCTCCCCCCCCCCCCCCCCCTGGCAACCCCCCCCCCGCCCCCCCCCCCCCCCCCCCCCCCC
>NZ_JBHVGZ010000100.1:0-28339 GCF_042800355.1 Streptomyces sp. NPDC057623
CACCCCAAACACAAACGTCGGTCTCCAAGACCACAACCAGGTCTTGGAGACCGACGTCACGCACGGGCCGCCCCACAATTCGCCAACAGCGTCCCAGGTGAATCGGTCAGGGGCCGTTTCGCGTGCCGGTGTCTCGGCTGAGCCGGATCAGGACTTCTTCGCGGTGGTCCGTTTCGCGCCGGCTCGCTTCGCCGGTCTGCCTGCGCCGGCGCGAGTGCCCGCGGTAGCGGCAGGCGCGGTCTTCCGTCCGGCTCCGGTCGTCTCCGCGTCCGCTGCCGCCTGGGGTGCCGTGGCCCGAGCGGCTGGTGCGGTCGACCACTTGAGCTCGATCTCCAGCTCGATCTCCCCGTCGCCGACCTCGACCTCGATCTCGCTGCGGAGGTCGTCGGGGATCCGCAGGCTCAAGGTCCACGGCTCAAGCTCCAGTTCGGCATCCCCGCCCTGCCTCAGCGCGGCCGCGAGCACGGCTAGCTGATCAGCCGCCTCAAGGCGCGACAGCGAGCGCTTCTGCTCAAACTTGAGGTCGCTCATGGCCTCTCCGATCCAGCACGCACAAAGCCGACAACTCCATTTTGGGGCCATGTGGCGACTTGGACATCTTGGTGGCGGCATGCGGGGAAGGTGCAGGTCAGCGGCCTGTGTCAGGTGCGTGCAGCCGGCGTGGCCGTTCTCGTGGTCGTCAACAACGGCGGCCGGCGAAGAGCGCTCAATGCCCCTGGTGCGTCCGCAGCATCCGTAGCTGCCCGATCTCCGCGACGTTCTTCATCAGTTCGGCGTTCACCCAGCCGATCATGCGGGCGACGGTGTACTGCGGGTCACCGGGCCAGGGGAACGCCGCTGTGGCGTCCAGGTCCGGGTCGTCGAGCCGGTCCAGAGCCGCCAGCCAGTCCGTGCGCAGGTCGCGCAGCCAGGCGACGGTCGCCTGCCCGTCGCCGGGCCAGGTGACTTCGGTCCGGTCCCTGGGCGGGCGGCCGCACAGATGGTCCGTGGCCACGCTCCACCACCAGCCGATGTGCCAGCTCACCCAGGCGATCGTCGGCACGGGAACGGGGTCGGGCTCCGTTTCCGCCCAGTCCGGTACCCAGGTGCCGTCGGCGCTCTGACGCACCGTCCAGCAGTTCGGCCCCGGCTCCCACAGGAAGTCCTCGGGGCGCAGCCGCTCAAGGTGATACTCGAACAACGCCCAGTTCAGGTCGAACTGCCAGCGCAACAGGTCACGTCGGGAATCGCTCATCGGCCGACCCTGGCATACGCGCACCCCTTGAGGGCAAGCGATTTCCCCGCCACCTCCGCCCTCAGAGCCCGCCTCCACGACGCCGCCTCCACAGCGGCGTACCAGATCAGCACGGCTAGAGCTCGAAGTCCCGCGCCAGTCCCTCCCAGTCGACGCCCCGCAGCGCCTCCTCCGCGTCGCAGCCGTACGGCACGCGCGCGGTGGGCTGGAACCAGATGATCGTGAGGGCGGAACGGCGCAGGACCGGGTCGTGGGCGCGGTCGAGGGCCGTGGAGTGGAAGGCGCCGACGCAGGCCACGGCGGGCAGCACCTCGACCGGGCCGAAGGCGCCCGCGTACTGGTCTGGATACTCGCGCCGCGGCGGGACGAGGTGCACCGGCACGGAAGGGTGAGCGTGCTCCGCGGCGCGGACGAGGCCGTTGATCTTCAGGTCGTTGACCGGCTTGCACGGGTAGCCCTCCAGTGTCCCGCCGTACGTCGAGGAGAGCCGCAGCTCGGAGAGATCGAGCGAGCGGCCGGAGGTGAGGACGACACGGGTCAGCGACATGGTCGGCACTCCAGGGCGGTGGTGCATCGAGCTCCCGTGCGTTTCAAGGCCCCGGTCGGGCGTCTGCGTCCGTCAGGGCCGGTGCCCCGTCATCCGCGCCGCCGACGCGATCGTCGCGCGGGCCTCGCGTTCGGTCAGGCCGGTGTCGAGTGCCGCCTCGACGAGGGGGCCGACGAGGGTGGGGCCGATGCCGTCCTCGTAGGCGCGGCAGGCGGCCCAGAACAGGCGGGTGTTGCGTTGGCCCTCGTGCGCGGTGAGCACGAACTGGACGAGCCCCTGGCCGTGGCCGCCTGCTGTCGGGGGCGTGAAGTGGTGTGTGCGGGGTGGCGGGAGCAGGAGGCGCAGGAGGGCGCGCGGACAGGGCGCGGGGCCGATGCGGGAGGTGCCGGGGGCCGTGCTGTAGACGCCGTGATCGGTGCGGGAGCCGGGGCCGACGAGATAGCCGCCCGCGCCGCGGATGTCGATGCCGGGGGCGAGGCGGCCCGCCGAGTTGGGGACGACGACTTCGGGTGGGCCGGTCAGCCAGAGGTGACGGCCGCCGCTCGGGGTCAGGACGACCACCGTGGGCGGGATCGTGAACAGGTGACGCAGTGCCAGTTCGCGCAGGGCGGCGGAGGAGTCCGTACCGGACTTGGTGTCGAGGTCGACGCCGATGAGGTGGTGCGGCGGCAGGCCGCAGGCGATGCCGTAACCGGTGGCCCAGGGGGCGGCGGCGAAGAGTTCGCGGATGCGGGCGGGGTCGGTGGAGGCGTCGTAGACCCCGTGCCCGAAGCGGCCGCACTCGCCGTGGCAGGGGGCGGGGTCGGGGTCGTCGCGGTGCGGGGAGCGCAGGGCCGGGAGCTTCGTCCGGGACAGGGGGATGACGGCCAGACCGCGCTCGGCGGCTGACAGGGCGTGTGCGAGGGCCAGCGTCGTGGCCTGCCGGTCGGTGGTGGCCATGCCTCTATGTTCGTACAGGCGTTCGAAAAAGGAAAGGGGTGCTGGGTGTGACGCGCCGCCGACGCGCCGCTCGGCGGAGATTGGCCGGGATAGTGACGGAACCTTTCCCCTCTTGTGGGGCTTGGGGTGGAGCTGCCCGTCCTGCCCTGACGTGAGCGTTGGAAGTGGCGAAAGGGGTTTATCGACTTGTCATCACGCTTCAGGGCGAATAGGGGCTTCCGGGGTGGTTCGCCGGGGATTCGGTGGGCAACTCTGATCTCGCGACGTCGTGCAGAACTCCGGGGCGGTCGGCCAACTGCCTTGGAAAGCGCAGTACTTCAAGCACCACCAATGCGTCCGGCGGGGAGCCTGGGCGCACCTGTTCTGGAGGAACAACATGGCAAGCATCCGTACCGCCCGCGTCATCGCCGCCGTCTCCGCCCTGCCGCTCGCCGCCGCTCTGTTCACCGGTGTCGCGGCTGCGGACAACGGCGCCTTCGCGGACGACGGATCCAGTGCGGCCGTCACGAACGCCGCCCAGGGCCTGATCGGCAGCGGGGTCGGCGGCGACAACTTCGGCACGTCGTCCACCACCCAGCAGCAGGCGACCGGCTCCGGCGCCTCGAACCAGAGCAACACGGCCCAGGTCAACGGCTCCGCGTTCACGGCGGTCAACCAGGGCAACGACAACACGTCCGTCAACTTCACCCCCCTCTGGTGGTGAGCTGAGGGGGCCGGCGCCCCCGTGCTCAGGCGCCGGCCTCCTCGGAGTTGTGTGGGGTGTGCTCTGTGGGGTGTAACGCGCCTGCGCGGCGGTACTTCGGTGCCGCCGCGCAGGCGTTTTTCCGTGGCCTTGACAGTGCACAGGATCTGACGGACAGTCAGAAACCTTCGTGTGGGAACCGGATCGCTGGTCGCGGTGTACCAGAAGCGTCAGTGCGATACGCCGTGGGGCGATGAGGGCGTGAGTGCGAGGGGGCGACGATGACCCACGAGCCGGTGGTGAGCCATGAGGCGGAAGCAGGCGACGAGTTCGAGACGCGTCTGAAGGTCTACGAGGGGCAGCGCGCCGCTGTGGCCCGTCTCGGCAAGGACCCCGTCAACGCGCCCATGATCCGTCACTGGTGCGAGGCGATGGGCGACAGCAACCCGGCGTACTCGGGCCCGGACGCCATCGCCCCGCCCACCATGCTCCAGGCATGGACCATGAGCGGCCTCTCCGGCCATACGAGAGGCACGCACGCGTACGACGAGCTCCTCGGCCTGCTCGACGAGGCGGGCTACACCTCGGTGGTCGCCACGGACTGCGAGCAGGAGTATCTACGGCCCCTGCGGCCCGGCGACGAGATCACCTACGACTCGGTGATCGAGTCGGTGTCGGAGCGCAAGACGACCAAACTCGGCACGGGGTACTTCGTCACGACCCGCATGGACATCCGCGTCGGCCCCGACCTCGCGGGCACCCACCGCTTCCGCATCCTCAAGTACGCGCCCATACGCCGGGCAGGGCGGGAACAGCCGTCACAGCCGGACCGGCGACAGAAGCCCGCACGCCCCCGCCCTGTCGTCAGCCGTGACAACGCCGGCTTCTGGAAGGGCGTGGAGCAGCACAGACTGCTCATCCAGCGCTGCATCGGCTGCGGCACCCTGCGCCACCCCTGGCTGCCCGGCTGCAACGCCTGCGGCGGGCTGGACTGGGACACGGTCGAGGCGAGTGGCGAGGGGACGGTCTATTCGTACGTCGTGATGCACCACCCGCCGTTCCCCGCCTTCGACCCTCCCTACGCGGTCGGCCTGATCGAACTGGCCGAGGGGGTGCGGATGCTCGGCAATGTGCTGGGGGTGCCGTACGACAAGGTGCGGATCGGGCTGCCGGTACGGCTCGAATTCCAGGCGTGCGACGAGGAGTTGGTGCTGCCGTTCTGGCGTGCACACGGGGCTCACGAGATGCGGGAGGCAGGCGCATGAGGGGCGGGGAGGAAGTGACGGGGAGGCGCGTGCGGGCCGGTGACGCACTGCCGCCGCTGGAAATCCCGATCACCCGCACACTGATCGTCGCCGGGGCCCTCGCCTCCCGGGACTACCAGGACGTCCACCACGACGCGGAGTTGGCCCACCAGAAGGGCTCCCCCGACATCTTCATGAACATCCTGACGACGAACGGCCTGGTCGGCCGCTACATCACCGACCACTTCGGACCGGCGGCCGTACTGCGCAGAGTGGCCATACGGCTCGGGGCGCCCAACTACCCGGGAGACACGATGGTGTTGACGGGGCGGGTCGAGGAGGTCGACGCGGACACGGCGACGGTGCGGGTGGTCGGAGCGAACGGCATCGGCAAGCACGTGACCGGCACGGTGACGGTCACCGTGGCACCGGAGACACCGGCATGAGCGTGCGCACGAGGGACGCCCTCTCCGGTCGGGCCGCGATCGTCGGTGTCGGGGCCACCGAGTTCTCCAAGGACTCGGGGCGCAGCGAGCTGCGGCTGGCCGTGGAGGCGGTGCGGGCCGCGCTGGACGACGCGGGGCTGAAACCGGGCGACGTGGACGGGATGGTGACGTTCACGATGGACACCAGCCCGGAGATCACGGTGGCCCAGGCGTGCGGGATGGGGGAGCTGTCGTTCTTCTCCCGAGTCCACTACGGCGGCGGCGCGGCCTGCGCGACCGTTCAGCAGGCGGCGCTCGCCGTGGCGACGGGGGTCGCGGAGGTGGTGGTCTGCTACCGCGCGTTCAACGAGCGGTCGGGCCGGAGATTCGGCTCGGGAGTGCGGCACCGGGAGCCGTCGGCGGAGGGCGCTGCGCTGGGGTGGTCCCTCCCGTTCGGGCTGCTCACCCCGGCCTCCTGGGTGGCGATGGCGGCCCAGAGGTATCTGCACACCTACGGGCTGACGCCGGAGGTGTTCGGGCATGTGGCGGTGATGGACCGCGGGTACGCGGCGACCAACCCGGCCGCCTACTTCCACGGCAGACCCATCACCCTCGCCGACCACGCGGCCTCGCGCTCGATCGTCGAGCCGCTGCGGCTGCTGGACTGCTGCCAGGAGACGGACGGCGGCCAGGCGCTCGTCGTCACGTCCGTCGACCGGGCCCGTGACCTGCCCCACCCGTCCGCCGTCATAGCGGCGGCAGCCCAGGGCACGGGTCGAGGGCAGGAGCAGATGACGAGCTTCTACCGGGACGACCTCACCGGCCTGCCGGAGGTGGCCGTGGTGGCGCGGCAGCTGTGGCGGACGGCGGGGCTGGGGCCGGGGGAGGTCGACGTGGGGATTCTGTACGACCACTTCACCCCTTTCGTGCTCATGCAGCTCGAGGAGTTCGGGTTCTGCGGGAAGGGAGAGGGAGGGGACTTCGTGGCCGAGGAGCGGCTTCCGCTCAACACACATGGAGGGCAGCTCGGGGAGGCGTATCTGCACGGGATGAACGGAATCGCGGAGGGAGTGAGGCAGGTGCGGGGGACGTCCGTGAACCAGATACCCGGTGCGGAACGGGTGCTGGTGACCGCGGGAACGGGGGTGCCGACGTCGGGGCTCGTCCTTACTGCCGACCGATGACCCCCAGGGGTAATCCCGCAGTAGGTGTCCCTCGCTCGTCCACCTTCAGGAGGTGGAGGCAGCACCACCCCTACAACCTGAGGCGGACGCTGCTTCGGCACCTGCGGCCGATCCGCTGAAGCAGCGGTCGCTCATAGCGTGGAGCCATGACCACACCCGTCTGCACCAGCGCTTCCGAGGCCGCTACACCAGCGGGGCTGTCCCTTCCGAACGTGACGTATCCCTCCTTCACGTCGTACATGCGGGCCCGCCAGCCGGTGCTGCTGCGTACCGCCCGCTCGCTGACGGCGAACCCGAGCGACGCGGAGGACCTGCTGCAGACCGCGCTCACCAAGACATACGTGGCCTGGGAGCGCATCGAGGACCATCGCGCCCTGGACGGCTATGTGCGCAGGGCGCTGCTGAACACGCGGACGTCGCAGTGGCGCAAGCGCAAGGTCGACGAGTTCGCCTGCGAGGAGCTGCCCGAGCCGGAGCCCAGGCCCGGTCACGACAACGACCCGGCGGAGCAGCAGGCGCTGCACGACGCCATGTGGCGCGCGATCCTGCGGCTGCCGGCGCGGCAGCGGGCGATGGTCGTCCTGCGGTACTACGAGGACCTCAGCGAGGTCCAGACGGCCGAGGTGCTCGGCGTCTCGGTCGGCACGGTGAAGTCGGCGGTGTCGAGAGCACTCGGGAAGCTGCGCGAGGACGCTGAGCTGGGGCTGGTTCGGTAGGCCGGTGCTCGGTGCTCGGTGCTCGGTGCTCGGTGCGCCGTGTGGGGCAGGTGAGGCGTACGAGACGCCTGGCTCGTCTGGGCCGTCTAGGACGTCTAGGACGTCTGGGTCATCTGGGTCGTATGGACCGGTCCCACCCCCTCCACCGCCCCTAGCGGCAGAGCCCTGTGAACGCAACGTGACATGATCGATCGCCCGACCCTAGTGACATACCGCACGGTATGCGCGCAGAATCTCCGCAACCCTTACTACCGCGTAGGCAATGTCGCCCCCGGGAGGACGCCGTGCTGAGCACGATGCAGGATGTACCGCTGCTGATCTCCAGGATCCTGACCCACGGGTCGACGATTCACGGCTCATCGCAGGTCATCACATGGACCGGCGAGGACGAGCCGCACCGCCGTTCCTTCGCCGAGGTCGGTGCCCGTGCGGCACAGCTGGCGCACGCCCTGCGCGAGGACCTGGGCGTGACCGAGGACGAGCGCGTCGCGACCCTGATGTGGAACAACGCCGAGCACGTCGAGGCCTACTTCGCGATCCCCTCCATGGGCGCGATCCTGCACACCCTCAACCTCCGCCTTCCGGCCGAGCAGCTGGCCTGGATCGTCAACCACGCGGCCGACCGGGTCGTCATCGCCAACGGTTCGCTTCTCCCCCTCCTCGCCCCGCTGCTGCCGCACCTCAAGACGGTGGAGCACGTGGTGGTCTCGGGGCCGGGTGACCGTTCCGGGCTGGCGGGCGCGGCCGTGCAGGTGCACGAGTACGAGGAGCTGATCGCCGGCAAGCCGACGGCGTACGACTGGCCGGAGCTGGACGAGCGGCAGGGCGCCTCCATGTGCTACACCTCCGGGACGACCGGCGACCCCAAGGGCGTCGTCTACTCCCACCGCTCCGTCTACCTGCACTCCATGCAGGTCAACATGACCCAGTCGATGGGCCTGACGGACCAGGACACCTCGCTGATCGTGGTGCCGCAGTTCCACGTCAACGCCTGGGGTCTGCCGCATGCCACCTTCATGACCGGCGTCAACATGCTGATGCCGGACCGCTTCCTCCAGCCCGCGCCCCTCGCCGAGATGATCGAGGGCGAGAAGCCGACCCACGCGGCCGCCGTGCCCACCATCTGGCAGGGCCTGCTCGCCGAGCTCACCGCGAAGCCGCGGGACGTCTCCACCCTCGGGCAGGTCACCATCGGCGGTTCGGCCTGTCCGCCCTCGCTGATGGAGGCGTTCGACAAGCTGGGCATGCGGGTCTGCCACGCCTGGGGCATGACGGAGACCTCCCCGCTCGGCACGGTCGCGCGCCCGCCGGCCCACGCGGTCGGCACGCCGGAGGAGTTCGCGTACCGGCTGACCCAGGGCCGTTTCCCGACGAGCGTGGAGGCCCGCCTCACCGGCCCCGGCGGCGAGCGCATCCCCTGGGACGGCGAGTCGGCGGGCGAGCTGGAGGTGCGCGGCCCCTGGATCGCGGGCGCCTACTACAACGGTCCCGACAGCGAACCCCTGCGCCCCGCCGACAAGTTCAGCGAGGACGGCTGGCTCAAGACCGGCGACGTCGGCATCATCTCCGCCGACGGCTTCCTCACCCTCACCGACCGCGCCAAGGACGTCATCAAGTCCGGCGGCGAGTGGATCTCCTCGGTCGAGCTGGAGAACGCGCTGATGTCCCACCCGGACGTCGCCGAGGCCGCCGTGGTCGCCGTCCCCGACGACAAGTGGGGCGAGCGCCCGCTGGCCACGGTCGTCCTCAAGGAGGGCGCCTCCACCGACTTCGAGTCCCTGCGCACCTTCCTCGCCGACGAGGGCAAGATCGCCAAGTGGCAGCTGCCGGAGCGCTGGACGCTGGTCGAGGCGGTTCCCAAGACCAGCGTGGGCAAGTTCGACAAGAAGGTGCTGCGCAGGCAGTACGCCGAGGGTGGGCTGGACGTCACCCAGCTCTGACGGAGCGCCGTCGGGGGGACTGTCGCAGAGCGGCCGCGGGTGGATCGTGGTTGCTCGCGCAGTCCCCCGCGCCCCTTGAGGGGCGCTTTCGCGCGCCCTCCCTCAGTTGGTACCGATCCTCGCCAGCAGGTCCACGATCCGGGCCTGCACCTCGCCGCTCGTCGACCGCTCCGCCAGGAACAGCACCGTCTCGCCGGAGGCCAGCCGTGGCAGGTCGGCCTGGTCGACGGCGGCGGTGTAGACGACGAGCGGGGTGCGGTTGAGCTGCCCGTTCGCGCGCAGCCAGTCGACGATCCCGGCCCGGCGGTGGTGCACCTGCATCAGGTCCATCACGACCAGGTTCGGCCGGAAGTCCCCCGCCAGCGCCACCGCGTCCGCGTCACTCGCGGCCCGCGCGACCTGCATCCCGCGCCGCTCCAACGTCGCGGTCAGCGCCAACGCGATCTCCGCGTGCTCCTCGATCAGCAGCACGCGCGGCGGGTGCTGCTCCGTGTCCCGAGGCGCCAGCGCCTTGAGGAGTACGGCGGGATCGGCGCCGTACGCCGCCTCCCGTGAGGCCTGTCCGAGCCCCGCGGTCACCATCACCGGCACCGAGGCGGCGACCGCGGCCTGCCGCAGCGACTGGAGCGCGGTCCGGGTGATCGGCCCGGTCAGCGGGTCGACGAACAGCGCGGCGGGGAACGCCGCGATCTGCGCGTCCACCTCCTCGCGCGAGTGCACGATGACCGGCCGGTAGCCGCGGTCGCTCAGCGCCTGCTGGGTCGTCACATCCGGTGCGGGCCACACGAGCAGCCGCCGCGGGTTGTCGAGCGGCTCCGGCGGCAGTTCGTCGTCCATCGGCTGCGGCCGCGGAGTGTCGGCGACCTCGACGGCCCCGCCCGGCCCGTCCAACGGCTCGGGCCCCTCGGCGGCGTTCTCGTCCGGGGCGCCTATGGCGTACGACCGTCCGGCCCCCTCGGTCATCGGCGCGAGCCGCGACTGCCCTGCCATCGACGGCTGTGCCTGCGCCTGCGGCTGGGCGGCGGGCACGGGCGGTTCGGCCGACGGATGCGGCCGCGCCGCCTGCTCCGCCGGGGCACCGGCCCGCGCGGCGGGGTCGGGCGGCGTCCCCAGCTTGCGGCGCCGTCCGCCGTTGGTCTGGTGCGGGGGAGGCGTGGCCGACGACGGCGCGGCCGGCGCGGGCTGCTGCACCTGCGCCGCCTGCCGCGTGAACGGCACACCCTGCCCCAGCGTCCGCACACTGATCGCGCGGCCCTGCGTCGAGTTCGGGTCGACGGGGGCGCCGGGAGCACCGGCCTCCGCGGGCAGCGGCTGCGCCGCCGCTTCCGGAGGCAGCGGGGTACCCGGAGCCGGCGTACCCGAGGTCTGGGACTCGGCCGGCCGCGGGGCGGTCCGACTCGGCGGTACGGCGGTGGCGGCGACGTTCGCCGGTACGGCAGTCCCGGCGTCGGGGGTGTCATCCGCGGCGGGCCATGGCTGCGGGGCCGGAACGCCCTGGGCCGGAGTGCCCTGCTCGGGGACGCTCTGCCCGGGAGCCGCCTCGGCGGGGAGGGGCTGACCGGGCACCGGCTGGGGCTGACCCGGCGGTACCGGAGCCACCGGCCCCGCAGCGCCCGGCGCAGGTGTCCCGGCCGCTTCCGCCGGCTGGCCCACGGCCCGTCGACGACGCCCGGTGGGCGCGGTGGTGGGGTGCGGCTGAGGCGGTGTGTGGTCCTCGGCCTGGTCGTGCGGCACGGCATCGTGCCGGCCCTCGTCGACGAGAATGTCCCCCGGAGCCCCCTGCCCGGGAACCTGGGGCTGGGGCTGGGGCTGGGCTTGATCCTGCGCTTGCCCGGGAGCCGGAGCCGGAGCCGGAGCCGGATTCTGCACGGCAGCCGGAGCCTGGGCCTGCCGCGGAGCCGCAGCCACAGGCGCAGCCGGGGCGGGGGCGGGGGCGGGGGCGGGGGCGGGGGCAGGGGCCACCGGCACAGCCGGAGTCAAGGCCGCGGCCGGAGCCGCGGGCGCGGTCGCTTCGGCGCCGCCGCCCTGCACCCCCGCCGGAGCGGGAGCGGCAGCGCGGTCCGCCTCGGCGGGCGGCAGCGCGAACACCGGACGGGGCCCGGCCTCCTGCGCCTGCGCCGCACCACGCTCGGCCGCCGAGGCGAGGGCGCGTCGGCGACGGCCCGTCGGCTGGGGAGCGTCGCCCGAGTCGGCCGTACCGGACCCGGAAGCCGGCTGGGCGGCACCGGCCGCAGGCAGGGCGGGCGGCAGAGCGTGCTGCTCCCCGCCGTCCCGCCGGGCGCGGCGTCCACTGGGCGCGGGCACGCCCTGCGGCGGTACGGTCCCGCCCAGGTTGTTCCCGGCGGCCGCGGTCCCCGC
This sequence comes from Streptomyces sp. NPDC057623, assembly GCF_042800355.1. Lineage (NCBI taxonomy): Bacteria > Bacillati > Actinomycetota > Actinomycetes > Kitasatosporales > Streptomycetaceae > Streptomyces > Streptomyces sp. NPDC057623. The sequence goes on from NZ_JBHVGZ010000100.1 coordinate 11,270, forward strand.
CGCATGCTCGGCGGCCGTGACGACGGCTCCCTCGGAGACACCGTCCCCGCCGTCCCCGCCATCCAGGTCGTCCACGCCGGCCTGGCCGTCCGGGTGGCCGTCCTGGCCGTCTTGGCCGTTCTCGGCCGGGCGTCCACGCCGCCGTCCGGTACCGCCGGAGGCTTCGCCGCCCGCGTCCCCGGTTCCGGTCCCTTGCGGGAGCTCGGGCGGGGCGGCGCGCCTGCGCCGGCGCCCGGTGGGCACCGCACCCTCGGCCTCCCCGGGCGCGGAACCGCCCTCGGCGTCGGCACCGGGCGTGTCGCTCTCCAGGAAGGCGTCGACGGAGGACCGCCGGGCGCGCCGGCGTCCGGCACCCTGCTCGACGTCCTGCTCGGCACCCGGCACAGTGCCCTCGGCCCCGTCGCCGGCCTCGATGGCGGCGACGTCGAGGGGGGCGGCGACAACGGCCCCGGCCCCACCTCCGATGGGCACTTCGAGGACGTACGCGTTGCCGCTCATCCCCGGCACCTCGTGCGTCTGGAGCACCCCGCCGTGGGCCCGCACGATCCCGCGCACGATCGGCTCGTGCACCGGGTCTCCCCCGGCATACGGCCCGCGTACCTCGATCCGTACGACCTCACCGCGCTGCGCCGCCGCGACGACGACGGTGTTGTCCATGTAACCGCCCGCCGACACGGGAGAGTTGCCGGTCGCGTCGACCCCCGCGACATCCGCGACGAGATGCGCGAGCGCGGTGGCGAGACGCTGCGGGTCGACCTCGGCCTCGATGGGCGGCGCGTGCACGGCGAACTGCACCCGCCCCGGGCCGATGAGCTCCACGGCCCCGTCGACACCCGCGGCGACGACGGCGTCCAGCATCACCTTCGTACGAACGACCCCCTGGCCGCCCGTGTCGAGCTGCTGGTACCCGAGGACGTTGTCGATCAGGGTCGTGATGCGCGAGTAACCGGCCGACAGGTGATGCAGCACCTGGTTGGCCTCGGGCCACAACTGCCCCGCGTCGTCCGCGGCGAGGGCGGCCAGCTCACGCCGGAGTTCGTCGAGCGGGCCCCGGAGCGAACGCGCGAGCAGCGTCAGCAGCTGTTCGTGCCGCCCGGCGAGGGCCTCGTACCGGTCCTTCTCCCGCTCGCCGAGCGCGGCATACCGTTCCTCGCCCGCGGCGAGCTCCTCCTCGTGCCGCTCCGTGAGCTCCTCGAGCTCGGCCACGTGCTTCTGCCGCAGGGCGGTCAGCTCGGAGGCATGCTCCTCGGCGAGCCGCTCCAGCTCGTCCGCGTGCTGCTTCTCGGTGGCGGTCTTCTCCTCGGCGAGGGCGTCGTAGGGCCGCCGGTCGGCGAAGGTCATCACGGCGCCGACGAGTTGGTCCCCGTCACGCACCGGTGCGGTCGTCAGGTCGACCGGCACCTTGGCGCCGCTCTTGGCGAACAGCACCTGCCCACGCACCCGGTGCTTGCGCCCGGAACGCAGGGTGTCGGCGAGCGGAGACTCCTCGTACGGGAAGGGGGAGCCGTCGGGCCGGGAGTGCAGGACGAGCGTGTGCAGTTCCCGACCGCCCAGGTCGCTGGCCCGATAACCCAGTATCTGAGCGGCGGCCGGATTGACGAGGACGATTCGCCCGTCGGTGTCGGTGCCGACGACGCCCTCGGAGGCGGCGCGCAGGATCATCTCGGTCTGCCGCTGCGAACGCGCCAGCTCGGCCTCGGTGTCGACGGTCCCGGTCAGATCCCGTACGACGAGCATCAGCAGCTCGTCACCGCTGTAGCCGTAGCCGTCGTAGGCCTGCTGGCCGTTCTCGAGATTCGCGGACGTGACCTCGACCGGGAACTCGCTGCCGTCGGTCCGCCGGGCCATCATCCGGGTCGGCTTGGTCCGGCCCTGCGGGTCCATGTGGTCGGGCCGCCGCATGGAACCGGGGATGAGCTTCGAGTCGAACTGCGGCAGCAGATCGAGCAGCCCCCGGCCCACCAGCGCGGTGCCCGGTGCCTCGAAGGCCTCCAGGGCGATGGTGTTGGCGTTGACGACGGTCCCATTGGCGTTGACCAGCACCAACGCATCGGGAAGCGCGTCGAGTATGGCTGCGAGGCGAGCAGCGCCTCGGGATGGCCTGCTGCTCACGAGACGCTTCCTCCCTGTTACCGCACCTTGCCGACCGCTCGGGCCATCTTGCCAACCGGTCCGCAGCGTGTCACGCGAGGGAGTCTAAAGGCTGGGGTTGCGCTCGCGACGCCGGATGAGAGGCAGGTCGCACGACGAAGTGACCCAGAACGTATGACCGCCTGTGCGGACGTCCCCTCTTGTGTCCTCCCCGCTTCTGTCCTGCGCCCTTCCCCCGTCATTCCGGCTTCGCGAGACCTTCGCGGGACTTTTACGCAGCCGGTGCTTCCTCCATGGAAAGTCTGTACGACGACGTACCGGACCCCCTGCTTCCCTGACGGGCCGGGCTACGGCCGCCCCTTTTGCCGCAGGTCGGGAAGGAGCGGCACGAGCCGGTCCCACCGTGCGATCTCGCACCCGTCGCTGCGGTCGTACCGCGCGTCGACGGGGCGCCCGGCCCAGGTGCCGGTGACATGGGCGGTGGCCGAGCCGCCGTACTGCATGGTGCAGAAGCTGCCCTGCGGTACGGGAGCGAAGGTGTCCTTGCCCCACCGGGTACCGCGGTCCAGCGCGGCACAGGCGCCGCCGGCGTCGGGGTGGTCGCCGCCGGCCGGATGACAGGACAGCTCGTAGGTTCCGTCGGCATCGGTGCCGGCGTCGCGGACGGTGACGGTGAGGTGGTCGCCGGAGCCGCCGGAGCCGCCGGGGGCCCGGAGGGACGGGGGCGCGAGGGGGAGCTGCGCCGCCTGGGCGGGCGCGGCGGGTACGACGAAGGTGGAGCCGACGGCGACGAGGGAACCGGCGGTGACGAGGAGGAGCCGGCGAAGGCGCCCGGCCGGGACGGAACGGTTGACCTGCGACATGACCTGACTAACGCCGCACGCCTTCGTACGTTGCGCCCCTCGAAGCGCGCCGAGAAGAGCTTTGCCCTGTGGCCACCTCGGCTAGTACCGTGGAGGTCGATTGGTGACAGCACGCTCGACTGTGTCATCATCTGCACGCACCACTCGCGCTCGCGCGAGCGGCTGTGCTGGAGGCGTCGCCTAGTCCGGTCTATGGCGCCGCACTGCTAATGCGGTTTGGGCCTTAAAGCCCATCGAGGGTTCAAATCCCTCCGCCTCCGCGCTCGATCACGAAGCCCCGGTCCACTGGACCGGGGCTTCGTCGTTTTCACGCCGCTCACCGGGGTGCCCTCTGAAGGCCCCATCAGCTCGTTTTCGCAGGTCACAAGGGGTGCGGCTAATGGATTTCACATGGCGGCGGCAGTCATGTAATGTTCTTCCTGTCGCCGCGAGCGGGCCGGAAGGGCCGGGAGCGGCGGAAAACAGAACAAGCACTCGTAGCTTAACGGATAGAGCATCTGACTACGGATCAGAAGGTTGCAGGTTCGAATCCTGCCGAGTGCACAGCACGTCAAAGGCCCTGTGGAGTGATCCACAGGGCCTTTGCTTTATGCCTTGACGGCAGTGTTTGACGGCAACCGCATTCGGGAGCCGATCAGACGGCTACGGGGACACCGGCCGCGCCGTCGTCATCGTCCGGGCCGTTGCCGTCACCCCTCAGGGCATCGCCGACACGATCGAACGCCGACCGCTGCGAGTCGAGCCGTACGAAGGTGTAGATGTCCATCGTCACGCGGATCGAGCTGTGGCCCAGGACTTCCATGATCATGCGGGCGTCGGCGCCCTGTTCGTGGAGGAGCGAGGCGCAGGTGTGTCGCAGGTCATGGAAGCGGACCTTGCGGACGTCGGCCCGGACGCCCAGCGCCTCGAAGGACCGGTTCAGGTTGCGCGGCTCGATGGGCGTCCCGTTCCTGGTCGTGAAGACGAGGCCATGCCCCGTCCCCTTCCAGTTGATGCCCGCAGCCTTCTTGTCGGCGAGCTGCTGGGCGCGCTGGGCACGCAGCGCCGTCACGCACTCGGACGGCAGGGCGACACGACGGGCCGAGCGCTGAGTCTTGGGCGCGACGATCAGGAGTTCGCCGCCGACGCGCTGAAGTGCCTGCCGGACGGTGAGGACGCCTTCGTGAAGGTCGACGTCCGACCAGCGCAGCCCTAGCAGCTCACCGCGGCGCAGGCCGATGCGGACCGCCAGTTCGTACGCGGCCCACAGCCGGTTGTCCCGGGCCGCCGCCAGGAGCTGACGCCCTTCCTTGGCCGTGAGCGGTTCGATCTCGCGCTTCGTTCCCATGCTCAGCTCCACGTTCCGGGCCACGTTGCGGGGCAGCTCGTCTTCACGTACGGCGTGCTGGAGGGCGGCACGCAGGATCACCAGCAGGAAGCGCACGGTCCTGTCAGACGGGAGCTTCTTGCAGCACTTGCGGAGGGCGCAGCAGCGCCGCTTGTGCTCCGGTCGCTTCTTGTCCTTGCCCTGTGCGCAGCACTGGCAGGTGGCGGCCGTCTTCGCGAGGAAGGCCCGGATGTCGCGGGCGGTCAGCCGGACCAGCTTCTTCTTGCCGAACTCCGTGGTGACGTAGTTGCGCACCAGCGACTCGTAGTTGACGTACGTCGTCCTGCGCACCTTGCCCTTGGCGACGTTCGTCAGCCAGTACGTCAGGTACTCGGCGATCGTCATCTTGCTGGTGGCGACCGGGAGACCGTTGAGGGAGGCGGCCTTGAGCTTGGTCAGCTTCTCGTGCGCTTCGTCCCAGGTCTTGCCGTAGACGCTGCGCCGCTTGTACGTGCCGTCCGTCGTCAGAACGTAGGCACTGCCCTCCCAACGCCCGTCCTTGCGCTCGTAGATGGTGCCTTCGTTGTTGGCGTTCTTCTTCGGCGTGGCCATCAGGCGGCTTCCTGTTCGGTCTGGAGGGATATGTAGGCGTGCACAGCGGATTCGCTGATGCGTCGGCAGCGGCCGATCTTGAAGGAGGCGATTTCGCGGGAGCGGATCAGGTCGTGGACCTTCCAGCGGCTGATGCCGAGACGCTCGGCGACCTGGTCGACGGTGAGCACGGCCGTCGTCATGCGGGCACCAGCCCTTCGTGCTTGAGGCGTTGGGTGTGGGCTATGTCGTGGCGGACTTGGGCGGCGAGGAGTTCCTCGCCGGGGCGGTAGCCGCTGCTGAGGTAGGTCCACGCGGAAGCGGTGACGAGGGTGGTGTTCTCGTCGTGGGCGGGGAGGCCGGCGCGGGCACGGGCGGCCTCGGCTTGGGCGAGGCGCCATGCTCGGCGTACGTCGCGAAGCGCGCCGAGGGTGGTGGAGTAGGCGCGGGACTTGGTGGAGAAGTGGCCGCGGAAGCCGAGCATGTGGGCCCACTTCCAGAGCTTGAGGTGGGCGAACTCCGGGAGGTGGCCGAGGGCCCATGCGGTGCGGATCATCTGCCGTACGTGCTGCTGCACGGGCAGGGCCTTGATGAGTTCGGCCTGTCCGGTGCCGTCGCAGTCGGCGCACCGGTCGTGGAAGCCGTCCGGGCCGCGTACGTAGCCGCGTCCGGCACAGGGGCGGCACATCAGGGTGCGGTCTACGGTGCCCGCGCCTTCGGCGTTCTTGGTGGCGTACTTGGCGACGTATCCGGCGACCTTGGCGTCTGTGTACTCGGCAACGCGGGCGTCGGTCAGTTCACCGTCGCCCAGGGCGGTGATGGGGTCGACCTTGAACCGGCGGCCCCAGGCGATGACACGTTCGCCGACGGCGTCGGACTCGACGGTGAGCCGGGCACGCTCGACGGCCAGGCCCACGGCGGCGCGAAGGGCGTCAAAGGTGGCCCAGGCCGGGGCGAGGTGGTGTGGCCGTCGGGTCCGTCGAAGCGGATCACGGCGTGGAAGTGGACCAGGCCGCGCTTTTGGTACTCGGCGACCTTCGCGAAGGAGACGCGCAGAGCGGCCTTCAGCGCCTTCTGCGTCATGCCGAGGTGTTCGGCCAGGGCGCGGCGCAGGTAGGTGGTGAAGCGTGCCCACAACTGTCCGGCGTGCGCGTTCCAGAGCACGGCGCCCGTGTAGTCGTAGGTGGCTGGGGTCAACGGGGTGCCCAACGCCGGGTCATCCTCGGCGTGTTGGGCGCCGCAGCGGCAGGGACGGAGCTTGCCCGTGTGGTCGGTCTTGCGGTTGTGGACGGGACCGAACGAGGGGGCGGTGAGGGTGACGAAGGCGCGGGGGTGGTCGCGGACGGTTTCGGCGACATCCTTACCGCCGGACAGTCCGGCCTTGATCAGGTGGTAGGTGTCGGCCGCGTACACCCGTGAGCAGGCGGGGCAGCGGGAGGCGCGGCGGTTGCCGCAGGTGGTGAGCAGGCGTCCGGAGGGTTCGTCTTCGGAGCGGTAGGAGCGGACCACTTGCTTGGTGGTCTGGTCGGTGGTGACGGTCCAGCCGTGGAGGTTGATGGGGCTGGTGCAGCCGTGCAGGTCGCGGACCTGTTCGGTGACGCGGTTGAAGTCGTGGGTGTTGGCCAGTTCGATCAGGTCCCGCAGGCTTGGGCTGATGACGTGGCGCAGGTCGAGGGGGCGGCGCATGGGTGGCGGGGTCTCCCTTCTGGCGCGAGGGTGGGACCTGCGGGCAGCAGCGATCAGTGCGCTCGGGCTGCTGCCCGCAGGCATGGCAGGTCGGGCCCAGGGGCGGGCGAGGGTGGGAAGTGCCGGGGAGGGCCGGCGGGGAGAGCGCGGCTCTACAGAGCGGCGTGGAGGGCGGTGGCCATGGGCAGGCCGATACCGAGCCGCATCTTGAGCTGAGCCGCCGTGATGGATTCGCCGTGCTCGGCGCGGTGGGACGCGGCGATGGAGCGCGCTTCGGTCAGCAGCGGCTCGGGGACCTTGACCGCAGGCACAGCAGGGGAGGCAGACACGGCGGGTGTGGCCGGGCGGGACTGCACGGGAGCAGGCGCCGGAACGGGGGCCGGTTCCACAGCGGTGGCCGGAGGCACGGAAGTTGAGGCGGGTTCCGTGTCGGCAGCGGGCTCCTGGTCGGTGGCGACCGTGTGGAAGGAGCGCAGGAGTTGTGGGCCGACCGCTCCCCAGCCGAGGAGCAGCAGTGGGGCCACGGCGTCTACGGCGGCTCGGCCGTAGTGCCCGGCGACGAGGGGCTCGGCGACGTTGAGGGCCAGGGTCAGCAGGCCGGAGAAGTGCATCAGCCGGGTAGCGGCCTTCATCTGCTCGGCCGGGACGCCGCGCAGTGAGAGGTAGCGCAGGGCTACCAGGAGGCCGACTACGGACAGGTCCACCATCGGGGCGATGAGCGGTGCGATGGGGGCGGGGACGCCCAGGCGCAGGGCCAGGGACCAGACGTTGCCGAAGGAGAAGACGAACGCCAGCGCGGCGATGACGATCAGCACGGCGGTGATGGTGCGCTGAGTGATCCGGTCCTCAGTCATGGATGTTCACCTCCTTTCAGGGGGAAGCCACGAGGGGTCTGGCGGGTCAGGCCGCCATCGGCGGGGTGGTGCTGCCCGGGCCGGGCTTGGTGAGGCCGACGCCGGGGCGGTGGGCGTTGAGCAGGTCGGCCGGGTCAGCGGTGAGGTGGGCGGTACGGGCGGCGATGGAGGCGGAGTCCTTGCCGGACACGAACGGTGTGCGGATGCGGGTGAAGCCGGGCTGGGACTGGTGGTTCATGGAGGCGACGCCGACGTAGGAGCGGTCCTGGAGGTTGATCGGGTTGGCGTCGGACCACTCCCGGATGTCCTCACCGAGCGCGGCGACGGCAGCCTCGGCGGTCTTCTGCGCGAAGGACAGACCTATGGGGCACACGTCGCGGATGAACGTCGGGATGGCGTCACCGGTGGACTTCTGGGTGGCGAGGATGACGAGGATGCCCATGCTGCGGCCCTTCTTCACCAGGTCCTCAACCAGCCGGGCGTTCTCGGCCGCGAGCGCGGCGAGCTTCTTCGTCTTGGGGTCGCTGCCCTTGTGGTCGCGGAAGTAGGTGTGCGCCTCATCAATGATCACGACGACGAGCGGCCATGCTGCGGACGGGCCGACCTCCCACATGCTCTGCACCCCGAGGATGCCCTCAGCGGCTGAGACACGGGCGCGGCGCAGGTCCACCAGCCGCCGGAACAGGGCGTTGGCCTCTTCGAGGTCATCGCCGACGAAGTCGAACATCCGCTTCACGAGGTGCGCGTAGTCGCCCTCCCTGGCGGTGGACACCTTGCCGTCGGCGCACACGAACTGAATCGCGGGCGAGGGTGCCCAGTCGCAGATCAGCCGGTTGATGAGCGAGGTCTTGCCGAAGCCGGGAAGGCCGGCCACGGTCACGCCGGGCACCTGTGTGAGGTCGACGGACACCGGCTGTGCGTACTCGTCCAAGCCCAGGTCCCACCGGGCGATCCTGTCCGGCTCCTCACCCGTGGGATGGTGCTCGGTCTTGAACTTGAGCGGATCGAGCCGCACACCCCGGATGACCACCTGTCCCGGCTTGTCCTGGGTGACCGCGACCCGCGTGCACCGCCAGGCATCGGCCAGGTGCGGGGCCGCCTTCTGGAACTGTTCCAGGCCGACGCCGGGCAGGCAGTTCGCCCGTGCGATCACCCCGTACATGTCGTGCGTGACCTTCAGGGCGGGGACCAGGACGCGGGGCTTGACGGGCTTGCCGTCCGTGTTCGCGAGCGAGGCCATCGCGGTCGGGGTCTTGTCCGTGGCCGACAGCTTCAGCATCGGCGCGAGTCGCTTCCAGGTGCGCCGCACGCGGATGGCCTGTCGGATGGACTGCCGTGTCATGGCGTCGGCGCGTATGTAGCGGACCACCCACCACACCGACCAGCACACCAGCCCGGCCAGCACCAAGCCGACCACCAGGGGCCCGTAGCCGAAGGCCCCTTCCACCGGATCGGTCAATTCCTTCATGTGTCGTTCTCCTGAGAGCTGTAGAGGAAGGCCACGAGGGCCGATTTGAGAGCCGTCCGGTCAGCCGGGGCGGAGGGGCGAGGGAAGCCGTAGCCGACGAGCACGGCCGCCACGGAGTTGACGAGAGGTTCGGTGAGCAGGGCCTCCGGCCCGGCGTGAGGCAGGGGGTAGCTGCGCTCGACGCCGGACCGGAATGGGGTGCCGCCGCTCACGCTGCTTCAGCGGCCGGAGCCGAGGCCGGGGCAACCAGGTCCAGGCGGTCGGCGCGGTAGGCGATGCCGTCCGAGAGCTGACCGTTGAAGATCCGCGCCCACGGGGTGGCGAACAGCTCCACCGGCATCACCGGCAGACCCGGCTTGAGGCCATTGGGGAGACCGCTCGCCGGAACGGTGATCTTGAGCGCCTCGGCGCGGTCCTCCTCCATGAAGAAGAGGGTGATCGTCTTCAGCTGCTCGCCGGTCTCGCGGTCCAGGGCGAACTGGGTCTTCTCGGCGTCCGAGTACTTCGGCACCGGCATGGTGCCGACCATGAACGACGCGGTGGGGAGCAGGCCAACACGGATACGAGCCATGGGGTTACGTCCTTTCGGTAGGTGATCCGCCGGGGGTGGCGGAACGACACCTATAGAACCTCGGTGACCTAGCTGTGTCAAGTCATGAGTGTCAGCTAGGTCTGCCGGGTAATCCAGGTGAGTGTGTCAGATGGGTGTGCTAGGGCAGCTAGGAGTCGCTACCCTGATGGGCATGACCCCCGCGCCAGAAAAGAAGCAGGACCGTCGGCCGCCGTATCAGCACGCAGCCGACGAGCTTCGGCGCGACATCAAAGAGGGCCGATTCAAGCCCGGCGAGCAGATGCCGTCCGTCCGCGAGCTGCAAGAGCGCTTCGGCGTCGCCAACATGACAGCAAGAAGCGCCCTGAACGTGCTGCGGGATGAAGGACTGATCCATACCATCCACGGCCGGGGCAGTTTCGTCACCGACGCCAGTGACCTCACGGGCGAGTTCAGCATCGACTACCACCCGCCGGCCTGGTACCTGGCGAGGATGAGTCCAGACGAGTCGGACGACGAGGCCGGAGACGGGGAGGCCGGCAGTCCGAAGATTGCGTACGCCATCTCCCGCAAGGGGGAGGCTGGCAGCCCCGAAACTGCCGAGCCGTCCCCCGTCGAAGTGCTCGTCGCATTGCGCGAAGAGATCCGGAAGCTCAGCGCTGACCAGCAGGAGCTGCGCCGGGAAGTCGAGGCCCTGAAGAAGGCTCAGCAGCCGCAGCCCTGAGCTTGGCAACGTCCTGCCGCATCTCGCTGGTTTCGAGCCGGAGCCTTGTCACCGTGGCCATCATCTCGCGGACCAGTGCAGACAGCTCTGACGCATCTCCGCTGTGCATGGTCCCCAACTCCGCTTCGCCGCCTACGTGCTTGGTCATATCGCCCTGTTCCCCGTCGTGCCGTTGATGCCGTCCTTGCTGATGAGGCCGGGGCCAGCTCGCACTGATCGGCAAGCAGGGCTTTGGCCTGTCGGGCAATGTCTACCGGCGAAAGCGGACACCCCCTCGAAGCGTGGAACCGCCCTCCCGCTGGATGAGGCGGAACGTTTCCTCAGTGGCCCGCGTGGCGGGATGTGGAACCAGCCTCCAAGCCCTGCGCGGACAAAGCGAATCCCGCCGCGCAAGGCCGGGGAAGGCCAGTGAGCCTGCATGCATCCCGCTGGATCCTGTTGGGTCCCGCTCGACCCTGCTGGACCTGACTGGATCCGAAACGGCCTGCGACCGACCCCGCCCCACGTAGCGCACATCACACGCCTCCTTTCGTCTGTCGGGGAGCATCAATGATCCGGAGAATCACCGGTTTTGCTAACCGGCACTTCCGTGCTATTTTCCGCCGCTCTTCTCGCTGTGGATCGCCTATAGGGGTGTCCGAACCGGCAGCGGTGTGACCCCTTCCTCTGTGATCCATGCCACTTCTCTGCACTGGACTTCGAGGGCAGCCGTCCCCCGCTGTCACTTGCTACAGGTCGCAAAAACCCCACCGGTGTGACACCTCCTTCTGTGAGCTGGGTCACTCGGTCCAAGTGGCCCCCTTATCCACGGAAGGGGAGTGGGGGGCAGGGTGATGTGACGGGCGCGTTGATCACGAATGCATAACGGCAGGTGCTGGGTGTTGCTCCGGTTCATGACGAGAACTGTGCGGCCCTCAGCCTGTGGATAAGTTCCGCCGACTGCCAGAACTAATGGCCATCAACGCGGGCATAATGGAACATAGTTGCTTCGAAGCTGCGGACAGCTGGGAAGGCGAGGTCAGCGCATGGTCGTGCGACCGGCCACGGGCCCAGGGCACCGGAGCTGTTCAGAGTTTCTTTACTGGATCAAGGCGGCCCGCCTACGGCGGGCCGCGGGGGGGGGGGGGGGAAGAGAGAGAGGGAGGGGGGGGAAGAGGGAGGGGGACGGTTGTTTGCGTGTGGGTGGGATCTGTGTGTGGGGGCTTTGTGGGGGGGGTGGGGGGGGTGGGGGGGTGCGCTTGGCTGTGGGTTGGGGGGGCGCTGTCTCCCGCGAGCCCTGTACGAGTGCCCGGCGGTCGCACTCACGCACGCGTGGCTACGATGGGCCAGCCGGTGGCGAGCAGAAGCCGCACGGCGCCACACCGACCCTCGGGAAGGCCATGCTGAACAAGTACGCGCGTGCATTCTTCACGCGTGTCCTCACACCGTTCGCCGCGTTTCTGATCCGGCGGGGCGTCAGCCCCGACGCGGTCACGCTCATCGGCACGGCCGGTGTGGTCGCGGGCGCGCTGGTCTTCTACCCCATGGGGGAGTTCTTCTGGGGCACGGTCGTGATCACGCTGTTCGTGTTCTCCGACCTCGTCGACGGCAACATGGCCCGCCAGCTCGGCCGCTCCAGCCGCTGGGGCGCCTTCCTGGACTCCACGCTCGACCGGGTCGCCGACGGCGCGATCTTCGGCGGCTTCATCCTCTGGTACGCCGGTGGCGGCGACGACCTCGTCCTGTGCGCCGTCTCGATCTTCTGTCTGGCCAGCGGCCAGGTGGTGTCGTACACCAAGGCCCGCGGCGAGTCGATCGGCCTGCCGGTCGCGGTCAACGGCCTCGTCGAGCGGGCCGAGCGCCTGGTGATCTCGCTGGTCGCGGCCGGGTTCGCGGGCCTGCACAAGTTCGGGGTACCCGGCATCCAGTACCTGCTGCCCGTCGCCCTGTGGATCGTCGCCGTGGGCAGCCTCGTCACGCTGATCCAGCGGGTCGTCACGGTCCGCCGCGAGTCCGCGGAGGCGGAGGCGGCGGCCGCGGCGGCCGCGAAGGACAAGCCGCAGAGCGCCTCTCAAGGGAGCGAGGCCGCCAAGTGAGTGCCCAGGAGCGCCTCACGGACGCGCTGTACGGCCTCGGCTGGGGCACCGTCAAGAAGCTCCCCGAGCCCGTCGCCGTACGGCTCGGCCGTACCATCGCCGACCTCGCCTGGAAGCAGCGCGGCAAGGGCGTGCTGCGGCTGGAGAGCAACTACGCGCGCGTGGTGCCCGACGCGAGCCCGCAGCGCCTCGCCGAGCTCTCGCGCGCGGGCATGCGGTCGTACCTGCGCTACTGGATGGAGTCCTTCCGGCTGCCCGCCTGGAGCGCCGAGCGCATAAAGAACGGCTTCGACCCCAAGGACGTCCACCACCTGACCGACGGGCTGGCCTCCGACCAGGGCGTCATCCTCGCCCTGCCGCACCTGGGCAACTGGGATCTCGCGGGCGCCTGGGTCACCACCAAGCTAGAGACCCCGTTCACCACGGTCGCCGAACGCCTCAAGCCCGAGACGCTCTACGACCGCTTCGTCGCCTACCGCGAGGGCCTCGGCATGGAGGTCCTGCCGCACAGCGGGGGCACCGCCTTCGGCACCCTGGCCCGCAGACTGCGCGACGGCGGCCTGGTGTGCCTGGTCGCCGACCGTGACCTGTCCGCGTCCGGCGTCGAGGTCGAGTTCTTCGGGGACACGGCCCGGATGCCCGCCGGCCCGGCGCTGCTGGCCCAGCAGACGGGGGCGCTCCTGCTCCCCGTCACGCTCTGGTACGACGACTCGCCCGTCATGCGGGGGCGCGTGCATCCCCCGATCGAGGTACCCGAGGCAGGTACCCGGGCGGAGAAGACGTCTGTCATGACACAGGCGCTGGCAGACGCCTTCGCCACGGGGATCGTTGAACATCCGGAGGACTGGCACATGCTCCAGCGCTTGTGGCTCGCCGATCTGGAACCACGACCGGCCGACGACGCGTCCGGGGAGCGTCCGTGAAGATCGGGATCGTCTGCCCGTACTCCTGGGACGTGCCGGGCGGCGTCCAGTTCCACATCCGCGACCTCGCCGAGTACTTCATCCGGCTCGGCCACGAGGTGTCCGTCCTGGCCCCGGCCGACGACGACACCCCGCTCCCGCCGTACGTCATCTCAGCCGGCCGCGCCGTCCCGGTCCCGTACAACGGCTCGGTCGCCCGCCTGAACTTCGGTTTCCTCTCGGCGGCCCGCGTCCGCCGCTGGCTGCACGACGGCGAGTTCGACGTCATCCACATCCACGAGCCCGCCTCGCCGTCCCTCGGCCTGCTGGCCTGCTGGGCGGCCCAGGGCCCGATCGTGGCGACGTTCCACACCTCCAACCCGCGTTCCCGGGCGATGATCGCGGCCTACGCCATCCTTCAGGCGGCCCTGGAGAAGATCAGCGCCCGCATCGCGGTGAGCGAGTACGCCCGCCGCACGCTGGTGGAACACCTCGGCGGCGACGCGGTCGTCATCCCCAACGGCGTCGACGTGGACTTCTTCGCCAAGGCGGAGCCCAACCCCGAGTGGCAGGGCGACACCGTCGGCTTCATCGGCCGCATCGACGAGCCCCGCAAGGGCCTGCCGGTCCTGATGAAGGCCCTGCCGAAGATCCTCGCCGCCCGGCCGCAGACCAGGCTCCTGGTGGCCGGCCGCGGTGACGAGGAGGAAGCGGTGGAGTCCCTGCCCGCCGAACTGCGCTCCCGTGTCGAGTTCCTCGGCATGATCAGCGACGAGGACAAGGCCCGCTTCCTGCGCAGCGTCGACCTGTACGTCGCCCCCAACACCGGCGGCGAGAGCTTCGGGATCATCCTCGTCGAGGCGATGTCGGCCGGCGCCCCGGTCCTCGCCTCGGACCTGGACGCCTTCGCCCAGGTGCTCGACCAGGGCGCGGCGGGCGAGCTCTTCGCCAATGAGGACGCGGACGCCCTCGCCGAGGCGGCGGTACGCCTCCTGGAGGACCCGGCCCGCCGTACGGAGCTGCGGGAGCGGGGGAGCGTGCATGTGCGCCGCTTCGACTGGTCGACGGTCGGCGCGGACATCCTGTCGGTGTACGAGACGGTGACGGCGGGCGCGGCAGCGGTGGCCGCGGACGAGCGGGCCGCAGGCGGCGGAGGCAACGGATTGCGGGCACGGTTGGGGTTGGCGCGGGACTGAAGCCCGTGCTCGGCACCGCAAGCTGTGCCGAGGCGCCGGCCCGCGCTCGTCCAGCCCGAGGGCAACGCCGGCCGACCCGTCGGCACCGCGACGCCCCGCACCCCACCCGCCTCACCCGGCAGGGCTAGGCTCCGCCCGTGACCGCAACTCTCATCTGGATCCTCGTAGCCCTCGTCGCGATCGGCCTCTACCTGAGCTGGACCGCGGGTCGTCTGGACCGGCTGCATGCCAGGATCGACGCGGCACGCGCCGCGCTCGACGCCCAGCTGCTGCGCCGCGCCTCCGTGGCCCAGGAGCTGGCCACCTCCGGCGTACTGGATCCGGCCGCGTCGATCGTCCTGTACGAGGCCGCCCACGCCGCCCGGCAGGCCGAGGAGGAGCAGCGGGAGGTCGCCGAGAGCGAACTGAGCCAGGCGCTGCGGGCCGTGTTCGCCGAACCCCAGCAGGTGGAGGCCGTACGGGAGGCCCCCGGAGGCGAGGAGGCGGCCCGTGAGCTGACGGAGGCGGTCCGCCGGGTACCGATGGCCCGACGCTTCCACAACGACGCCGTACGGGCGGCCAGGGCCCTGCGACGGCACCGCAAGGTCCGCTGGTTCCGCCTGGCGGGCCACGCCCCGTTCCCCCTGGCCTTCGAGATGGACGACGAGCCCCCGGCGGCCCTCGCGGACCGGTCTGCCTAGGCCGTGCCGAAGTCGGGAATCGTGAGGGAACCGTCCTCGGCGAGGGTGAACCCGGGATTGTGCGCGATCTCCCAGGCGTGGCCGTCCGGGTCGGCGAAGCAGCCGGAGTAGAAGCCGACGGCGTTGGTGGCGGCGGGCTTGGTGACGGTCGCTCCGGCCCGTTCCGCGGCCTTGAGCAGAGCGTCGACCTCGGCGTCGGAGCGCACGTTGTGGGCCAGGGCGATCCCGCCGAAGCCGATCCCGGTGCCGTCCGCCAGCCCGCAGTCCCGGGCCAGCTTGTCGCGGCCCCACAGGACCAGGGCCAGTCCGCCGGCCTGGAAGAAGACGGTCTCCTCGACCTCCTGCCCCCGCCAACCCAGGGCCTCGTAGAAGGCCCTGGAGCGGGCCACGTCGGAAACTCCCAGCGTGACCAGGCTGATGCGCTGTTCCATGCGGTGTCCCATGCGAGGACACTAACGCGGCCACGGGCGCCGCACAGGTCCGCGACAGGGCGCGCAGACGGAGGGAAAACGATCCACCGCCTCACTATTGGCCCTTGAAGTGGCCCCCACCCCTCACGTTTCCTCGATGCTTGCAGTAGCCCCCTTTTCACCGAGCGAGGTCACCCGTGTCCATCTCCGAAAACCAGGCCCCCGAGACCGGCACCGCGCGCGTGAAGCGCGGCATGGCCGAGCAGCTCAAGGGCGGCGTGATCATGGACGTCGTCACGCCGGAGCAGGCGAAGATCGCCGAGGACGCGGGCGCGGTCGCCGTCATGGCCCTGGAGCGGGTCCCCGCCGACATCCGCAAGGACGGCGGCGTGGCCCGGATGTCCGACCCGGACATGATCGAGGGCATCATCGAGGCCGTCTCCATCCCGGTCATGGCCAAGTCCCGCATCGGCCACTTCGTCGAGGCCCAGGTCCTGCAGTCCCTCGGCGTGGACTACATCGACGAGTCCGAGGTCCTCACCCCGGCCGACGAGGTCAACCACAGCGACAAGTTCGCCTTCACCACCCCCTTCGTCTGCGGTGCCACCAACCTCGGTGAGGCCCTGCGCCGCATCGCCGAGGGTGCCGCGATGATCCGCTCCAAGGGCGAGGCCGGCACCGGCAACGTCGTCGAGGCCGTCCGCCACCTGCGCCAGATCAAGAACGAGATCGCCAAGCTGCGCGGCTTCGACAACAACGAGCTGTACGCCGCCGCCAAGGACCTGCGCGCCCCGTACGAGCTGGTCAAGGAGGTCTCCGAGCTCGGCAAGCTCCCGGTGGTCCTGTTCTCCGCCGGCGGTGTCGCCACCCCGGCCGACGCCGCCCTGATGCGCCAGCTCGGCGCCGAGGGCGTCTTCGTCGGCTCCGGCATCTTCAAGTCCGGCGACCCGGCCAAGCGCGCGGCCGCCATCGTGAAGGCGACCACCTTCTACGACGACCCGAAGATCATCGCGGACGCGTCCCGCAACCTCGGCGAGGCCATGGTCGGCATCAACTGCGACACCCTCCCCGAGACCGAGCGCTACGCCAACCGCGGCTGGTAAGCACACCCCAAGGACTGCACGTACATGACTGACGCACCCGTCATAGGTGTCCTGGCCCTCCAGGGCGACGTACGGGAGCACCTCATCGCCCTGGCCGCGGCCGACGCCGTGGCCAGGCCGGTGCGGCGCCCCGAAGAGCTCGCCGAGGTCGACGGCCTCGTCCTCCCCGGCGGCGAGTCCACGACCATCTCCAAGCTGGCCGTCCTCTTCGGAGTGATGGAGCCGCTTCGCGCGCGCGTACGGGACGGAATGCCCGTCTACGGCACCTGCGCCGGCATGATCATGCTCGCCGACAAGATCCTCGACCCGCGCTCGGGCCAGGAGACGATCGGCGGCATCGACATGATCGTGCGCCGCAACGCCTTCGGACGTCAGAACGAGTCCTTCGAAGCGGCGGTCGACGTGCAGGGCGTCCCGGGCGATCCTGTGGAGGGCGTCTTCATCCGCGCCCCCTGGGTCGAGTCCGTCGGCGCCGAGGCCGAGGTCCTCGCCGAGCACGACGGCCATATCGTCGCGGTCCGCCAGGGCAACGCACTGGCCACGTCGTTCCACCCGGAACTGACCGGCGACC